>NZ_MUOA01000046.1:0-313530 GCF_002001065.1 Pseudomonas sp. A25(2017) | reverse complement strand
ATCCCGGCATGGATGCCGGGATAGCCGCGCTGGGCCATGGATGGCCCTTCGCGGCGGGCCCACGGAGCAATGCCGGAGTGAGGGCATGCCGAGCCTAGGCGAGGCACCAAGTGGTGGGGCAAAAGCGTTTTGCTTACTTTTGCGCTCTTCAAAAGTGAGCCGCTGTAAGAGCGGAACCGTCAGCCGCCGTTACCAAAAAAACGGATATACACACCACCCATCCAGAAAAACGCAAATAGATTCTTCCCCAAAAAAAGCCTCAACTACCCTCGCCAACAGCCAGAATAGTCGCCACCAACGCCAGAGCCCGAGGCACCAGCGTATCCAGTTCCAGATACTCACGATCGGTATGGACCTTACCCCCCACCGGCCCCAGCCCACACAGGGTTGGAATACCCAGGCTGGCAGTGAATCCAGAGTCGGCACAACCACCGGTGAATTCGCCTTCAACGCTGAAACCCAGCGCCAGGGCCTTTTGTTGGTAGATGCGCAGCAGCCGTTCGCTGTGACAGGCTTCCATCGGTAGAAAGGTGGTCGCTTCCTTGAGAATGGCGCAGGTACCGATCAGCTCTTCTTCCGCGACGATGCCCAGGATTGCGCTAAAAATCTGATCCCAGTGCTCGAGTTCGATAAAGCGCACGTCCAGCCGGGCAGAGGCGCTAGGCGCGACGGTGTTGCTGGAGGTGCCACCGTCTATCAGGCCAACATTGGTCGTGATGCCTGCCGCGTAATCGGTCAAGGCATGCAGCTTGACGATCTTGCGTGCCAGGGCTTCGATGGCACTGGCGCCGTCGGCATGGTTGACCCCGGCATGCGCCGCGCGGCCGCTGACTTCGATGATCAGCGTGGCGCCGCCTTTGCGTGCGCTGACCACGTTGCCGCTGGCCCGGCCGGGTTCGGTATTGAGCACGGCACGCGCGCCACGGGCGGCTTTTTCGATATGGGTTCTGGCGCTGCCGGAGCCGATTTCTTCGTCTCCGGTGTACAGGACCTGCACCGGATAGGGCAACTGACCGGCGCGCTTGAGTGCCTTGAGCGCGAAGCAATTGAGCACCAGGCCGCCTTTCATGTCGGCGACGCCGGGGCCATAGGCGAGGTTGGCGTCGCGGCTGTAGCCGCGCGTCGTGGTGGTGCCTTTGGGGAACACCGTGTCGCGATGGCCCAGCAACAGCACCGGCTTTCCAGAGGCGCCTGGCACTTCGGCAAGCATCACGTCGCCAAAACCATCGACCGGCATGCGCTTGAGCAGGATGCCGTCGGCTTCCAGTTCAGCCGCGAGCAGTGCGCCCACCGCGTCGACGCCCGCCTTGTCATAGCTGTTGGAGTCGGTGTCGACGATACGCTGCAGCAGCGCTTCCATGGCGTGGCGCTGGCCGGCAAGCCAGTCCAGCGCCTGTTGTGGCGTGGCGCTCATTGCGCCTGCTCCCGCAACTGATGCTCCTGGGTCAGGCGTGCCGCATCGTTGCCCAGGTCCCAGAACAGACCGGCCATGATTTGCAGGCTTTCCTTGACCACCGGTGCCAGCAGGTGCTCGTTCGGCGCATGTTGCGAGCAGGCCGGGTACGAGTGCGGCACCCACAATGTTGGCAGGCCGAGCACGTCCGCGAACACGTCGTTGGGCAGCGAGCCCCCGAGGTTTGGCAGCAGCGCAGGTTTTTTGCCGGTGGTCTGTGTCAGAGAGCTGAGTGCCCAATTGACCCACGGGCTTTGCGGGTCCAGCCGAGTGGCATGCATCACATCGATACGGCTTTGCTTGACCTCGACATTGCTGAAGCCATGAGCATCCAGGTGGGCACGCACAGCCGGGATAAAGGTCGTGTAGTCGCTGTTCACCACGAAGCGGATATGGCAGTGGGCGTTGGCTTTACCAGGGATCGCATGCACGGGGGCGTCCGGGTTGCCGGTCTTGAAGGCGATGACGTCGAGGGTGTTCCAGCCGAACACTTTTTCGCTCAGCGAGAGCTGCGGGTTACCCCAGTTGGCGTCGATGTCCGGATCGCCTGGCCCGCCACCCACGTCAATATCAGCCAGCGCCTGGCGAACCGGCTCCGGCAGTGTTTCGGGCTGCAGGCCGGCCACCTTCACCCGGCCCTGCTCATCGATCATGCTGGCGATGGCATTGGCCAGAATGATGCCAGGGTTAGCCAGCAACCCACCCCAGTTGCCAGAGTGATGGGCGCCTTCGCGCAAATTGACCACCAGCTCGAAGTTGAACACCCCGCGTGAACCGAGAAAAATCGTCGGTCGGGATGCCGCCAGGCGCGGGCCGTCCGAGGCGATGAAAACATCCGCCGCGAGCTCTTCGCTGTGGGCGGCACAGAACGCATTCAAGCCCGGCGAGCCTTCTTCTTCGCCCATTTCCAGCAGCAGTTTGACGTTAAAACCCAGCTTGCCGTCGCGAGCCTTGAGCGTTTGTTCCAGCGCGGTCAGGTTGATCAGGTGCTGGCCTTTGTTGTCCGCCGTGCCGCGGCCGTACCAGCGATCGCCTTCGACCGTGACTTGCCACGGTGACAGGCCTTCACGCCATTGCGCTTCATAGCCGCGCACCACATCTCCGTGGCCGTAGCTCAGTACGGTCGGCAGTTCTGGATGCTCAATGCGTGTGGCGATCATGAAGGGACCACGCTCTGCCACCGGGTTGTCATAGATCTTGACGCTGAAGCCCATGGCCTTGACATGCGGGGTGATGAAGTCATTGAGGTAGCGATACAACTCGGGCTGGCTGTCCGTTGCCTGGCTTTCGGTGGGCAAGGCGACGCTACGTTCGAGCAGATTGAAAAAGGCGCCGTTGTCGAATTGCTCTGTGGTGTTGCTGATGGCCAATGAACGACTCATGAGTGGACAAGCTCCAGTGTTTGGGCAGGATTGTCGTGAAGGTGGCAACGCACGTTGCCGCCGATAATGGAATCATTGGCCGGGTAGGCCGTTTTGCACGGTGCGAAGCAGCTCGGGCAGCGCGGGTGGAAGGCGCAACCGGACGGCGGTGACATCGGATTGGGAAAGGTGCCGTGCAGGCCGATATCGGGAATGCCCAGGTGTGGATCGGGCGTGAGCACCGAATCCAGCAAGGCGCGGGTATAAGGGTGGCCGGGTTCAGCAAACAACGATTCGCGCGTACGTTCTTCGACGATGCGCCCCAGGTACATCACCGCGACCCGGTCGGCGAGGTGTTCGATGACCGCCAGGTTATGGCTGATCAGCAGGTAGGTCAGGCCGAATTCGCGCTTGAGGTCTTGCAGCAGGTTGAGAATCTGCGCCTGCACCGACACATCCAGTGCTGAGGTGGGCTCGTCGCAGATCAACACATCGGGGCGCATGATCAGCGCTCGTGCGATCGCGACTCGCTGGCGTTGTCCGCCGGACAGCTGGCTCGGGTAGCTGTCGATCACCCGCTTGGGCAGGCCGACCACATCAAGCATCGCTTCGGTCTTCTTGCGCCGCTCGGCAGGGCTGCCGATGTCATGCACGATCAGCGGCAGGGTAATGATTTCGCGCAATGTCTTGCGTGGGTTCAGCGAGGAATACGGGTCCTGGAATATCGGCTGGATGTGCCGGGACATTGCCTTGCGATCAGTCGCCGCCAGATGTCTGCCGTTGACCAGTACATCGCCGCTGGTAGGCGGCAGCAGACCGAGCAGTAGCTTGGCCAGGGTACTTTTTCCGCAACCGGACTCACCGACCAGACCGAGGGTCTCGCCCCGCATCAGACGCAGGGAAACGCCATCTACGGCTTTCAGGGTGGCGGCGGGTTTGAAAAAGCCCTGGTTGATCCGAAACTCGCGGCGGATGTCACACAGCTCCAAAGCGATGTCTTTTTTCATGACCGTGCACGCTCCTGAAGGCGAATCGGTGCCGGGGCCGGTGCGGCGAACAGGCAGCGCGCCATGTGTCCGTCCTGTTCGACTTCGGGGATGTTCTGCGCGCAGGTCGGTATCGCCTGAGCGCAACGATTGCGGAACGCACAACCTTGCTGTTCGCCTACCAGGCTCGGCACCAGGCCTGGAATCGAACCCAGCGCCTCACCCGGTTTGGTCCGGCCAGGGATTGGAATGCTGGCCAGCAGACCACGGGTGTACGGATGCTGCGGGTTCTCGAACAGTTGCAGGGCAGGGGCGGTTTCGACGATTTCCCCGGCATACATCACGGCGACCCGATCGGCGATCCGTGCCACCAGCCCAAGGTCGTGGGTGATGAAGATCACCGCCAGGCCGAGTTCTTTCTGAATGTCGCGGATCAAGCGCAGGATCTGCGCTTGAATGGTCACGTCCAGTGCCGTGGTTGGTTCATCGGCGATGATCAGGTCCGGTTCGCACATCAACGCCATGGCGATGATCACCCGCTGGCGCAAACCGCCAGACAGTTGATGCGGATACTGCCGCAAGCGCTCGGTGGCATTGCTGATGCCGACTTTCTCCAGCATCCGCCCGGCGCGAACCAGGGCCTCCTTGCGCGACACCTGGCGATGCCGGGTCAGCACTTCGCTGAGTTGATCGCCAATGCTGTAGGCCGGGTTCAGCGAGGTCATCGGTTCCTGGAAGATCATCGCCAGGCGATTGCCGCGCAGGTCGCACATGTGCCGTTCGCTCTGGCCGATCATGTCGATACCGTCCAGCGTCAGTCGGGACGCCGTACGTTTGGCCTTGCGTGGCAACAGGTCCATCAGCGCCAGCGACGTCAAGGATTTACCGCAGCCGGATTCGCCGACGATGCACAGCATTTCACCGCGCTCGACTTCAAAGTTCAGGCCGCGCACAGCATGCAGCGTGTCATCCGGCGTTGGGCTGTTGCCCATGGGGATATCCACGCGCAGGTTTTCTACATGGAGTAGTGCCATGTTAGGTACCTTCTATCAGTTACGGCCGTCGGGCAGGATCAGATCGCGCAGGCCATCGCCGACCAGGTTGATGCCCAGCACCAGGATCATCAGGGCGACACCGGGAATGGCGATGACCCACGGGGAAAAGAACATGTAGGGTTTGCCTTCGGCGATCATCAAGCCCCAGGACGGCGTCGGCGGCTGCACACCCACCCCGAGGAACGACAGTGCCGACTCCAGCAGGATCGCGTGGGCCATTTCCAGCGTTGCGACGACGATCAGCGCGCCGACCAGATTGGGCAGGATTTCGCTGACCAGAATGCGCAGGGTCGAGCAGCCCAGCGCCTGGGCCGAGGCCACATATTCAGCATCGCGAATCTGTTGCACCGAAGCCCTGACCACCACCGCGAAGCGATCCCAGAGCAGGCAGCCGAGCAGCACAATCACCACTTTCAGCGAGCCGCCCATCAGCGAGGCCGAGGCCAGTGCGACCATCACGACCGGCATCGCCAGCCGGGTGGTGATCAGGTAGCTGATGAACGCATCGACCTTGCCGCCGTAGTAACCCGCCAACAGCCCCATGACGGTGCCGATAAAGCCGGAAATAAGCGCCGCCGCAATGCCGATGAACAGTGAAATACGTGCGCCGTAGAGCAGGCGTGACAGGTAATCGCGGCCCAGCTTGTCGGTTCCCAGGACGTATTCCCAGGTGCCGTTGGCCATCCATACCGGCGGCTTCATACGCAGCATCACGTCTTGTGCGTAAGGGTCATAAGGTGCCAGCCACGGCGCGAAGAGTGCTCCCGTGAAGATGATCAGCAACAACACCGTGCCGATGGCGAAACCACGATGACGAAAGCTCTTGCCAAGTACTCGGCTCAGGCTGCTGGGGGGTGGCAGGTAGTCATTGATCGCGAGGGTAGTGGGGGTGCTCATGTAAGCCTCCTAGCGCACGCGAATGCGCGGGTCGAGCAGTGCGTTGAGCACATCGGCCAGCAAGGTGAGGATGATGTAGATCACCGCAATCAGCAGGACCACGGCCTGTACCACCGGAAAGTCATCACGGGCAATGGCGTCCCAGGCGAGCTGTCCGATACCTTGCAGGGAGAACACGGTTTCGATCACTACCGAACCACCGAGCATGAAGCCAAACTCCACCGCCGCCAGGGCGACGACCGGAATCAAGGCGTTGCGCAGTGCATGCTTGAACAACACGCGGGCCGGGCGCAGACCCTTGGCGCGGGCGGTGCGGATGTAATCGGAACTGAGCACATCGAGCATGCCGGCACGGGTCAGACGCATGATTGCCGGCGTCGCGTAATAGCCCAAGGCAATGGCCGGCATGACGAAGTGCAGCATCGTCGAGTTGCCGGACACCGGCAGCCACTTGAGCGTCACCGCGAACACTACGATCAACATCAGCGCAAACCAGAAACTGGGCATTGCCTGACCCAGCACGGCGATGCTCAAGGCCAGTCGGTCAACCCAGGTGTCGCGTTTGACCGCGGCCAGCACACCCAGTGGAATCGCCACCAGCAAGGCGATAGCCAGCGCCATGGCACCTAACCCGAGGGTAATCGGCAAGCGGCTGGCGACGAGGTTGTAGACCGACTCCTGAAAGAAAAACGAGTTGCCCAGGTCCAGCCGCAACAAATCGCCCAGCCAGTTGAAGTACTGGGTCGGTAGCGGTTTGTTCAAACCGTATTGCACGCGGATCTGTTCGATCTGCTCGCTGGTGGCTTCCGGTCCGCCAATGGCCGTGGCCAGGTCGCCGGACAGGTGCAAAAGAGAAAAGCTGATCACCGACACGGTAATGGCAACGCAAATGGCGATGCCCAGACGGCGCAGAAGGAATCCAAGCATGGCAAGTTTCCTCATATCCAATGGATGACAGGTGTGAGGACGTGTCCGTGGTGCGGGTCAGTCCGCAGCCACGGCACCTCTCGATCAATCCGCTCGGTGGCGGATTACTTCCAGCTGGACTGAACGAAACGCGGCAGCTCATCCGGGTACGACGTGAACGCCAGCTCGGAGGTGTAGGCGTAGTTCATCGAGTAGTTGAACAGCGGCGCCCAGTACGCCTGTTCGCTGATGCGCTGCAACGCCTTGCGGTAGTTGTCCTTGCGCAATTGCGGGTCGAGGGCGTTGTCAGCGGTCTGCAACCAGCCCTGGACTTGCGGATCCTTGATGTTGTCGTCCGGATTGCCCTTGAACCAGGTGCCCGCCGACGCCGAGGTGTCGAGGATCGAGAACGAGCCCCAGGCCTGAAACGACATCGGCACCTTGCCGCCACGTTGCTGATCGCGCAGGGCGGCGTACTTCAAGTAGCGCAGCTTGGCGTTGATGCCCACGGCCCGCAGGTTGCCAATGATGGCTTCGACGTAATCACGGTCGCGATAAGCGAAGATTTCTGTCTCGAAGCCATTGGGGTAACCGGCTTCGGCGAGCAGCGCCTTGGCCTTGGCCGGGTCGTAGTTGTAGACCGTGGCCGCGGTGGTATCACAGCCGAACTGGCCTGGATAACAGGCCACCTGCAAGGGCTTGGCTTCGCCGCCCACCAATTGCGTGGCCAGCGCGTTGCGGTTGATCGCATGGTTGATGGCCTGACGCACCTTGAGCTGCTTCATCGGCGAGTTTTCCGTGGAGGTGCCTCGCGCATCAAGAATCAGGAAGCCAATGCGCATGGTTTCGCCGCTGGTCACGGTCAGGTTCGGCATACCTTTAAGGTCGACTGCCTGGTCCGGGGTTACACGCCACGTCCAGTCGACACCCTCGGTCATCAACTCGGCCAGGCGGGTTTCTGCATCCGGAATCACCCGGAACTTGAGATGGCCGATATGCGGCTTGCCTTGTGGGCTGTCCGGAAAGTAGTCCTTGTTGATCTCCATGGTCACGCCTTCGCCAGCCACCACCGACACGGCTTTATACGGCCCGGTACCCACTGGTTTGCGGCTGAATTCAGCCAGGCCGACCTTCTCGAAGTACTGCTTGGGGAACATCGGAACGGCGTTGGACAGGTATTCCAGTGCCGGAGGGAAAGGTTTTTTCAAATGCAGGCGGACGCTGTAGTCACCGGTTTTTTCGGCGCTCTTGATCCAGTCTACGTTTTGCACGGTAACGACTTTCGCTTCGGGCGACACCACGTAGTTGAGGGTGAACACCACGTCGTCGGCGGTGAACGTGTCGCCGTTGTGAAATTTGACGCCTTTGCGCAGCTCAAAGTCGAGGGTGGTGTCGTCGACCTGCTTCCAGCTAGTGGCCAACATGGGTTTGTATTCGCCGCTGGTGGGGTCGCGGTAGATCAGGTTGTCCCAGATCAGCCGGCCGAGAATCACCCCTTCGCGCAAATCGTTGTGATAGGGGCTGATGTTTTCAGGCTCGCTGTCGGAAGCGTAAACCAGGGTGTCGTTGGCTTTACCGGCATGCGCCGGAAAACTGCTGATGAAGCCCATCAGCGCAATACTGCAGGCGAAACCTTTGATGCCCATGCCGTCGTCTCCGTTGGCGAGAGTGGTTGAATCAAAGGGCAGCGAATCGCAAATGCGTAGAAGGAGGATGAGAAGGTCAGGTCATGTTTTTTTGGTCTGGACACGAATGTAGGGAAAGGCTATCAATGCCACAAGAATAAAATTTCGATACTTGCATTGCCGAAAAGGCAATTCTTGGGGGCGCCGATGCAGCTGTATGGTGTGCAGTCCACGGCACTGCGTTATTTTCTGGAAGTCGCGCGATGCGGATCGATCAGCGAAGCCTCCGTGCGCTTGAATGTCGCCGCATCAGCAGTGAGCCGACAAATTGCCAAGCTTGAGTTGGCCCTGGATGCCAGTCTGTTTGAGCGTCGCGCCCGAGGCATGGTGCTCAGCGAGGCGGGGGCGCGGCTGGCGGCTTATGCGCGCAAGTCGCAGCTTGAGGCCGAGCAGGTGGTGCTGGAGATTACCGAGCTGCATGGCTTGCAGCGGGGCCATGTGCACGTTGCCTGCTCGGAAGGGTTTGCACTGGAGTACATGCCCAGGAGCATCAGCGCATTCAGGCGTGAGTATCAGGGCATTCATTTCACCTTGGAGGTCTGTGCGCCGGCCGAAGCGACCGAGAAGGTGCGTTCCGGCGAAGCCGATCTGGCGATGACCTTCAGCCTGACGCCGCAAAAGGAAATCAAGGTCGAACATGTCCTGAGCGGGGCGATTTTTGCCGTGGTCGCCAATTCCCATCCCTTGGCCGGGCGTGAAGCGGTCAGCCTCGCTGAGCTGCAGCCCTGGCCCATTGCGTTACCCAAGGCCGACACCACGATACGGCAGCTATTCGACATCTGTTGCGGTGTACAGGGGTTGTTGTTCGACCCGGTGTTGACCACCAACTACGTTGCCGCGCTCTATAGCTTCGTTCGCGAAGAAGGCGTTATCAGCCTGGCCAGCGAAATGACCTTGCAAAAGCAGGTGGCGGACGGGGTCCTGCAATGCGTGCCGATCCTTGACGAAGGCATGCAGGCACGCCGCATCGAACTGCAAAGCATGGCGGGGCGCAATCTACCGGCAGCGGTGTGTGCCTTCAGGGATTTTCTGATTGCGGATCTGGCGAAAGCGAAGCGCTGAGTCGGGTGAATTTTTGAACATCAGCCGCCGCGCTGTATCTGCTCCAGTATCAGGCTGTCGGTGATGTTCATGTCGTCCAGCAGCAGAAACATCTTGCTCAGCACCTCGGCCATTTTTCTGTCGGTGTCGGCGAACGGCAGGTAGAACTCCGTGGAGCTGCTGCCTGCGGGCACGATGCACAGGTAGTTGCCAGGTTCGATATGGATGGCCGCGCTGCCCAGGTGAATGCGGTAGTTCGCACGCTGGCCGGTAATGTGCAGAAAATGCCCTTCACATTTAACGTTTTGCAACCCTAGCCCCTGAACCAACTCACCGACCAGTTCGGCGCGTCGTTGCAGGGTTTCTTGGCTGGTGCTGTAGTCGTCTGCGGTGTGGGCCACGGAGACCAGCAGGTCGGCGTCGCGCATGATTTCCGAGAACAGCAGCGGTGGTACTTGCTCAAGGGGTAGGGCTTTTTGGTCGCGGTAGAACGCAATCGTGTCGAAGGTAAAGTGTTCTGTTTCCGAGAGGTAATGGCCGGTGTCCAGAAAGTTGAACGTGGCGTATATGCCGTGCTCTTTGCTCTCGTAGTAGATGTCCTCGACGCTTGAGGTCGACCAGTTGCGGACCTGCAGCAACCGGGCGGCGACTTTACCTTTGAGGCGGTGACCGGCAAATCGGTTGGACCACAGGCCGGTGTCTCGCTCAGCAGGTGTTAACAGGTACAGCTCGCGAAAGGCCTGTTTGAACGGCTGCACGCGGCGATGGGTCACCACTTCTTTCTGCCAGGCCGACAGTTGTCCGGCCGTGAACAGATGAAAAGGGTGAGCGATACGCAGAGTCCTTTCAGCGATGTGTTGGCGGCCTTCCAGGTCAGTCACCGTCAGTGTTGCGGCATCGAGCCAGCCCAGCGCAGCGTCGTCGGCCTGCACAATCAGCTGTTCGAGCAGCAGGCGAACCGCGGGCATTTTCAACAGCGGCTTCAGGTCGTCCAGAGCCAGGGTTTCGCCGCTGCTCATCATCGCTTCCAGGGTGCGGCAGAAACGGGCGATCTGTTCCTTGAGCTGGGTCTGCTGCGTTTTGAGGGCAATGAAGTCTGGGTTTTTGCGCACCGCCGGCGGTGCGGTCTTGAGTGTCTTTGCGGCTTTGCAGATGTGCAGCGTGGGCGACAAGCCGTCGATGATGAGCGTGATGTCATAGCCATCGATGGTGGCAGCCGTCAGCGCGGATTCGGCGATCTGCGATTCCATGGCCCATTCCAGGCGAATCGCCGAGGGGTAACCGGCGGCACGCGCCAGGTTTTCCAGGCCTGCCTGCACCGCTGCGTGGGAGTTGGCCTGTCGCTGAGCGCCGTATTTGCGCACCTCTTTGTGCAGCTTCTTGAGTGTCAGATAGCGCTGGCGTACGTCGTCCGGCCCCGTGACGGGCAGCAGGCCATAGATGCGCATTGCCGGCTGTGCGTGGCGGGACAACTTCTTTTCCAGCGCCGGTCGACCGATGCCCTGGTAGGCGTCGAGCAGCACACGCGTCTCGGGAAACGCCCAGTGCGAGGGTTCGAGCGCCGCGAGGTATTCGCGCAGGTGGTCGGGGTCGGCCTCGGCCAGTGCCTTGTCCAGCAGGTAGCGGTCCACCACACCCACGGTTTCATCCAGCGTATTGGGCAGGTCGGTGCCCCAGCCGGATTGAGGTGCCAGGGCAATGTTCAGGTATTCACGCTGGAAGGCTTGCAGATCACTCCAACCGAGCGCGTCGAGCACCATTCGGCTGGCTTGTCCGGCGTAGGGCAGGGCGGTCAGCAGGCTATTTCTGGAAAAACCGGTTAGCGCCGCGAGCAGCTCTGCCGATGGGTTCCTGGGCAATTGCTGAAGCGACAGGAAGCGCTCGAGCACCGCGGCCGTGTAGCCGAATCCGTCGAGAAAGTTATCCGGCGTCATGCCCAGTCGTTCGACGACCGCCAGGGCCTGCAACAACCAGCGGGTCTGATACACCTCTACCGAACGGAAGGTGTCAGCCAGCTTCTCGGCGTTAGCGGGCAATCCAGCCAGGGCGTCCTCGACATAACGAACGGTGAAGTTCACCAGTTCAGGGGGCACCGCAGCAGCTTCTTCAGTGGGGGGCTCATCGCTCTGGGACGACTCATCATCGAGGCCTTCGTCTTCCGGGGCCTCGTCGTTTGAATCGTCCTCGTCGAACGCTTCCTCGGCGTACCGATCCAGGTCCACATCATCGCTGTCCAGCCCGGTGTCGTCGCAATAGAACATCATGGCGCGGCCCCAGGTATTGGCTGCCCGGACGAAGCGAGGGTAGTCGAGGCGGCCCGCTTCCAGCAGGCCCAGCGCGATGCGCTGGATTTCCTTGTGCACGTAGATATACGCGTCGGCGATTTTCCTTTGTTCGTCACCGGGCGTTGAAGGGGGCTGCTCGCGGTTCCAGCTGCCGTCCAGCAACCATTCGGCGAAGGTCTGCAAGGCCGGGGTGGGCGGGTAATTGCTCAGGCGATTGATGCACGCCGGGACGTCGGGGAAGGCCCAGGCCTGATCCGGGCTTCTTCGGTAATAGGCCGGGCCATCTTCGTCAGTGGGCAATGGATAGTCACTGTCCTCGAAAGCAAATTGCAGCATGTGCTGCAGTCGCGCGCAGATCTGCGCCAGTGAATAGGCATCCGGGTGAGCCGTGATCCACGCATCGCAGAGTCGATGTTGCAGTCCATAGCGCTGTTGATCGCGACGGTCCTCCAGATCGTCCCAAACGGTCGGGAACACAAAACCATCAGCCAGCGCTTTGGGCCCCTCCTGGGGATGCAGCCTGACCCAGTCATCGGCTATGCGCAGGCAGTCGATGCCGTCCCAGAAATCGGGCTCGAATTCGTCATACTGGCTGAGCTCGGGATAGTCATCCAACGCGCTATCACAGAATGCTCGCAGCGCAGCGAGGCGTGTGGCTTGATCGGGCACAGGGCGGCGTGATTGCATGAGGGTATCCGAGGGAAGTGAACGACGAAGATCAACCGCCAATCAGCGGCACGAGGCGGATAAACGCGAGCGTGGAAGGGGGGCTCAATTCGATTGTCTCATCGAGACTTTGCAGCATGACGCCGTTGTGCAGAACGCGGAACGCACGGGCTTCAAAACCCTTCAGGGCTCGCTCGACTTCAACGCCGACATCCAGGTCTGGAGGTGTGCTGGCTTGGGGCATGACCACCGCGCCTTCACTGGCTTGCTGAAGAACGTCCCGCTCGCTCAGGTATTGGCGGTCGAGCACTTCACGCAGCGACACGTGTTCCAGCCAGTGCTGGACCGACAGCGCGGCGATCTGCTCGGCAACGGTCAGGCGAATGAGCTCGGCGACCGTCAAGGTCAACGAACTCGGTGTCAGGGTGACAGGGGGCAGCAAAGGCTCCTGGCGTGCGCCTTTCAGGCAATAGCTATGAACCACTAACTCCATGACGCATTCCTTGCAAGCCAGGCCAGCCGGGGGGATGGCGCATTAGCATATCCGGGTCTGCAATAAATTTCATCGCGCTGCGCGCTCGGGCGGAGTAATAGAAGCCTGATAGGTGAACGATTATGGTTGGCATGAATCCATCGCATGCTCCGGTGTTGTGGCTGCGATCTCAACAGTGCCTGACTACATCCAGAGCAGGCGTGCCGGTCGAGACGTCTATTTAATGTGTCTTTAAAGGTTCAGGGCTTAGGCGGTGAGAGCGGAGTCGGCAAGATGGGCGTTACTGCCGCACTACGGCAGCTATTCAAGGATTCACGAAATAGATGAAGCAACTCGTTCAAGAAAGCTACCAAGGGCCCGTGCCAAATGTCGGTAGAGGGGCTGCTGTCCATATAACTTTATGAGCAGCTTCTCTTGATTTTCATTATAAAAATACAACCAGCCAATTTGATGGTTCATACAGTATTCTTTAGGTTGTCACCAAACCGTTACATAAAAGGTTTCACGCCGATAAGCATTCACTGTCATCGAATTTATGTATCACCATTCTCGATGGCAAAAAGAGCTTGTGCTCGTGAAAAATAAAGGTTAAAAATTGGATCCAATATGGAGCTCGGCTCTTCGGTAGCCTTAGGCTGCTGATTGTCGTTCATAGGCCTTTTATGGATGAGGACTTTAGTCCCAGGGACGGTTGATTTGAATCCAATGCATACTGAGTCTGACAGCTATAGCACGCCAAGGGCTAGGAGTGGGTGATAGCTATCTGAATATTTGTACTTGTCCTTCACGGGTCGCATGAACCTGGGTGTTGACTATGCGCGGCAAATAATGGCTGCGCTAATGATGGCTCCTGCGACCGCTCATGTTCGAAAAGCGCAGCACGCCTTGCTACGTTGGTACTATGAAAAACAAAGCAATTACGTCGAACGTTCTACTCATGGGGGCTGCGATTATTTGGGGGTGTGCGTTTGTTCCTCAAAAAATTGGCATGGATGCAATTGGACCTTTTTGGTTTACAGCCATACGCTTTGCTATCGGAACAACTCTGATACTGCCTTTGCTTTATTTTGAGAAAGACACCGCCAAGCTCACCTCAAAGGATTGGATGAAAGGGATTGCTGTGGGTGTAATCCTTTTTGGTGGGATAAATCTTCAGCAGGTGGCTTTAATCTATGCGTCAGTAGCCAATACTGGCTTTATTACTGGCCTCTACGTCGCGCTCGTGCCTTTACTTTGCCTGTTTGCTGGGCAGCGCCACGGCGCCGGACTTTGGGTTGGTGTGATTTTAGCGATGATTGGTCTGTATTTGCTGAGTGTCCATGGCGCATTGCAAGTTAACCCCGGCGATCTGCTTACGTTGCTCAGTTCTATTTTTTGGGCGTTGCAAGTGATAGCTCTTTCTTCTTTCTGTCACAGTCTGCCGCCGATTAAACTTGCGATAATCCAGTCAGGAACATGCGTACTAATGTCGTTGGTACTTGCACTTTTTGTGGAGCCTATATCCGGCCAGATGGTTCGAGACGCCTACATTCCGTTGCTATATGGAAGCGTGATGTCAGTCGCGGTAGGTTTTACTTTGCAGATTCTGGCTCAAAGACATATCAAGGCAGCACATAGCGCGATCATTCTTAGCACGGAGTCCGTGATCGCCGCAGTCGCAGCCTGGGCCATCCTCGGAGAAACTCTGGGGACCAGGGAGGTTTTAGGATGCGTCCTGATATTGGCGGGTACTCTTATAGCTCAATTTTCCGGTGCACAGTTGAGTACAGCCCCCGTGCCCAGCGCAGAGGGAAGGCAAGTGACGGAAAGCGTCTGAATCTTTTATCCGCTTGAGACCAAGGAGAGGGCAATGACCGCTTTAGAGAAAACGCTGCTGTCAGAAGAAGAGCGCGAATCGATGACAGCTAATCCCGCAAGGCAGGACGAAGCATTTTTGAAAGGCGCCTATGCGTATCTGTCAAACACTGCTCTGACTGCAAGATACTCTGTAATTTCCGGAATTATCGAAGAGTATGATTGCGACCGAATACTTGACGTAGGTTGCTACACCGGAGGATTAAGAGCTTCTCTGAATCGCCACAGGGCATACCATGGAATCGATATTTCGACGCATGCGATATTAGACGCTCGTAAAAATTACTCCAACTTTGAGCGAACTCGCTTTACCGTTGGTGATGTTCGTACAGTCAGGTTTCTCGAGGAAAGTTTCACCTGCGTCGTATGGGCCGGTATCGGATTTGGTTATTCGCAGACCGACAATCAGTCTTTTACAGACCTGTTTGATAAGACATGTGAGTTTTGCAGCGAAGAGGGGATCTTGATTTTTGAATGCATAGAAGGATACTCTTGGATACAAGCCCATATAGAGAGGGTGAGTAAAATTCTCAATGTGCTACAGGTTACATATCCGTTGGCTACAGTTCATAATAAACGCACATTGTTTGTTTCTAGAAAAATCTGAAGCAAAAAAACGCTGCTATTCATAGCAGCGTTTTTTATTAGCTCAATTTGTTTTCCGTCAATCTAAGTTGATTGCCAAACGGGTCGGCTATTTGCAGTGTGGTCGATGCCTCGGTATGACTTACAATGACAAGTTTTCCAGCCGGCAATCGGGTGCGAAGCTCAAGATAAAACTGATCAATACCTGATACATGAACCATTACTACCGCGCCTGGCTCTGCATCACCTTCGTGTTCGGTGAGATGCAGAACTAGTTTGTCTTTTCGGATTTGCAAATACACAGGGTGGTTTCGCTGCTGATAGATCCAGTCTATTGTAAAGCCTAGGCAATCTACATAGTGCTCTCGAGCGAGCCGCTCTGAGGAAATTTTGAAAACCGGTATGGCAGTTGCAAGTTCCATGCGTGCGTACCTGATGTTGTCCTTTCCGGAGATTACTTAAATTGAAGTATTAGATCAAGTGTAACGTTGAGCGAAATGGCAGTGCCTAATGATGGTCTAAGCGGTGAGCTCGAAAACTACGGTTTTCGTTATCAGCGCTTCTTAATCCCGCGTTGAGTAAATCTGCGTTGTCAGTCAAGCCCCGGCAAACACCTTCGAATGAACTTTTCCACTCGCAGTGATAAGTCCATGGATTATGAAACCAATATCTCGCCATAGAGTTGCACCAACGAACGAGCAGCGGCATTCGTCAAATACATGGGGTTCACTTCATTCGAACTAAATCCAGGGTGGGTGGTGACTTGGCAGTACATTGCCTGGCCCAGGGGGAGGTCAGAAAACGGTTTTCTTGAAGGGCGAGCGGATACGCCCCGATAGAACGACAAAATGGCGAGCACCTGTACGACGACGGCTCCTGTCACGACGGTGACGGCGACGATGGTGAAGGCGGAGTGCCCATGCGTCCTGCCAGACTGAGTCGCTGTTTCATCAATTCGATCGAAGAAGGCCTGGCGTACAGGGCGGATTTGAATCGCCGACTCGACTTGACAGGACTTTCACCGGACAGCCCGTTGCCCGCGTTGCCGGAGGAGTCTGAGTTTGATGGCATTCGAACTGAGCGTTGGTCAAAAGCTCCAGTACCTGGCTACTGATCGGAACGGCGGAACACCTTGCCGATAAGCTTTCAGCGTTATACGAATCGAATGCCGTCGATGGCTACAACCTCATGTTTCCGTTTTTGCCAACGGACTTCGAAGTATTCAAGCGCGGCGTGGTGCCTTTGCTGCAAGCCAAAGGAGTTTTCCGCAAGGAATATGAACCTTTGGCTTCCATCGACAGCGTCACCTACGACTATCTTGCAAGAGACAACAGTGACGAGATAAAAGGCCTGAAGATCCTGGCGCGAAGTGTGCGCAGTCCCTGCCTGCCTTACATCACGTCGATTCATTGAACGGCGACGGACGCAGATTCAATCAGGAGCGCAATGAACGAAGCGTTGAAACAGCTTCCTGAGGTTGCTCGAGCGCTGGCTATCAAGGAAGTCTTGCCGGCCAGTGAGGCTGACTATGAGTGTCTGCTGGAATATGAGCGCAGCGCGACCCATCGCGGCTTTTCATTTGTATTTTAGCGGTGCGCGCAAGAGTGATGTCTGATCAGGTCGTCAGGCTGTCATTGCACGATTGGTGGCAACAATTTGCTCATGAGTGAACTGACTGCCGGGGGCCATGAACTGGGCCAGAAGTGCGTCCCGGTTTTGAGGCGCTCTCAATTTATCAGCCGCGCATAAGGCTGATTTCAGCTCCGGTAGTGTTAGTTCTGTGCAGTACGCAGGCGTGCCTGGTTGCTGATGCCAGGAGCTCTCAAGGCTGCCAGCGGCAAGCGCGGTGAAGCCGGTATCCTCGACAAGATCCTGCGCAATTGCCTCAGCCTTGATGTCATCCCCAGCGACCGGCAAGGCGATGCGTGTTGAGGACCCGGCGGGTTGGCCTTTGTCGGCAAGTGTCGCTGCGAGGAGGGCGTTCCATGCCTTAATGACCGGGCGGCCAATTTGCTCGCTTACCCAGACGCTTTCGGGTTTGCCGTCGTCAACTTCCTTGATTGCCCCGTCACGTCCCGGATAGTAATTGGACGTATCAATGACGACGACTTTCTCGGGAACATGGCTCAACGTCTGCTTGAGATCAGGGTATTTGGCGAAGGGAATCGAGAGGATAACAACGTCCACCTCGGACACCGCCTCTTTCTTGGCCACCGCCTGTACACCGATTTCGTTGGCAAGGTTCTGAATGCTCTGCGGGCCCTTCGAGTTGGCCAGTTTAACTTCATGGCCGCACGCTGCTAGCTTACGGGCAAGGGTAGCCCCGATGTTGCCTGCGCCGATAATTCCGATTTTCATTCCAATACCTCCTCGCATAAAACACTATTCAGTTACCGCTTGGCTGGGTGTGCGAATGAATTAAGCGTGTCGCGAAGATCCAGCAATTCTTCAGGCGTCAGCTGACAGGCGGATTCAATCTTTTCAGTAATTCCCCAAAGCTCATGCCGAAGTGCCTCGCCTGCGTGAGTGAGCGCGATGAGCACGCGACGTTCATCGGCTCGGTCACGCGTTCGAGTCACAACGCCAAGCAACTCCAGCCTCTTCAAAAGCGGCGTGATGGTTCCGGTGTCCATGCCGAGCTTTGTACCGAGATCTCCCACTGCGCGAGGCTGTGCAGTGAAAAGCTCGAGCATCACAAGGTACTGGGAGAATGTCAGGCCAAATGGCTCCAAAAGCGGCTTATGCAGCCGCGCCATTCGGTTTGCTGCGCCGTAGAGAGCAAAAGACAATTGCTGGCCTACCTCGCGTTTCTGGAAATCACCTTGTTTTGTCATTTGTCTAGTCAGCTATTATCTAGTGCGCTACATAAAGTAGCGCACATGTCTCAACGCTTCAACCACACGGGGTAAGAATCTCCTTCAGGCGCTATTCAAACAAGCGGTGGCCCATCAAGGCAGGTACCACTGACACGGTTAACCTCATTCTGCCGGTGCTTTGTATCCCGCAAGCATGTTCAATATCTCATCATGCGCACCGTTCGCTTCAGCAAGCCGCAATGGTTTGGCGCGTTCGACGACAAGTTCCCGTGGGGTCGGGGTAATCTCGAGTAGCTCGAAGATTTCGTTCAAGAACTCGTCCAAAGGCATGGCGTGTTCGTCATTTTCCTGCCCAAGCAAAGTGGTGCGCACACCCGGTGGCGCAAGCTCGATAACCTCGACTGACGAGTCCTCCAACTGCACGCGAAGACTTTGAGTGAATGAATGGACGGCCGCTTTGGTTGCGCTGTAGGTCGGTGTTGCAGGCAGCGGGACGAATGCCAACGCCGAACTGACATTGATGATCGTTGCACTGGGTTGCTTGATCAGTTGGGGAGTGAATGCGTACACCATGCGAATCGTGCCCAGCAAGTTCGTGGTCACGATATCTTCGGCGGTGCTTAGGTTTTGCGGATCAGTCAGATCCTCCCAGTGCATGATGCCCGCGTTATTTATGAGCACGTTCAGATTCGGGTGGCTGATCGCAAGCGCTTCGCTGGTGCGCTGGATGGATTGTGGATCGCAGACGTCCAGCAATACCGATTCAAGACCTGGATGTTCCGACACAATCTTGTCGAGCAGAGCCTTGCGCCGTCCCGCGATGATGACGTTGTTTCCCGCCTTGTGAAGCCTGAGCGCCAGACCAAGGCCGATGCCTGAGGTGCTGCCGGTAACCAGGATCGTGTTGCCAGTGCTGTTCATAGTAAACTCCGGTAAGGGTATTCAAGCGGACAACTGTCCACTTATTGAAAAATTACCGGACAACTGTCCGCTTTGCAATGCAGCGAAGGGAAAAACTTTGCCCAGGAATGACGAATTGGCGATGCGTTCTGACGCCAAGAAAAACCGAGAACGAATTCTGAAGGTCGCTGTGACGGAGCTGACACTCGATCCTGCGGTCCCGCTGAGCGCAATTGCGAAGAAAGCCGGCGTGGGGCAGGGCACGTTCTATCGCCATTTCGCCAACAGAGAGGCGCTGGTCTTCGAGGTTTATCAATTCGAAATGCAGCAAGTGGCCTCGCTGGCCGAACAGCTGCTCGCTACAAAACCACCTAAGGAGGCCCTGCGAGAATGGATGGATTGCCTCGTTGAATATGCAATGACAAAGTCCGGACTTGCGACCGCGATTCGGCAAGCAGCCTCTACTTACGAGTTCCCAGGGAAGTCGGGATACGCCCCCGTCCAGGCAGCCGCCGAGTTGCTTTTGAGGGCAAATGAAAAGGCCGGAACGATTCGCAGCGGGGTGACCCACGACGACTTTTTTCTAGCCACTGCCGGAATATGGCAAATAGATTCCCAGGGCGAATGGCGCTCACGTCTCGCCAGATTGATGAACCTGGTCATGGATGGTCTATGCGCTGGCAGCCCCGAAAGCCTGAAGAAAGAACCGTCCAGCACTGAGTGACCGCAGGGAAGTAGAGCGACTATCAAGATCGTCTATCAAACGAAAGCGCAAGATTACTGCTGCTGCACCACGGCCGATCATGCCGTATTCGAAGCGGCATGACCGGGGCGCTTTGCGGATTACTTTTGCGCCAGCAATGCCTTTCTTGCTGCCTTTTCGTTTTTCATGGCGGCGATTTCACGCTCGCAGGCCTCGACATCGAACGAGTTGTCCCACTTGGCAATGGCGATGGTGCCAATGCCATTACCGATCAAGTTGGTCACCGCCCGCGCTTCGTTCAGGAACCGGTCGATGCCCAAGAGCAACACCAGGCCAACCAGGGGGATGGAGTGAATGGTTGTCAGCGTGGCAGCCAGCGTTACGAAGCCCGCGCCCGCCACGCCAGCCGAGCCTTTTGAGGTCAGCAGGAATACGCCCAGCAGAATCATCTGATCCACAAAAGTCAGTGGCGTATTGGTCGCCTGGGCGATAAAGATCGCGGCCATGGTGAGATAGATGCAGGTGCCGTCCGCATTGAAGGTGTACCCGGTTGGCAACACCATGCCCACGACGGATTTTTTGCAGCCAAGCTTTTCAAGCTTCACCATCATTCGCGGCAGCACGGCTTCGGTTGAGCAGGTGCCAAGGGTGATGAGAATTTCATCTTTGAAATAACGCAGAAACTGCATCAGCGGCATGCCCGACCAGCGAGCAACCGCACCCAGCACGACCACGATGAAAATCAAGGTCGTGAGGTAGAGCGCGACCAGCAACTGGCCGAGCGACAGCAAGGTACCGATTCCGTATTTGCCGATCGTGAACGCCATGCCGGCACCGGCACCAAGTGGCGCCAGGCGCATGACCATTGCAACGATCTTGAACAGGCCTTGCAGGAACAGATCAAGGGTGTTGATCAGCGGCTTGCTGGTTTCGCCCATTTGAACCAGGGCAACACCCATCAAGACCGAAAGCAGGATGACCTGGAGCATGACGCCATTGGAGAAGGCGCCGATGAAGGTTTGCGGGATGATATTGAGAAAGAACTCAATGGCGCCACCTTGCTCACTGGCAACTTGGCTGTATTTGCTGATGGCACCGCCATCCAGCGCGCTAGCGTTGATGTTCATACCGACGCCAGGCTTGACGATGTTGACCACGATAAGGCCGACGACCAGGGCGATGGTGGAAAGAATCTCGAAGTAGATCAGCGCTTTTACGCCAATCC
The DNA here is from genome assembly GCF_002001065.1 of Pseudomonas sp. A25(2017). Classification (NCBI taxonomy): domain Bacteria; kingdom Pseudomonadati; phylum Pseudomonadota; class Gammaproteobacteria; order Pseudomonadales; family Pseudomonadaceae; genus Pseudomonas; species Pseudomonas sp. A25(2017). The sequence continues at coordinate 292,619 of NZ_MUOA01000046.1, read as the reverse complement.
GTCCGACCTCCTTGATACTGCCCATCTTGGCGATACCGACGACGACCGTACCGAAAATAATCGGCGCCAACAGCATTTTGATCAGTTTGATGAAACCATCGGCAAAAGGTTGGAGCTTGGCACCGATATCAGGCACGAAGTAACCGATTGCTGCACCGATCACGATGCCGATCAGCACTTGCACATACAGCTGGCTGTACCAGCGGGACTTGGAGATTTCCACGGGAGCACCTCATTTTATTTTTGTGATGGGCTGTGGCTTGGCGTCGAGAGGGGACACCGGGTGCTGCGGCCTCTTTGACAGAGACCGCAGATCGAGGGTGATCAGCCTTCGCCCAACTCACGCATGACGGCATACAAAGCGGATTTGGCTTCGAAGCCGACACCTGGAATATCCGGCAGGCCGACATAGCCGTTTTCCACCTGGATCCCGTCAGCGAAGCCACCGAAAGGCTGGAACACATCGGGGTACGATTCGTTACCGCCAAGGTGCAGACCTGCTGCGATGTTCAGGGACATCTGGTGACCACCATGCGGAACTACGCGACGGGAAGACCAACCCATTTCTTCCATCACCTTGAGGGTGCGCATGTACTCCACGAGCCCGTAGGACAGCGCGCAGTCGAACTGGAGATAGTCGCGATCGGGGCGCATGCCGCCGTGGCGCAGCAGGTTGCGGGCGTCCTGGTGGGAGAACAGGTTTTCCCCGGTGGCCATGGGCAGTTCATAGTGATTGGCGAGCTCGGCCTGGAGTGCGTAATCCAGTGGATCGCCGACCTCTTCGTACCAGAAGAGGTTGTACGGCTTGATGGCCTCGGCGTACGCAATACCGGTCTGCAGATCGAAACGACCGTTGGCATCGACGGCTAGCCGACGACCATCGCCAACCACTTCAAGCACCGCTTCGATGCGACGGATATCTTCGTCCAGCGGCACCGCACCGATCTTCATCTTGACGACGTCGTAGCCACGATCCAGATAGCTCTGCATTTCCGCCTTGAGCTTGGTCTGGTCTTTGCCTGGGTAGTAGTAGCCGCCCGCTGCATAGACCCAGACCTTGTCATCGGCCACGCCGTTACGGTAACGGTCGGCCAGCAGGCGATACAGCGGTTTGCCTTCAATCTTGGCGACGGCGTCCCATACGGCCATGTCGATGGTGCCCACCGCAACCGAGCGCTCGCCATGGCCGCCTGGCTTTTCGTTGGTCATCAAGGTTTTCCAGATGGCGAACGGGTCCAGGTTGTTGTTGGCATGGTCGATGAGCGTGTCTGGATCCGCTTCCGTAATGCGCGCCAGGAAACGATCACGCATCAATGCGCCCTGGCCATAGCGTCCATTGGAGTTGAAGCCGTAGCCGATGACAGGCTTTCCGTCGCGAATCACATCAGTGATGACAGCGACAACCGAGCACGTCATTTTCGAAAAATCGATGTAGGCGTTAGCAATCGGGGAGGCAATGGAAACAGTTTTTTCACGAATGTCTACGATACGCATGGCGGGGTCCTCTTGTTGTTTGTGGCCCCACGTTAGGCTTTGCGATGTCACCCGCCCAATGCTATTAATGCCGCACCCTATGCACAGGAGGCATGGCCCTTGGAACTCGTTTGGCTTGAGGATTTTTCAGCGCTTGCGGAGTACGGCAGCTTCGTTCGGGCGGCTGAAGCGCGGCACGTTACCCAGCCGGCATTCAGTCGCAGAGTGCGCTCGCTGGAGAGCTGGATGGGGGTGCAATTGTTCGTTCGAACGCCTCAAGGCGCGACGCTGACTGAAGCCGGAAGGCAAATTTTGCCCAGTGCCCAGGAGGCTGCCAGGCGCTTGTACAGAATGCGCAACGAGGCGCAAGAGGTCGCTGGAATGGCTGCCAGGTCGCTTCAATTTGCGGCAACGCATTCCCTGTCGTTTACATTTTTTCCCCGGTGGCTTCGAAGCTCGGAGAGCGGTGCGCCCATTGAGGCTGTGCAACTGCACTCCGATAGCATGGCTGTCTGTGAGCAGATGCTGATACATGGCCAGGTTCAGTTTCTGCTCTGCCATCGCCATCCCGATGTTCCACCTTTGCTCGCCCCAGATCAGTTCATCGGCAAAAAGGTGGGTGAAGACGTTCTTGTTCCTCTGGCGAGTGCTTCTGCCAACTTCGGTACCTCGCCTGCGGCATTGCCCTACCTGGCTTACACCCATGAGTCTGGACTGGGGCGTATCGTCGCCCACAGGCTGCGTGGCAAAGAAGATTACCTGCACCTCAAGCCACTTTTCAGCAGCCACCTTGCCGCGGTGCTGATGTCCATGGCTTTGGAAAGCAAAGGCGTGGCCTGGCTGCCCAAGAGCCTCACCGAGCAGGAAATGCTGGATGGGCGCCTAGTCAGGGCGCTCGACGAAAGCTGGGACATACCGCTGGAAATTCATCTGACCCGTCCAACAGCGCCACTCAGTCAATCGGCCGAAGCGTTCTGGGCTCGGGTGGGGCAGTGACCCGGCGCGTTTCATGTAACGCGCTGCGTTGCTCAATAAAAATAGAATTTGAGTGTGCAAATCGCCGCTGATCCCTTGCCGGGACCGCGGCGAAGTGTCGAGCGTGTCGCTACTTGTAATGTTGTTCAAACACCGCCAATTGCTCAGGCTTGATCAACTGAAAGGGCACCCAGACGTCCGTTTCCACCGGCTCTCCCTTGATCATCTTGAGCGCGGCCTGTACCGCGCTGGTCGCCTGGGCCTTGGGGTCCTGGAACACCGAGGCGACCAGCATCCCACGCTTGATCGCCGCCAGGCCGTCAGGCAAACCGTCGATGCCGACAATCGCGATCTCACCCTTGGCTTTGCCGGCCTGTTGCAAGGCCATGGCCGCACCGATGGCCATTTCGTCGTTGTTGGCGACGATGGCGTCGAAACGACTGCCCGCCAATAGCCAGTTACTGGTCAGGTCCATCCCTTTGTTGCGCTGCCACTCGGCGCTTTGCTGCTCGACAATCTTGATCCCCGGATAATCCTTGAGCACCTGTTTGACGCCTTCGGTGCGGTCGTGGGTGGCGTTTTGCGCCAGGTCGCCCATGATGATCGCGAGGTTGCCCTTGCCGCCGAGCTTTTCGGCCAGGTAGCGCATTTGCAGCTGTCCGGCCTCGATGTCGTTGGACGCGACCGTGACCACGCCTTTGGGCAAGGTGCGCTCGTCCGGGTGGCGGTTGACGTAGACCAGCGGCGTCTTCGCTTCGACCGCGGCGCGGGTGATATTGGCCGTGGCGGAGGTGTCCACCGGCAGGACAATGACCGCATCGACTTGCTGGTTGATAAAGCCCTGGACCTGGTTGAGTTGGCGCACCACATCGCCTTGGGCGTCCTCGAACTGAATCTGCACGTTTTCCTTTTTCGCGGCCTCGTCCAGGCCGTTACGCACGTAGGTCATGAAGTTGTCGTCGACCCTGGCGATGCTGACGCCGATGCGATAGTCGGCGGCGGCCCATTGGCTGAAGAACAAGAGCAGGGTGGCGAAAAGCAGTGTGCAACGACGCATGATGGTTTTCCTTTTGTTGTTATGGGTTGTACGTCATCAAGAGATGAAAATCTGCCGCACGTGTTGAATTCGGCGCGGGCTTTATCCATCAAGCGTGAAGGCCTGCCTGAAACGTTCAAGCGCGACCTCGCTGTCACCGCTGGCCCAGCCTTCGAGGCCGACGACACCGCTGTATCCCATGCCGAACAAGGCCCTGGCAATGGCGGGATAATGGATTTCACCGGTACCGGGCTCCATGCGCCCCGGGACGTCGGCGACCTGGATTTCGCCGATGGCGCTGCCGGCGCGCTGGATCAGCTCGATCAGGTTGCCTTCGCCGATTTGTGCGTGATAGAGGTCCAGGTTCATCTTCAGGTGCGGGCTGCCCACGGCCTCGATCAGCGCCAGGGTATCGTCGGCACGGGCGAACGGCGTGCCCGGGTGGTCGACTTCGGTGTTGAGGTTCTCCAGCAGGAAAACCCGACCTGCGTCTTCGCCCAGGCGGGCGATTTTTTCCAGCGTCTTGCAGGCGTTCAACCACATGCGACCGGTGGTCTGGGTCACGGGTTTGACCGGCAAGCCCAGGTCACCCAGGCCGGTGCCATGCAGGTTCAAGCTGGGGCAGCCCAACTGAGCCGCGACGGCCAAGGATTCCTGGGCGCTGTCGAGCAGGTGTTGGATGCCCTCGGGATCGGTCAGGTTGCCCGAGATGTAGCCGGTCATGGAGGTGAAATCCGCGCCGGTCGCTACAAGGGCCTGGATGTCTTTGGTCGTCCAGTTCCATATCTCGACGCTGAAGCCCAGCGCATGGATGCGTTTGACCCGCTCGGTGAAGGGCAGGTCGAGAAAGACCATCTCGGCACTGATCGCCAGTTTGAACGGTGTGAAACTCATGACTGAGCTCCTTGCACACGCACTGTTTTGCCCTGTTGGAAGGATTCGATACAGGCGCGGGCGATGGCCAGTGCCGCCCGTGCATCTTCACCGCTGGCCAGCGGTTTTTCACCGCTGCGCACGCAACTGACGAAGTGGTTGAGCTCGGCCACATAGGCATCACGCAGCAGGTCGGTGTCCAGGCGCTGGGTGTCGGCCTGGACCCCATTGGCCAGGTACCGCAGCAAGTCAGAGTCGTTGACGTTGCCCATGGTCAGCATGCCAGCGCTGCCGAACACTTCGCCGCGGACATCGTAGCCATACACGGCTTGAAAATTGGCCTCGGCCGTGGCGATGGCGCCGTTATCGAAACGGATCGTGACCACCGCGGTGTCGAGAAACCCTTTGTCCTTGTAGGCCGGTGCGATCAGGGCATCGGCCATCACAAAAACCTCAACCGCCTCGGCGCCTGGATTCAGGTAGCGCAGGGTATCGAAGTCATGGATCAGCGTTTCCAGGAAGATCACCCATTGTGGCGATGCGGCCGGGTTGTTCAGCGCCGGGTCGCGGGTCAGCGAACGCAGCAGTTGTGGGGTGCCGATCCGGCCAGCAACCACGTCCAGGTGAGCGGTGCGGAAACTTCTGGCAAAGCGACGGTTGAAGCCGACTTGCAGCGTCACCCGTGCATCGGCCGCGGCGGCGATGGCGCGGTCGGCTTCGTCCAGGGTGATGGCCATCGGTTTTTCACAGAACACCCCTTTGCCGGCCCGGGCCGCACTGATCACCAGTTCGGCATGGCTGCGTGCCGGGGCGGCAATCAGCACGGCGTCGATGTCCGGGTCATCCAGTAATTGCTGTGGGTCGGTATAGACCTTCTGCACGTCCAGTTCTGCCGCCAAGCGTGCGGCTTGGCCGGGGGTAGGGTCGGCGATGGCGGCAAGGCACGCGCCGGGGATGTACCTGGCGGCGGTCAGGCCGTGAAAACTGCCCATGCGGCCGGCGCCGATGAGGCCAAGGCGAAGGGTTTTGGATGTGCTCATGAACATGACTCCCTTTATTGTTTTTACGACTCGGCGGTAAGAATGTCCTCGTCTGTCCAGGCAGGGAGCAAGCGCTGTGCCAATAATTAACTTATTGATATTTAAGTAATTTAATTCTTTTGAATTGGAAAGGATGTTCATTTGAATGACATGTCTATACTGACATGTCGAAAATATGAACATGTGGCCGAATAATGAATCAGCAACCTGCAGCGTTGAGCGCCGAAGACCGTGACTACCTCACCACGCTGGGCCCTGCGTCGTTGAACGAAGGGCCAGGTACTGCGCTGGATGAGGCCTGGCAAGCGTGCTTGCAGGGGGCTATCGATCGGCCTGTCGGGATCCGCCGAGTGATTTGGGCGTCCTGGTTGCGCAGCGTCGATGCCGGCCTCGATCCGGAAGACGGTGAGTACCGTTTTGTCGCGCCTGCCGACCTGACCGCGACCCTGGCAGCCAACCGGGTGCTGATCGCCGCTGCGGCGCAAGTCATGCGCGGTTTGCTCGCCTATAACCCCAGGGGTCATATCAACCTGACCGATGCCGAAGGCACGACGTTGTATTTCTGTGGCCTGGACCTCACACCCATCGGCAGTCGATTGCTGGAGTCGGTACAGGGCACCAATTGCACCGGGCTGGCAATCGTCGAAGACCGTTTGGTGTATGTGCTGGCCGAAGAGAACTTCGGGCTTGGCCTGCGCCAGCGCCGCATGCATTGCGCCGCTGCGCCGATCCGCGATGCCCAAGGCCGGACGCTGGGCATGTTGACCTTGACGGCAGAGCCCGGCTGGTTTCATTTCCATACGCTGGGCACCGTCCAGGCTGCGGCCGAGGCGGTCTCGAGGCAGATGGCGCTGCAAGCCTTGCTGGAAGAGCAGCAAACGGTCCTTGAGGTGCTCAACGAGGGCTTGGTGGTTTTGGATGAGCAGGGCTGCATCAAGGCGCTCAACCATTACGCCCGACAGTTGTTCCGCGTCGGCCATGACCTGCTCGGCAGTCCGTTCAAGAGCCTGGGCAAGAGCGAATTGACCGATGCAGTCCTGCTCGCGGGCGGGGACGGCGTGCGCGACCTGGACTGCACCTTTGAGCTGCACGACCGCAGCCATCTGGCCTGCCTGGTGTCGGTCTGCCCACTGGAGCAAGGCGGGCGGATTGTGTCGTTGCGCGAGAACCGACGCATCCGGGAAATCACCCGGCGGATCATTGGCACCCAGGCCAGCTACACCTTCGAAACCATCCTCGGCCGCTCACAGGCGATTGAGGATGCACTGCACCTGGCGCGGATTGCCAGTCGCAGTGATTCGACCACGCTGATCCTCGGTGAGAGCGGCACTGGCAAGGAGTTGTTCGCCCAGGCCATCCATAATGGCAGCGACCGTTGTGGCGGGCCTTTCGTGGCGGTCAATTGCGGCGCCATTCCCCGTGACCTGGTGCAGAGCGAACTGTTTGGACACGTCGAAGGCGCTTTCACCGGGTCGGCGCGCGGTGGGTCGGCAGGCAAGTTCGAGTTGGCCGATGGCGGGACGATCTTCCTCGATGAAATCGGTGACATGTCCTTCGATGCACAGGTCAGCCTGCTGCGTGTCCTGCAGGAAGGCGAGGTGACACGGGTGGGGGCGAAAAAATCGCTGCGGGTCAACGTGCGCATCATCGCCGCCACCCACCGCAACCTGAGCCAGGCAGTGGCCGAGGGCGCCTTTCGTGAGGACCTTTACTACCGGCTCAACGTGCTGAACCTGACGGTGCCGCCACTGCGGATGCGTCGCGAAGATGTGCCGTTGCTGGCGCGGCATTTTCTCGCGCGATGTGCCCGGTCGCTGCGCAAGTCGATGCAGGACCTTTCGCCCGCGGCCCTGGATATGCTTGGCGCTTATCACTGGCCAGGCAATGTCCGTGAGCTGGAAAATGTCATTGAGCGGGCGACCAACCTGGCGATGACCGAGCTGATCGAACCGAGCGATCTTGCCCTGGATATCAGGCAGCGAGGGCGCTCATCGACATGGGGAAGTGCCCCTGAGCCGCGGATGGCGCCGGATCTTGGTACCCATGAGATGAATGCCATCATCGCCGCCCTCAAAGACACGCGCGGAAACATCCGCCTGGCTGCTCAACGGCTGAATGTGTCGCGTGGCGGGTTGTACAACAAAATGAGCCGGTTTGGACTCAAGGTTGAGGCATTCCGTTCCTAGCGGGATGCTGTCGTAAATGCTCTGATAATTGCCACGATCCCTAGCTGGGCTGCTGGTATAGAGCGTGCGCGATAACGCGTAGCTGCCCGTGATGGGGAAGCGTTAACGCGCAGTCCTGACGATGACAGACCAACGGGGAATGTAAAAATTTTACGGTTTTTTTACGGTAGGTGTTTTGACCCACAACGATACTGGCCGCGATTTTCAGATCGTCCGAGCGCCTTGCATTTCCAATGGCCCTGGCAAATCGTATTGCTCAAGGATGGCATACACTTCCCCCCGTAATTTGAGAGACGCAACCCTTGAGCGAAGCAGCGATTTCCGCCCATGAAGATTCCCATGCCAAAACATCAGGAGTGGGCTTGCTCGTCGCCGCGGTGGGCGTGGTTTATGGGGACATTGGCACCAGCCCGCTTTACACACTCAAAGAAGTGTTCGCCGGTCACTACGGCGTCCAGGCCAACCAGGACGGTGTACTGGGTATTCTGTCGTTGATCTTCTGGTCACTGATCTGGGTCGTCTCGATCAAGTACGTGCTGTTCATCCTTCGCGCCAACAACCAGGGCGAGGGGGGCATCATGGCCTTGACCGCATTGGCACGTCGGGCTGCGGCACCGTTTCCCAAAATGAGCAGGGTCCTGGTATTGCTCGGGCTCTTCGGCGCGGCACTGTTTTACGGGGACAGCATGATCACCCCGGCCATCTCGGTGCTCTCGGCGGTCGAAGGGCTGCAGCTTGCGTTCGATGGAATCGAACAGTGGGTCGTTCCGCTGTCCGTGGTCATCCTGGTAGCGCTGTTCCTGATTCAAAAACATGGCACGGCGCGTATCGGCATCCTGTTCGGCCCGGTCATGGTGCTGTGGTTCATGGTGCTGGGTGCGCTCGGCATTTACGGCATCCTGCAACGACCGGAAGTTCTGCAGGCGCTCAATCCTGCATGGGCAGTGCAGTTTTTTGTGGTGCATCCGGGGATTGGCGTGGCCATTCTGGGCGCCGTGGTGTTGGCATTGACCGGTGCTGAAGCACTGTATGCCGACATGGGCCACTTTGGCCGCAAGCCCATTGCTCGCGCCTGGTTCATTCTCGTGTTGCCCGGCTTGGTGCTCAATTACTTTGGCCAAGGCGCCCTGATCCTGGGAAACCCGGAGACGGTGCGCAACCCGTTCTATTTACTGGCGCCTGAATGGGCACTGTTACCGATGGTCGCGCTCTCCACACTGGCCACCATCATCGCCTCTCAAGCCGTGATCTCCGGTGCTTTTTCCCTGACTCGCCAGGCCATCCAGTTGGGTTACGTCCCTCGCATGTTTATCCAGCATACCTCCAGCCAGGAACAGGGACAGATCTATATCGGTACGGTTAACTGGGCGTTGATGGTGGGTGTCGTGCTGTTGGTGATTGGTTTCGAGTCGTCCAGTGCGTTGGCCGCAGCCTATGGCGTCGCTGTGACGGGGACCATGTTGATCACGACAATCTTGTCCTCGGCTGTCGTCCTGCTCCTGTGGAAAACGCCGCGCTGGCTGGCCGTCCCAATGCTGCTCGGATTCTTGCTGGTAGACGGTCTGTATTTTGCGGCCAATGCACCCAAAATTTTTCAGGGTGGCGCGTTCCCGGTGATTGCCGGCATCAGCCTGTTCATTTTGATGACGACCTGGAAGCGGGGCAGAAAGATTATTGTTGAGCGGCTGGATGAAACCGCACTTCCTCTACCGCTATTCATCGGCAGTATCCGTACGCAGCCTCCCCATCGGGTGCAAGGTACGGCGGTGTTTCTTACGGCCAGGACAGATGCTGTTCCTCATGCATTGCTGCACAACCTGCTGCATAACCAGGTTTTGCATGAGCAAGTGGTATTGCTCACAGTGGTGTCCGAAGACAGCCCTCGTGTGAGTGCTGACCGACGGTTTGAGGTTGAAGCCTATGGAGAAGGGTTCTTCCGGGTCAGTCTGCACTTTGGCTTTATCGAGGAGCCCGATGTCCCCTTGGCCTTGAGTCTCTGTCACTTGGCTGAACTGGACTTCAGTCCGATGCGCACCACCTATTTCCTCAGCCGGGAGACGGTGATCCCGACCAAGCGCATCGGAATGGCCCGTTGGCGAGAAACCCTGTTCGCGTTTTTGCTGAAGAACGCCAATAGCAACCTGAAGTACTTCAAGTTGCCGTTGAACCGGGTGATAGAGCTGGGCACACAGGTCGAGATGTAAAAGAGTCATCGAGTATCCAGAGGGGCTCGTTCAATGCGGGCCATTCATGCTGGATGAACCACGCGTCAGACGCTTGAGCGCGATGACCATCAGGCCCCCGGCTACTACCATTCCCGTGAGAAAAAGCGGATAGGCAACCCACCAGGGAACGGCTGAGGTCATCATGCTGAACTCGGACATGCCACCAATGCTGGCGATCAGGTTGAGAGGCAGGAAAACCACATTGATCAGCGTCAGTTTGCGTAACAGGTTGTTCATGGTGTTGTTCATCAAATTGCCGCGTGCGTCGATCAAGCCGGCAAACACCCTGGAGTAGATTTCCGCCTGTTTGTTGCACTGGGTGTTTTCGATGATCAAATCGTCGATAAGCGCAATCGCCTCGACGCTGAAGTGCTCTTTTTCCGCATGGTTGCGCAGCCGAGTCAGGACCGCACCATTGCTGTGAATCGCATTGATGTAGTAGATCAGGCTTTCGCTGAGGTTAAACATCTGGACCAGATGTCGATTCTCCATCGAGGCGTTGAATTTCTGCTGCAGCTCGCGAGCCACCATCTTGATCACCTTGAGGTGGCCCAGGTAGTGGTGGAGGTTGTTGAACAGTATATCCAGCAGCACATCTTGCGTTGTGTGCAAGGGGTGCCGCTGCCCCAATCCACTCAACTGGGAGTCGTCAGTCGCGATTATCAGCAAGCGTGTTTTAGAGAAGAGCAAGCCGAACGATGAGACCTCAAAGGCCAGGCTATCTCCGCCCGAGTAACTTTCCGGACGCTTCCAGATCAAGAACAGGTTATCCGGATGGAATTCGATGCGTGAGACTTCGTCCGGATCCAGTGCCGAAGCCAGCGCGTGATCGTCCAGTTTGAACTCGCTGCGCAACAGATCTCGTTCTGCCGCATCGGGATTACTGAACAACATCACATCAGCATTGAGCTGTTCAACCGGTACCAGCGCCCCATTGGCGAGCAGAAAACTCTTGATCACGTCTGACCTATGGCGTTGTTGACAGAGGAAGTCAGTGTCTTGCAGGTCGTGTAGCGGATCAAGTATTCACCAGGCCTGACCGCGACGTTTCAGCTCAAGACGGCGAATGAACTCTTCCAGAACCAGGGAATACAGGTCGTCCTGCAAGTAGGCGTCTTCGATGCCCGCGTCCATGTTCGGGTTGTCGTTAACCTCGATGACCACCACCTTATCCCCCGACTGTTTCAGGTCGACCCCGTACAAACCATCTCCGATGAGGTTTGCGGTCTTCACCGCCAGCTCCACCACCGCCCGCGGTGCTTCGTGAACCGCCAAGGTGCGGCATTCCCCATTGATGTCCTGGCCCTTGGCTTTGTGGTTGTAGATTTGCCAGTGACCTTTGGACATGAAGTACTGGCAGGCGAATATCGGTTTGCGGTTGAGTACGCCGATGCGCCAGTCGTACTCGGTGTAGAAGAACTCCTGAGCCAGTAGCAATACCGAGTGCTCGAAGAGCTCAGCGGTGGCATCCAGCAGCGCCTGTTGGCTTTCAACCTTGATTACGCCAAGGGAAAAACAACCATCGGGAATCTTCAGCACTAATGGAAAGCCCAGGCGTTCACCGACTCGCTCGAAGTCTTCCGGTCGCTCCTTGTAGAGAATCTCGGTTGCCGGCATACCCAAATGATGGCTTTTGAGCAGATCAGTCAGGTACACCTTGTTGGTACAGCGCAGGATTGAAGTGGGATCGTCCATCACCACCAGGCCTTCGCTTTCCGCCTTCTTGGCGAAGCGATAGGTGTGGTTATCCACGCTGGTGGTTTCGCGAATCAGCAGGGCGTCATACTCGGCGATTCGTGAATAGTCTTTCTTTTCGATCAGATCGACATCAATGCCCAGGCCTTTGCCCACCCTGATAAAACTTTCCAGTGCCTTGGCATTGGAAGGCGGCAGCGATTCCTGCGGGTCATGCAATATGGCCAGGTCGTAACGGGCCACGCGGGGTGACCGCGGTACTCGCCAGATCTTGCGGCTGAAACTGTCCAGCGAGTTGGCAAATTGATCCTCCTGGTCTTCGCGTAGCTTTTGCAAGACACCAGGTTTTATCCCCTCGATATGCCAACTATTGCTTTTACGGAACTCCACCAGGAGGATCGGGCATGGGAATATTTCGAAAATTTGCCGGGCCAGTTCCTGCAAGGGCTCAAGGTTGGTTTTACCAAAGTAAAGAGTGAACGTGAATCCTTCGGTATTACTATAAAGGTGGTTGTTCAGTGCTTTGTCCAGCGCCTTGTCCAAGTCATCCAGCGCGAGGCTGTACAGTGACTTTCGGGTCAACTCGCTGATGGTCCGCACAGACGGAATAACTTTATGGCCGCGTGCTTCTGCCAGCAATGAACAGTAATACCCGTGTCCTAGGTACTTGTAGCTCCGACACAGATTAATAACCTGAACACGCTTGCCAGCCTCGCTTTCAAGGGGTTGCTCGAGATATTCCTGGGCACTCATCACATCGTCTGATGGGAAATAAGACGCCCAGTCTTCTTTTCGCTCAACAATAATAACGACTTGGCTTTGCCGCCTGGGTGCGCTCGATAAATAAGTAAGGTTTGATATTGCCGCTAGCCGATTTTGCTCTGATACTTCACGCAAATCACCCTGTACCGCTGACATATGAGAAGGTCCGTTGGAGAACAAGTCCTTATCTATTAAGCACGATACTTTTTAAAAGTCTCGTTTCGTTACGCAACTTTTACGGCGGCTATATGAACCTGGTATTTCGCAAGGCGACACACGATGATCTGAAGTCTCTGCTGGAATTGGAAAACCAGTGCTTTACCCATGACCGGCTGACGCCGCGCAGTTTCCAGTGGATGATCGGCCGAGCCCATGCCAGCCTGATCGTCGCGCAGGCCGAGAGCCAATTGATGGGCTACTGCCTGGTCTTGTTCCACCGCGGCACCTCGCTGGCGCGTCTGTACTCCATCGCCATCGCCACCCAGAGTCGTGGCCTGGGCTTGGGGAAACAGCTACTGGATCAGGCGGAAGAGTGCGCCCGCGCGAACGACTGCGCCTACCTGCGACTGGAAGTCCGACCGGATAATCCGGTTGCCATCAGTCTTTATGAGCGCAATGGGTACCGGCGCTTCGCCGTGGTAAACGACTACTACGAAGACCATTTGCATGCACTGCGCTTGGAAAAGCGTGTTGTGCAGCATCGGGAAAACCGTGAGCTCCAAGTACCTTACTACCAACAGACCACTGAGTTTACCTGCGGCCCGGCTTGCCTCTTGATGGCCATGAAGGCATTGCAACCCGATCGTTTAATCGGACGTAGGGACGAACTGCAAATCTGGCGTGAAGCCACCACCGTGTTCATGACTTCAGGGCACGGTGGTTGCAGTCCCCAAGGGTTGGCACTGGCGGCCTGGCGTCGAGGGTTTCGAGTACGCCTGCAAGTGAGTATTGCAGGTCCGCTATTTCTCGACGGCGTGCGCGACGAACATAAAAAAGAAGTCATGCGCCTGGTACATGAAGCGTTCTGCAGCGAACTTGCGCAGAGTGATGTGGAGCAGGTGAGCAGCAACCAACTGGACCTGGCTCAGGCACTGAAGGAGGGCGGTCAACCCCTGGTGTTGATCAGCAGCTACCGACTGACGCGCTCAAAAGCCCCGCACTGGGTCATTGTCACTGATTACGACGAGGACTTCGTCTACCTGCATGATCCAGACATTGATCATAGTCAGCACCGTCAGGCACTTGACTGCCAGCATCTTCCCGTCAGCCACAAGGCATTCGACAAAATGTGTGTTTTCGGCGGCAATAAGCTACGCGCCTCCGTGACGATTTACCCTCGTCAATCCATGCCCAAGGTATGAAGCGATACCCAACCCCGGTGGCTCGGCTGATCGCGATCATCAGGGCGATCAGCCTGGCGGTTTGTTCACGGCTGAACTCGGTCTGGGCTATCAGTGGCTTCACTCCGTGACGCTGCTGCCTGCGGGTACGATGCACAGGTAGTTGTAACTCGCAGCCCTGGAGCATCCGCTACATTGAATGGAGTTGATTCTCCGCTATGTGTCTGTTCCAAGAGCCTGGTCATGCTGCAGCTTCGGTCTGCTCTACGATCTACCTGAGCACGCTTTCGAATATCTTCAGACAGTGGAGCAAGTGCCACCTCATCTCTCGCGAGGACCGGGGCTGGAAGGATGTTACAAACTTACTATCCCCCTTTCAGGTCGATGACGGCAGAAGCGACTATCCTTGCGGACACTGAATCTGAACTCTGTATCCATAAAAAAAGAGACGCCATGACACATTACGATCGCGCCATCGGCTCCCGACCCGGTATCACATGTGGTGATCGAACCTGTAAGGCCAGGTCCCGGTTGCTCAAGATAATTTCAATGACGGCTTTCTGTCTCTTCACGGCCACGCCCGGATACGGCCAGGATCTACCGGCAACGACGGACGCCACGGTTACGGTGACTCAAGCACAGGAAATGGTTGCCAAGGCCACTCTCGGCGCCGTTCCCTGGAGCGGCCCCGAATCCGGCCCGCGCGCCCAGCGCGGCAAGAGCATCGCCATTGTCGCAGAAGATATGCGCAATGGAGGCATTGTCGGCGTCGCCCAGGGCGCTCGTGAGGCCGCCAAGGCGATGGGCTGGACGCTGAGGGTCTTCGATGGCGCCGGATCCCCGGATGGGCGTGCAAAGGCCTTTGCCGATGCCCTGGCGGCGAACCCCGATGGCCTCATTCTGTGCGGTGCCGATGCCCTTGAAAACAAGGCGGCGCTGGCCGTCTTCGCTGACAAGGGCGTGCCAGTGGTGGGCTGGCACGCCGGGGAGCGGCCCGGGCCGATTGATGGGACGCCGATGGCCATGAACGTCACGACCGACCCGCTCGAAGTGGCTCGCATCACGGCCATGGCGGCAGTGGCGCAGTCGAACGGAAAAGCCGGCGTGGTCATCCTGACCGACTCCAGGTACAGCATCGCCATGGCGAAAGCCAAGGCCATGGAAAACGTGATTCGGGCCTGTCGGGAGTGCTCGTTGCTGGAGGTGCGCGATGTCGCGATCTCCGAAAGCCGCGAGAAAATGCCGGCGATCACCACGGAACTGCTCCAGCGCCATGGCAAGCGCTGGACCCATACGCTGGCCATCAACGATATCTATTTCGACTACGCGGTGGCCACCTTGGCCAGCGCCGCGATACCCCGCGATGGCATCAGCCTGTTGTCGGCCGGGGACGGTAGCGCTTCGGCGTTCCTGCGCATCCAGGAAAAAAACTACCAGACCGTCACCGTGGCCGAACCGCTCAACGTGCATGGCTGGCAGGTGATCGATGAATTGAACCGCTTGATGGCAGGCCAGCCGGTGAGCGGCTTCGTGGCACCGGTTCACTTGGTCAATGCCGCCAATATCACCTTGGACGGCGGGACGAAGCTCCTGTACGACCCCAGCAATGGTTATCGAGACATCTATCGATTCCAGTGGAATCCCTGAGCGCTGGACGTGGCTACACGGCCAGGGAGCCTGGGTCTCCCAGGCCGCCAACGGTCTATCGAAAAATAATGGCGTCGACCTGTCGATTTCGACCATTGCCATTCGATTAGTCCGTAGAGCCGCCACACGGACGGCTTGATCCATCCATTCTCAGGAGAAAAAAGCATGCGATTTATGGTGATCGTCAAGGCCAGTCCAGAGTCGGAAGCCGGAGAAATGCCCAGCGAAGAACTGCTGGCCGCTATGGGCGCCTACAACGAAGAACTGGTCAAGGCCGGGGTGATGCTCGCCGGTGAAGGCCTGCATCCCAGTGCCGAGGGCGTGCGCGTGCAGTTTTCCGGCAAGAACCGGACTGTCGTCGACGGGCCCTTTGCTGAAACCAAGGAGCTGATCGCCGG
Organism: Pseudomonas sp. A25(2017); assembly: GCF_002001065.1. NCBI lineage: Bacteria > Pseudomonadati > Pseudomonadota > Gammaproteobacteria > Pseudomonadales > Pseudomonadaceae > Pseudomonas > Pseudomonas sp. A25(2017). The sequence goes on along the minus strand of NZ_MUOA01000046.1, from coordinate 276,969 downwards.
TTTCTGGATTTTCAAGGTCCAGTCATTGCAGGAGGCCATCGACTGGGTCAAGCGCTGCCCGAACCCGATGGTCAGCGACAGTGAAATCGAGATCCGCCAGATCTTCGAGTTCGAGGAGTTCGGCGAGTCCTTTACCCCCGAATTGCGCGAGCAGGAAGAACGCTTGCGGGCGCAGATGTCCGGCCAATCGTGAAGCCGGATACAGGAGATCCCACCATGAGAATCATTCCTTACCTGACCTTCAACGGTAACTGCAAGCAAGCCTTCGCTTTGTATGAGGAGGTACTGGGCGGCGAGCTGTTTTCCATGTCTTTTGCCGAGGCCCCCGAGGAGACCGGGATGCCCAAGGATCCCAATCTGATCATGCACACTTGCCTGACCGTCGGCGCTTTCAGCCTGATGGCCTCCGATTGCCCGCCAGGCCAGCCATATAGCAAACCACAAGGCGTTTCGGTGTCCCTCAATGTCGACAGCGCGGAGGAGGCCGAGCGGCTGTTCAATGGCTTGAGTGCGGGTGGCAGTGTGTTTATGCCCCTGGAGAAGACCTTTTGGGCGGAACGCTTTGCCATGTTCGAAGACCGTTTCGGGATTGCCTGGATGGTCAATTACGAGGGGGGAAAATAAGTCGAGCGCAGCCCATGGATGGACGACTCGGGTGAACCTTGCGCCAGTACTGCGTTCACTTATTGAAGTGCCGTTTTAAGTGGTCCTGTGGGAGCGAGCTTGCTCGCGATGGCGGTGGATCAGTTACAGGGATAGAGACTGACACTCTGCCATCGCGAGCAGGCTCGCTCCCACAAGGGATCTTCAGCAAACACCAAACCGATATACACCCAAGATCACCTGTGGGAGCGAGCTTGCTCGCGATGAGGTCGGCACATCCAACATCACCGAAAACTGACACATCGCCTTCGCGAGCAAGCCCGCTCCCACAGGAGAAACGCGGTCCCACCAAGAACCAGGTCGGCTACCAGGCCGCCTCGCGGTGGACGTTGATCTCGGCGCCCCGTTAACCACGCTGGCCGAACGCAGGCATTGTGGAGTGGGCATCCCGGCATGGATGCCGGGATAGCCGCGCTGGGCCATGGATGGCCCTTCGCGGCGGGCCCACGGAGCAATGCCGGAGTGAGGGCACACCGAGCCTAGGCGAGGTGCCGAGTGGTGGGGCAGAAGCGCTTTGGTTACTTTCGACTGGGCCGGCTTCCGGGCTTTTCGAAAGTGACCCGCTGTAAGAGCGGAACCCTAAGCCGCCGTTACGCAAAAAACGGATATACACACCAAAGCAACTAAACACCGAGCTTTCTAAAAAAACAAAAAAACGGCGCTTCCCATTTCTGAAAGAAGCGCCGTTTTTCCTAAGTGAACAGCATTACAGTCGTGCCGGGACGTTCAACCCCCCTCATGCAGTACGACCACCGAGCACTTCAGCCACCCAATCGGCAATGTACTGAGCGGCATTGATACTGTTATCGAAACTCGAATGCTGCACGCCGCCCTCACGTTCGGTGAAGACTTTCAGCTCGCGCTTTGGACTGTTGACCAACTGCTCATAGGTGCGGTGTGCCCACTTCAGTGGAATCTGCGAATCCTTTTCACCGTGAGTGACCAGGAAAGGCACCTTGATGCGATCGAGTATGCCGTCCAGGTGGACGTTCTCGGCGATGGCCATGAACTCATCGGTGTCTTTGGCGCCCCAGACCCAGGCCACATGCGACCAGTAATGGGGAACCGGGAAACTACCTTCCTTTTCCATGCGACGCTTCTGCACATCACGCCAGTCATGGTTAGCACCCCACACCACGCCGCAAGCGAAGCGCGGCTCAAAGGCGACCGCGCGCGGGCAGTAATAGCCGCCCAGTGACACACCTTCCAGGCCAATGCGTTTGGCGTCGACATCGTCGCGGGTTTCCAGCCAGTCCACCACGCGGCTGGCCCAATGCTCACTGTCGAAACGCGCCGTCAGGTGATGCAGGCGCAGTGCTTCGCCTGTGCCGGGCTGGTCGATGATCAACGACGACACGCCCCGTTTGGCTAGCCAGGCGGGCAGGCCGACGCGGTATTTCATTTCTTTGGTGGAATCCAGTCCATTGACCTGCACCAGAATCGGCGCTGGGCCGCTGACGCCTTCGGCACGGACCAGCAGGCCGGAAATGTGTTTGCCTTCGTAAGGGATTTCAACGCGCTCGCAGTTCTCTCGTGCCAGTTCGATACCGCGTTGGAAGGTGTGCAAAAAGCGCTGGTACAGCTCCGTGCGGCCAGGAGCACCATGGGCCTGCAGGCGTTCGCAGCTCAGGTAGTAGGTCGCGGCGCGGTTGTATTTTTCACCGGCAGACAACATTCGACCCTTGCCTTCGTCTTCTTCAGCCAGGCCGCACAGCTTGTCGGCCATGTTCGCCCAGGTCTCACGGAAGGCCTTGCTACCGGCGGCGTCCGGTTGTTTGGCGGCCTCTTGCAACGGCGCGCACATCTCTTCGATTTCGCCGATGCGGGCGCCCATTTCAATGGCCAGGTCGACGGAAAGATTCCACACGTAGTTGGTCGGGAAGTAGCGGAACATGATTGTTATTGTCCTTGTGCGAGCAAAGGCAGGCGGTCAGGTCCGACGCGGGGATGGCCAGGCCTGACGGTTCGAAGCAGGCTAAGAGGAGGCCAATGGTTTGGCCAATCGCGAGTCGGGATGGGAGGTATTGCGAACGCTGATAGAGCGTATGGGCGCCATGGCCTAAGGGTTTTCTTCTCACCGTTCAAGCCGCAAATCCGGATACCTATCATCGTACTTTGCGATTGCTCATAACGCAGGATGCGATTGGTGTCGTCGAGGTACGACTCATTAGAGTTGCGGCTACACCGCGCTATTGGTCGGAGTCCCGGGCGCGCACAACAACAAGAATAAGGTATCGGCAGATGAGTGAGTCCAAACCCGGCACAGCGATCAGCCTGGTCGCCAAGGGCAGGCTGTTTTTCCACGACCGTGCGAGGAGTTTGACATGCCCGTACTGAGCCGTGTGTTTGGCAACCTATCGGTGGGGGCCAAGCTGTCGCTGGGTTTCGGCCTGGTGCTGCTGGTGACGTTGGCGGTGGCGGTCACTGCTTTTCGTTCCCTGGGAGTGTTGCAGCAGCGCGGTGAACAATCGCGTCAGGAGTCGTCGATCCAAGCACTGATCCTGCGCGCGCGTATCGCCGAGAAAGCATTCGCCCTGGACCTTGCTCCACAGCGCCTGGACCAGGTCCGCGAGGCGATCGGCACACTGAACCGGCAACTCGATGCTGAGCCCGCCAATAGTGCAGTACGCATGGCCGCTAGCACGTATCTGGAGCAGTTTCTCGGCTATGCCGATTCGTTGCGTCGAGCCAGGGAAGCGCGCCTGCGCATGCAGGCACTGGCGCAGACGGCTGGCGACAGTTTTACCCTGCTGTTTCTCGATCAACTGGATACGCTCAACGCCCGGTTGGGGCAGGGGACACCGCCGGACAGCGATCAGATGGTGCGACTTGAGCAGACGGCCGCGTTGCGGGACAAACTCGCCAAACTGCGTGACAGCGAGCTGTACTACTCGCTCGATGGCGAGGAGCGTTACCGCAGCGACTGGGAAATGAGCATGAGTGATCTGCTGGCCGCCATGCAGGCGCTTGATCTTGGCGAGCAGCAAGGCGAGTCGCTGCAGGAGGCGAACACGGCCTTGGGTGACTACCGCAAGGCCTTCGTCGAGTTCGTCGACAGCCGTGAGCAAAGTGCGCAAAGCAGTGCGGCGATGAACGCGCAAACCGAGCAGGTGAGCAAGCTACTGGCCCAGGCCGATGAACAGCAAAGGCAGGCGGTACTCGACGATAATCGCAATGCCGATCGCCAATTGGGCTTGATCACTGTTCTGGCGCTGGCCTTGGGCATTGGCGCCAGCCTGCTGATCCGCCAGTTGATTGTGCAGCCGTTGCGCCAGGCTGTGCAGTTGGTCCAGCGCGTGGCGGCGGGGGATCTGAGTGATCCGCCGTCAGACAGTGGTCGTCGTGATGAATTGGGCCAACTGTTGGGCACTGTGGGCAACATGCTGGGCAGCCTGCGGGGATTGGTCGGGCGCATCGACCGTGGTGTCGGCTCGCTTAATGGCATGGCCGGCAGCTTGGCCGAAGTGACCTTGAGCAACAGCCGTGGTGTCGAACATCAACGCCAGGAAACCGAACTGGCCGCCACCGCCATGCAACAGATGGCCGCCACGGCGCAGGAGGTCGCCCGCAACGCGGGTGAGGCCAGCGAAGCGGTGGCGCATGCCGACCAACAAGCGCGTGAGGGCGATGAACTGGTGCGCCAGGCGGGTGGCAAGATCGACCACCTGGCTGTGGAAATGAGAGGTTGTGCCGAGGCCATGCGGTCCTTGCTGGTGGAGAGCGCGGCGATTGGTGGTGTGCTCGATGTCATCAAGGCGGTGGCCGAGCAGACCAATCTGCTGGCGCTCAACGCCGCCATCGAGGCCGCACGGGCGGGTGAGCATGGTCGTGGCTTCGCTGTGGTCGCCGATGAAGTGCGTGGCCTGGCACGACGCACACAGCGTTCGACCACGGAAATCGAAGGGTTGATCGTTCGTCTGAGCAGTGTTGCCCAACAAGCCGCCGAGCGCTTGCAAGGCAGCCATGTGCTGAGCGATGAAACGGTGGTGCTTGCCGCACAAGCCTCCCAGGCACTGGCGCGGATTACCCGGGCGGTGTCCCGCATCGAGCAGATGAACCAGCAGATTGCCGCGGCTGCCGAGCAGCAGAGTGTGGTGGCCGAGCAAGTCAGCCAGAGCATGACGCGGGTGCGCGAAGTGGCCGAGGGCAGTGCCAGGGAAAGCCTGCAACTGCAAGTCTCGACGGCCGACTTGCAACAGGTTGGCGGCGAGCTCAAGGCGGCTGTCGGGCACTTTCGTACCTGACCTCGCCTGCGAGTAATGGCCGCTACTACTGCTCCAGCTCGTTGATGATCTGACTGATTTTCGCCCGCAGCCAACGGTGCATCGGATCCCCCTCCATGGTCCGGTGCCAGAGCATGAACTCACGCATCACCGGGATTTTCACCGGTGGTTGCAGGATGCGCAGCGGCAGGTAGTTGGCGTAGAGCCTGGCCATGCGCTGGAGCATGGTGGCGACGCGTTGGGTGCCGACGATCAACTGCGGCAAGGTGTTGAAGTCGTGGGTCACCACTTCCATGCGTCGGGTGAAACCGTACTGGCTCATCAGCCATTCTTCGACGCTCAGTTGCCGGTTGCGGCCAAAAATCACCGAGACATGGCCCATCTCGATGTACTGATCGAGGGTGATGCTGTCGCCCACTTGGGTGTTGCCGTCCCACACCACGCAAACGTGCTCTTCTTCGAACAGCAGCTGCGATGGGTGGCCTTCGATGAGGTAGCGCTCAGGCACGATCATCATGTCGGCCTCGCCGCGCATCAGCATCTCGGTGGACGTGTCGCCGGGGCCCAGCAGTTCGAAGGTGATGTGCGGGGCCTCCAGGGAGATCTTCTGGATCACCCGGGCAAACAGGACGCTGATCAGATAGTCCGAAGTGATCAGGCGAAAATGGCGCTTGCTGGTGGCGGGGTCGAACACCGGTTTGGCGGTGATCGAGGACTGGATCGTCAGCAGTACCTGGCGCACGGGCGCCGCCAGTTCACGGGCATAGGGCGTGGGCTGCATCTTGCGCCCGACCTGTGCCAGCAGTTCATCTTCAAAGTAGAGGCGCAGCCTGCCCAGTACGCCGCTGGTGGCGGATTGGGTCATGTGCAGGCGTTCGGCGGCGCGGGTGATGTTCTGCTCTTCCAGTAACACATCAAGCGCCACCAGGAGATTGAGATCCAAGTGGTTAAAACGCATGGCGGTCTCGATTCTTGTATTTATTTTGTAAATACCTTCCGACCTTCCTATCGCGGCGTCAAGTCCCATGAGTGGGCGAGTCGAGCGATGCCTGTTCGATTTTTCACAGCACTTGGCGCTGTGCAGCCAGGTATCGCATTTGCCGATAGGTCGCATCCCGACAAGCGATTAGTCAGTGCGTTTTTGCCCCTTCAGTATCGGCCCACAGTCGGTTGGCCGTGAGGCTTTATCGACTCCAAGACCAGCCTCGGCAGCGCTCCGCCTGGCACGGCTCCCGTAAGCGGGGGGCTGGCCTGCGCTGAATAATTACAATGGAGTGGTAACTCAATGAACATCATTGGCCTTGATGCCTTGATTTTTGGCGTCGACGACATTCAAGCCTGTACTCATTGCCTGCGTGACTACGGTCTGCTGCCTGTCGATGTCGACAGCGAGGGCGGTCGTTTTGAAGCCCTCGACGGCACTGCCGTGATTATCCGTCGTGCGGACGATGCCAGTCTGCCGGCGGCCATCGGGCCTGCGCCTTCGATTCGTGAAACCGTTTATGGCGTGGCCAGCGCAACTGATCTTGAGGCCATCGCCGATGAACTGGGGCGCGATCGCCTGGTGACCCGCGGTGCCGATGGTTCCGTGCACAGTGTGGACGACATGGGCTTTGCCATTGGTTTCCAGATCAGTGTGCGGCGTGCGTACAGCGCGCCGGCGGACCTGACCAATGCGCCGGGCCATGCCCCCCAGCGCCCGGTCAACCAACCGGGCATCAGCCCCGATATGCAGGCCCTGCCGCGGACCCTGTCCCACGTGGTGTATTTCGTGCCGGATGCGGCCAAGGCCGAGGCCTTTTACAAACGCCTGGGCTTCGTGACCACCGACACCTTTGTTGGCGCGGGTCCGTTCATGCGTCCCGCCGGTTCCGATGACCATCACTGTTTGTTCATGATCCAGACGCCACCGCATATGAAGGGGTGCGAGCACTTCACCTTTCACATGGGCAGCGGCACGGAAGTGCTGTTGGCCGGGCGTCGCTTCGAGCAGCACGGCTGGACCAGCTTCTGGGGACCGGGCCGTCACCTCTTTGGCTCCAATTGGTTCTGGTATTTCAACAGCCCGCTGGGCTGCCACATCGAATACGACGCAGACATGGACAAGCACGATGACGCCTGGCAAGCGCGCCAGGCGCCGTTGTCGGCGGATAACTCGCAATTGTTCCTGTTCACTTCCCGGGAAAAATGGTTCCCCAGCGGCCCGCCACCGAAGCAGGCCTGAGTGCGGATGTCGTCCATGAGTCACGACGCCATTGTTCTCTGTCGCCTGGATGACGTGGTCGAAGGGCAGGCCCGCGGGTTCGATCCCCTGGGCACGGGGAAGGACAGCGTGTTCGCCCTGCGCCATGGCGGCGAGGTGCGGGTCTATCGCAACAGTTGCCCGCACCTGGCGGTGCGGCTGGAGTACCGCAAGGACCGTTTTCTCAGCGCCGATGGCAGCCAGATTGTCTGTTACGCCCACGGTGCCCGGTTCCTTCCGGACAGTGGCCTGTGCGTCTACGGACCGTGCCTGGGGGAGCGCCTGAGTGCTCTGCAATGGCATACGGAGGCCGATTGGCTGGTGCTCGAAGCGGGTCAGTTGGAAGCGTGTGGACCTTAGTTAACGTATCGCGGTTGCTGATACATCGTATCCCTACATGCGATTAGTCAAACGCCTGCTTTGCCGAGAAAGTGAACACAACGCGGTAGCGAATGCGTGCAGAAGTAGCCGTTAGTGAAGCCTGGGATCGCTCCGACAGAACACTAGCGTGAATAACAAGAATAAGAGTGAGACAAGCATGAACTCAGTGAAAAAAGTGCTTATTGTCGGTGGCGGTATCGGTGGTCTATGCGCCGCAATCGCTTTGCGTCGCAAGGACATTGAAGTCGATCTTGTCGAGCTCAAGACGCAATGGACAGTCTACGGCGTTGGCATCATCCAGCAGAGTAACGTCGTGCGCGAGATGGCCAAGTTGGGTGTGTTGGACGGCTACCTCGACGCCGCCTACGCGTTCGAGGATGTGACCATCAATACCACGGCCGGTGAACAGCTGGCGCGAATACCCGGTCAGCGCCTGGCGGGTCCCGAGTATCCAGCCAACGTCGGCATCTCGCGCCTGGCCCTGCATCAAGTCCTCAGCGAAACCACCATTGCCTTGGGCGCTTCGATTCGCCTGGGCTTGAGCGTCGAGACGCTGGAGCAGGTGGGCGAGGGCGTTGATGTGCTGTTCACCGATGGCAGTCGGGGTCGTTACGACCTGGTCGTGGGCGCCGATGGCCTGTACTCAACAATGCGCGGCTTGCTGTTCGGCGAGCAGTACCCGCCGCGCTTCACCGGCCAGGCGGTGTGGCGCTACAACTTCCCGCGTGCCGCCGGGATCGATCATCTGGCCACCTTCCAGGGACCTGCCGGTAATGCCGGGCTGGTGCCGCTGGGTTGCGACCAGATGTACCTGTTCGTGACCTCCCACGAGCCCGCCAACCCGAGGATGGATACCGCCACGCTGGCGACCCAGATGCGCCAGCGCCTGAGCGGTTTCACCGGGCTGATCGGCGAACTGCGCGAGCAGATCAGCGACAGCGAACGGGTGGTCTACAAGCCGCTGGAGGTGGTGTTCGTCAGTGAGCCTTGGTACCGCGGCCGTGTCGTGTTGATTGGCGACGCGGTACACGCCACGACGCCGCATCTGGGCCAGGGCGCCGGCATGGCCATTGAAGATGCCGTCGTGCTAGGCGAAGAGCTGGTCGCCGGCGGCAGCGTCGAACAGCAGCTCGAGCGCTTTATGGCGCGCCGTTATGAACGCTGCAAATTCATCAGCGAAAGCTCGGTGCTGGCCGGTGACAAGGAAATGGCCCACGACAGCAGCTTCGACCGGATCGGCCTGGTCAGGCGAATGCTCGAGGTCACGGCACAGCCTATCTGAGGCGCCGGCAAAACCGAATTCGCTCTCCCATGGATGCTTCATGCCTGTGCAGGCTGGGCCCGGCTCGACTGCGGGCGCCGTTTCACCAGAAGAGCTGACATACAACAACAATAAAGAGGGTTACTTCGATGGCTACTCGCAAGATCGCTGCGTCGCGGCGCGTCCCCTTCACCCTGACCCTTGCGGCCAGTCTGGGGCTTGGCGCTTCGGCTGCCCAGGCCTTTCAGATCGATACCGGCAACCCCGATCTCAGCTTGCGCTGGGACAACACGCTGAAGTACAGCGCGGCCTGGCGCCTGAAGGACCCCAGCAGCAAGCTCAGCGAAGGGCAGACGGCGTTGAACCAGAATGACGGCGATCACAACTTCGGCAAGGGGCTGATCTCCAATCGCCTGGATATTCTTTCCGAACTGGACATCGGTTATCACAACTTCGGTGCCCGCCTGAGCGGTGCTGCCTGGTATGACACGGTCTACCAGGACCGCAACGACAATAATGATGCGGCCAGTGCCAACCAACGTTCGGTGGGTTTCGACGAATTCACCAGCGACACCCGTCATCTGCATGGCGGTGACGGCGAACTGCTCGATGCCTTCGTCTACTGGAACGGTGAGCTGGCCGACCGTGCCTTGTCGGTTCGCGCGGGGCGCCACGGCCTGATCTGGGGTGAAAGCCTGTTCTTCGGCGGCAACGGCATTGCCGGGGCCATGGCGCCGGTGGACGTGGTCAAGGCGCAATCGGTACCCAATACCCAGTTCAAGGAAATCACCCGGCCGGTCAATCAGCTCTCGACCGCCTACCAACTGACCGACGATGTGTCATTGGGCGCCTTTTACCAGTTGGAGTGGGAGGCCACCCGCTTGCCGGGCTCCGGCAGCTATTTCTCCACCAGCGATACCATCGGTGAAGGCAATGAACGGCTGATCACTGGCGGGCCATTCCCGGATTTCCTTGGCGGTAATGCCAACAGCCCGGCCGCGTTTTTCCATGGCAAGGACAAGAAAGCCAGGAGCTCCGGCCAGGGCGGCCTGCAGCTCAAGTACAACACCGGGACGACGGATTACGGCCTGTACGCGCTGCAGTATCACGAGAAAACGCCCACGTTGTACTTGAAGCCGAATGCCACCGGGCCGAACTTCAGTACCGGGCAAGTTGGCGAATATTCCTGGGTCTACCCGGAGGATATCCGTGTCCTTGGCGCCAGTTTCGCCACCTCCGTGGATGAGTACAGCTTTGCCGGCGAGGCGTCCATGCGCTGGAACATGCCGTTGGTGTCCAACGCCCAGACCGTCCTGCCGGGCGTCGAGGCGGACAACAATGATGACGCCTTGTACGCCGTCGGCCGGACGGCCCACGTCAACCTCAATGTCCTGGCATCGCTGGGCCCTTCCTTCGTCGCCAATGAGGCCAGCCTGGTCGGGGAGATCGCCTGGAACCGCTTGCTGGCCGTGACCAAGAATCGCGCCGCCCTCGATCCTAACGCCACCGATGACGGCCTGGGCTTGAAGCTGGTGTACACGCCCACCTATCGCCAGTTCTTCCCGGGCGTCGATATCAGCGTGCCGGTGGGTATCAGCTACTTCCCCATGGGCAAGTCGGCGGTGATCAGCGGGTTCGGCCCCGATAGAGGAGGGGACATGAACATCGGCGTCTCCGCCACCTACCTGGACCAAGTGACCGTGGGGCTGACCTACACCCACTTCTACGGTCCCGAGGACACCAGCCTCAACGCCGCCAATCAGTTCAATTACAAGCAGTCGTTGAAGGACCGGGACTACCTGGCTTTCTCCGTCAAGACCACGTTCTAAGAGGATTTGCGCATGACCATTCAGTTCACTCTAAAGGCCTTGTGCTTAACCCTGCTGGCCGCCACCGCGCCGATGACCCTGGCCGCCAGCGCTGAACAAGCGGCCGCGCTGGGCAAGACCCTGACACCCTTCGGTGCCGAGAAGGCGGGTAATGCCGACGGCAGCATTCCGGCCTGGGACGGTGGCTACACCAAGGTCGATCCAGGCTATGTTCCGGGCGGCAAACGTGGCGATCCGTTTGCCGCGGACAAACCCTTGTACAGCATCACCGCCCAGAACCTGGCCAAGTACGCCGACAAGCTCAGCGACGGCACCAAGGAGCTGTTCAAGCGTTTCCCGGACACCTATCGCATCGATGTCTATCCGACCCGGCGCACAGCCGCCGCGCCGCAGTGGGTCTATGGCAACACGCTCAAGAACGCGACCCGCGCCAAACTGGTCGACAGCAGCGCCGGCCTGATCCCCGACGGGGCCTATGGCGGGATCCCGTTTCCGATTCCACAGAACGGTACCGAAGCCATCTGGAACCACCTGCTGAACTGGCGCGGCACCTCGGTGGCGGCGCATTTTCGCCACTATCTGATGACGGCCGACGGCAACCAGGTGATGACCAGCGACGGCCTGTTGACCCAGGAGATGCCCTACTACTTCGAGGAAGGCGGCCCTGAAAACTACTCGGGCGACTACTGGCAGGTGCACTTTGTCAATTCCGGCCCGGCGATTCGTGCCGGCGAACAGATCCTGGGGCGTGAGAACATCAACGGCGAAAAATCCCAGGCCCATGTCTATCTGGCCGGTCAGCGCCGGGTGCGCACGTTGCCCAACGCCTGCTGCGATACACCGACGCCGTCCACCGCCGGGGTCATGTCCTTCGACGAACTGTTCGTGTGGCAGGGCCGTACGGACCGGTTCGACTGGAAACTGGTGGGCAAGCAGGAAATGTACGTTCCCTACAACACCAACAAGGTGCAGACCGCTGCCCAGCCGCAAGACCTGTTCGCCAAGCACCATCTGAACCCTGACTACGTGCGTTGGGAGTTGCACCGCGTCTGGGTAGTCGAGTCGACATTGGCTGCCGGTAAGCGTCACCAGTTGCCCAAAGGCCGTTACTACCTCGACGAAGACACCTGGCAAGCCCTGCTCGGCGACCGTTGGGACGCCAGCGGTCAACTGGCCAAGACCCTCTGGTCCCTGCCTTCCGTATTGCCCGACCTGCCAGGCCTGGTGCAACTGTCTGCCGGTTTTTATGACCTGACTTCGGGGGCGTGGTTTATCCAGAACGTCTACGCCGGATTGCCGGATCAGTATCACGCGGTCGATCGCTACAAGGCCTCGGAGTTCTCGCCAGCGGCGATGGCCGGTCGCGGCGTGCGTTGAGTCTGAGCTGAGCGTGAAGGGCAGGCCTGTCGGTCTGCCCTTGGGGTGCGAGTGTTTTTCCGAGGTTAGGTTATGAACAGAATCAGTCAGGCGAGCGCTGCGCTCTTGGCCCTGTATTTGCCCTTCGCCACGAGCGAGTGCCTGGCAGGACCGACTACCGTGGGCGCACCGTTGAGCACCCCGGCCATGCCGGTGCCGGCGGCGCAGAAGAGCGTATTGATCGATCTGGCGCGGGCCGGCACACGTCTGGTGGCGGTGGGCGAGCGCGGCATGGTGCTGCTCTCCGACGACAATGGACAAAGCTGGCGCCAGGCCTCGGTACCGGTTTCGGTCAGCTTGACGGCGGTGCAGTTTGTCGATGCACAAAAGGGTTGGGCAGTGGGTCACGCTGGCGTGGTATTGGCCACGCGTGATGGCGGTGAGCACTGGACGCTGCAACTCGACGGCGCGCGTGCGGCACAGCTTGAACTGGATGCAGCCAAGGCTGACCAAGCCACGGCAGCCAACCCGGATGACGCATTGGTACGTGTACAAAATGCCGAGCGTCTCGTTGCCGATGGCGCTGACAAACCCTTCCTGGCACTCGAATTCATCGACGCCCAACACGGGCTGATCGTCGGTGCCTACGGCCTGGCGCTGTGGACCGCGGACGGCGGCGCCACGTGGCAGTCGCTGATGGGGCACATCGCCAACCCGAACGGGATGCACTTGTACGCCATCAGTCATCAGGGACCGCGCTGGTTTCTGGCTGGCGAGCAGGGTTACCTGGCGCGCTCGGATGACGACGCGGTGTCGTTCAGTCAGTTGGAAAGTCCCTATGAAGGCAGTTTCTTCACCTTGCAGAGCCGCGCCGATGGCGCCCTGTTGGTGGGTGGCCTGAGGGGCAATGCCTTCATATCCAATGACGGTGGCGCAAGCTTCCAGCACCTGTCTGTCCCTATGCCGATTTCTTTCAACGACGCCACCCGCCTGGCCGGCGGCCAAGTGCTGCTGGTCAACCAGGGCGGCGCGCTGTTTCTCAGCGCTGAGCAGACCGGGGCGGCGCTGCAGCCACTGGGCAAGCCCTTGGGCAAACCTGTTTCAAGTGTGATCGAGGCCGCCGATGGCAGCTTGATCGTTGCCGGTTTCACCGGGCTGCAGCGTCTTGCGCAGCCATCCACTGCCGCTTCGGAGTGAGGTTATGACGTCCCCTGGTAATTTTTCCCAGTCCCCCGCGAATGCGTTCGAAGACTTTGATCCGCGTTCCGGTTCGGTGCTCGAGCGAGCCCTGTTCAACCATCGCCTGTGGGTGTTGCTGCTGTGCCTGGCGACCACGCTGGTGCTGGGTTGGCAGTCCAGTCGTGTCGAGCTCAACGCCAGTTTCGAAAAAATGATTCCCACCCATCAGCCCTATATCGCCAACTACCTTGAGCACCAGAAGGAACTGAGCGGGCTGGGTAACTCGGTGCGCATCGCGGTGGTCAACAAGCGGGGCGACATCTACGACAGCGCCTACCTCAAGACGCTGCAGGCATTGAGCGACAAGATCTATCTGCTGCCCGGTGTCGACCGCGCGTACATGAAGTCGCTCTGGACACCGGCCACGCGCTGGGTGGCGGTGACCGAAGCGGGCCTGGACGGTGGGCCGGTCATTCCGGATAACTATGATGGCGGCGCCGCGAGCCTGGCGGCATTGCGGCGCAATGTGCAACTGTCCAACGAAATCGGCCAGTTGGTGGCGTTCGACCAGGCCTCGAGCATCATCCAGGTACCGCTGCTGCAGCGCACCCCCGATGGCCAGCCGTTGGACTACACCCGGCTGTCGCAACAACTGGAATCGCTGCGCAGCCAGTACCAGAGCGACAGCATCGACATTCGTATCACCGGTTTCGCCAAGAAAGTCGGTGACCTGATCGCCGGCCTGCGGCAGATCCTGGTGTTCTTTGCCGTGGCGATCCTGATCACCGCCGTGGTGCTCTACTGGTACACCCGCTGCATCCGCAGCACCTTGCTGGTGGTGTTCTGCTCGCTGGTGGCGGTGGTCTGGCAGCTCGGCCTACTGCCGCTGTTGGGCTATCAGCTGGACCCCTATTCGGTGCTGGTGCCGTTCCTGGTGTTTGCCATTGGCATGAGCCATGGCGCCCAGAAGATGAACGGCATCATGCAGGACATCGGGCGCGGCATGCACCGGGTGGTCGCCGCGCGCTTCACCTTCCGCCGCCTGTTTCTCGCCGGTCTCACCGCGCTGCTGTGTGATGCGGTCGGCTTTGCGGTGCTGATGATCATCAAGATCCAGGTGATCCAGGACTTGGCGATGATCGCCAGTATCGGTGTAGCGGTGTTGATCTTCACCAATTTGATCCTGCTGCCGGTTTTGCTCTCCTATGTGGGCGTCAGCCGCCGCGCCGCGCGACTGAGCCTGAAAAGCGAGCACGCTGAACAGGCCGGTCAGAATCGCCACGGGTTCTGGCGCTTTCTCGACCTGTTCACCCAGCGGCGCTGGGCGGCGTTGTGCATCGCCCTGAGCCTGGCACTGGCGATGTTCGGTTTCATCGTCAGCCTGCAATTGAAGGTTGGGGATCTGGACGCTGGCGCGCCCGAGCTGCGGGCCGACTCGCGCTACAACCAGGATGACGCGTTCCTGACCCGTCATTACGGCGCCAGCAGCGATCTGTTCGCGGTCATGATCAAGACGCCAGCCAGCGCCTGTTCGCGCTACGACATCCTGCGCAAGGTCGATGCCCTCGACTGGCAGTTGCGCACCTTGCCAGGGGTTGATTCGACCAATTCGCTGGCGCTGCTGAACCGCCGGATGCTGGTGGGCCTCAGCGAAGGCAGCCCGAAGTGGTATGAGCTGCAGAACAACCAGGCGATGCTCAACATGGTCACCGCCGGGGCGCCGCGCGGGCTGTACAACGAAGACTGCAGCCTGCTGACGCTGTACGTCTACCTCTCCGACCACAAGGCGCAAACCCTCACCCGCCTGGTGGAGCACGTCGAACAATTCGCCGCGGCGAACAATACCGACGAGGTCCAGTTCCTCCTGGCCGCTGGCAATGCCGGGATCGAGGCGGCGACCAACATTGTCGTCAAGCAGGCTAACCGCGAAATGCTGTTCTGGGTCTATGGCGCCGTGATCCTGCTGTGCCTGATCACGTTCCGTTCCTGGCGCGCCACGATTTGTGCGGTGATTCCGCTGATGCTCACGTCGATCCTCTGTGAGGCGCTGATGGTCTGGCTGAACATCGGCGTCAAGGTCGCGACCCTGCCGGTGATCGCCCTCGGCGTGGGCATCGGCGTCGACTACGCGCTGTATGTGATGAGCATCCTGCTCGGTCATATGCGCCAGGGCACCAGCCTGTCGCAGGCGTATTACCGGGCACTGCTGTCCACCGGCAAGGTGGTGATGCTGACCGGTGTGACCCTGGCGATCGGCGTGGCCACCTGGATGTTTTCGCCAATCAAGTTCCAGGCTGACATGGGCGTGCTGCTGGCCTTCATGTTCGTCTGGAACATGGTCGGTGCGCTGGTTCTGTTGCCGGCCCTGGCTCACTTCCTGTTGCCGAGCAAACGTGTCAGCACGGGGCAGGCCGAGGCCGGCCCCAACCACTCGACGAGCCTGCCGCTGATGCCGGCCGTAGCCGAGGAGGGGGTCTGCGTGAAGCACTCGCTGCGCCTGACTTCGGGACACGATCAAACGACAACAGCCGCCAATCCCGTCGCGTCATAACAACAAGAAAGGACTTTCCCATGCCTCGTGTGTCGCTGTTCCAGCAGTCTTTATGGCTTGACCTTATCGCCGGCCTGAGTGCCTTCGGCATGGCGTTCTGCGCGACCCAACCACCGGAGGTGCGTGATGAGCGTTGAACGCCAGGCAGGTTTGCCACAGTCGTTGTTGCTGCTACTCGGCAGTTGCCTGCCGGTGCTCGGTGCGGTGCTGCTGGCTCCCATCCTGCCGCGTATGCAGGAGCACTTCGCCGACACGCCGGGTGTGGCCGTGCTGGTGCCCATTGCCCTGACGCTACCGGCGTTGATGATTGCACTGTTGGCACCCGTGGCCGGGATCATCGCCGACCGGCTTGGGCGCAAGCCGTTGCTGATCGGTGCGATGTTTCTCTACACCGTCTGTGGCGTGCTGCCGCTATGGCTGGAGTCGCTAGAGGTCATCGTGATCAGCCGCGCCGGCATCGGGGTGGCCGAAGCGGCGATCATGACCTGTTGCACCACGATGATGGGCGACTACTACAGCGGCGCGCGGCGTGAACGCATGTTCGCCCTGCAAATGGTTGCGACCTCGTTGTCGGCGGCGATTTTCATTGCCGTCGGTGGCGTGCTCGGCGAACACGGCTGGCGCACGCCGTTTGCCTTGTATGGGCTGGGGCTGGTGTTTCTGCCGCTGATGGTCTGGTTGCTGTGGGAGCCGCGGGCGCAGGTCGTCACCGCGACAACCGCGGCGGGCAGGGCATTCCCCTGGCGCCCCTTGGCGCCGTTGTATGCCCTGGCATTCCTGGCGGGCTTGAGCCTGTTCATCGTGCCGGTACAAGTCGGTTACCTGCTCAACCTGCTGCATGTCGAAGGCTCGCAGCAGATCGGTATGACCATGGGCGCCAGTCAGTTTGGCGTTCTGGTCGGCGCCCTGAGTTTCCGTCTGTTGCGTGGTGTCCCTGCGCACCGGCAGATGCTCCTGGCTTTCGTCGCGGCCGGTATCGGTGGCGGGCTGCTGGCGGTGGCCGACAGTCATGGGCTGGTGGTGATCGCGGTACTGATCAACGGCCTGGGCATCGGCCTGATGATGCCGACCCTGCTTACCTGGATCATGAGCCTGGTCGACTTCCAGCAGCGCGGCCGCGCCGCCGGCGGCTTCACGGCGATGTTCTTTGCCGGTGAGTTCGCCAGCCCGCTGGTGGTGCTGGCGATCACCGGGGGAATGATCAGCGCTTTGCCTGCCGCACTGGGAATTGTCGCGGGTGTTCAACTGTTGGTGGCCCTGGCCTGCATTCGGTTGCGTGGCCGCAGGTCAGCTTTTCCCGCTGCGGTTGCCGCAGACGCTGATCGCTGATCTGTCCATTCGACGTGTCATCAAAATAAGAAAAACGAGGAGAACATCATGAGTTATTTGCTCAACACCTGGTACATCGCTGGATGGGCAGACGAGCTGGCGCAAGGAGGCATGCTGGGCAGAACCATCGTCGAGCAACCCATCGTGTTCTTTCGCAATAGCCAGGGGGCGATCCAGGCGCTCGTCGATCGTTGCCCGCACCGTTTTGCCCCGCTGCACATGGGCAAGATTGTCGGCGATAGCGTCCAGTGCCCGTACCACGGCCTGCGTTTCGATGGCAGCGGTCAATGTACGCACAACCCCCATGGCGATGGGAGTATCCCCAAGGCCGCCTGTGTCCGCGCGTTCGCGGTCGCTGAGCGCCATGGTGCGATCTGGGTCTGGCCTGGCGATCCGAACCTGGCCAACGATGCGCTGATCCCTGATTTTTCCTTCTTCGAGCAGGCGCCAACCGATGCCAAGGGCCATGGGTATTTGCCTACGCGCGCGCACTACGAGCTGCTGGCCGACAACATCATGGACTTGAGCCACGTTGATTTCCTGCACCCCGATACGCTCGGTGGCGGAGCGTTATCCCGCACGCGCGCCACTATCGAGGAGCTGCCCAACGATCGCGTGCGCATCAGTTGGTGGGCGCCTGATGATGTGCCGCCACCGGCTTTTGGCGCTCACCTGGAAGATCCGAGCCGGGCAGACGTCTGGGCCGAGGTCATCTGGCATGCACCTGGCCTGATGCTGCTGGGCAGTGGTGCCACGCCTCCAGGGCGCCCCAGGGAAGAGGGGCCCGTCACGTGGAACCTGCATCTGATGACACCGCAGGACGCGACCAATACCCATTACTTCTTTGCCAACACGCGCAGTTTCGAGCAGGACAATGCCCAGCTGAATGCCTTCGTCCAGGACATGTTGATCGGTATTTTTGCCGGTGAAGACAAGCCCATGGTCGAGGCTCAACAGCGTCAGATTGGCGAGGTTGAGCTGCTTGGCCTTAACCCGGTGCTGCTGCCAGTCGATGCTGGGGCTGTGCGTTGCCGACGTGTTCTGCGTCGGTTGATCGCCGCTGAACAGCCGATGGGTAGCCAGTGATGATCGATGTCATCGTGACCCGCAAACGCCTCGAAGCCGAAGGTATCTACAGCTTTGAACTGGCCCCGGCCGAGCATTCCATCCTGCCTGCTTTCAGCGCCGGCTCGCATATCGACGTGCACCTGCCCAATGGCCTGGTGCGCCAGTACTCGCTGTGCAATCACCCCGAAGAACGCCACCGCTACCTGCTGGGCGTGTTGCTCGACCCGGCGTCTCGCGGCGGTTCGCAGGCCATGCACGAACACGTGCACGAAGGTAGTCGGCTGCGCATCAGCGAACCACGCAACCTGTTCCCGCTGGAGCATGCGGCCGGGTACAGCGTGCTGTTCGCAGGCGGTATCGGCATTACGCCGATCCTCTGCATGGCCGAGCGCCTGGCGCGGATCGGCGCGCCTTTCGAGCTGCACTATTGCGGTCGCTCGGCCGGGCGCATGGCCTTTATCGAGTACATCCGCCATTCGGCGTTTGCCCATTGCGTGCACGTTCATGTGGACGATGGTGAGGATGCTCAGCGTCTGGACAGCGCTCGGGTCTTGTCCGCGCTGGCGAGTGACCGCCACCTGTACGTCTGTGGCCCTACTGGCTTCATGGAGCACGTGCTCGGCACGGCGCGCGAGCAGGGCTGGGACGAGGCTCAATTGCACCGTGAGTACTTTACCGCCGCTGTCCCGACGGGCGAGCCGGGCAGCTTCGAGGTGCAACTGGCCAGCACGGGACAGTGTCTCCAGGTGCCGGCCGCGCTCAGCGTTGCCCAGGTGCTGCTGGAGGCGGGGATCGATATTCCGTTGTCCTGCGAGCAGGGCATCTGTGGCACCTGCCTCACGCGCGTGCTGGAAGGCGAGCCGGACCACCGAGACATGTTTTTGACCGATGCCGAGCGAGCCCGCAACGACCAGTTCACGCCGTGTTGCTCGCGTGCCAGGAGCGCGCGGCTGGTGCTCGATCTTTAAGGTTTTTTCCATGCATCCATTTTTACCCGCTGCCGCGCTTCGCCAACTGATTGAGGAGTCGAACATGCAACAACTTCCTGGTTTCAAACGCGTGGTCACCGGGCACGATGCCCAGGGCCAGGCGGTGGTCGCGCTCAGCGGCCCGACGCCCAACAGCTTCGCGCTCAAGGCCGTACCCGGCACGGTCTTCCATGAGATCTGGAACAGTGGCGCCAGCCCGGCCGCGCTGGATAACGGCGACGACCCCACCTGCAAACCGCTTCAGTTGAGCCCGGCACCGCTGGGCAGTGTCATCCGCGTGGTGGATATTCCGCCTGACAGCGTGCAGAACCAGGTCAGCGCCGAGGATGCGGCGGCGGCCTTCGCCGAAATAGGCCAGGCCCATGCCGGCACGGGGCAGGCTGACTCCAAGCACAAGCTGATGCACCGCACCGAAACCCTCGATTACGGCGTGGTCACGGAGGGGGAGGTCTGGCTGATGCTCGATGGCGAAGAGGTGCATCTCAAACGCGGTGACATCGTCGTGCAGCGCGGCACCAACCACGCCTGGAGCAATCGCACCGAGCAGATGGCCCGCATGCTCTTCGTGCTGCTCGATGGCCGCTTCGCACCCGAGCTGCAAGGAGAACAGGCATGAAGCTCAGTACCCTCAAGAATCACAACCGTGACGGTTGCCTGCTGGTGGTGTCCCGCGACCTGGCCTGGGCGGTGGATGCCAGCGATATTGCCGCGACGCTGCAGGATGCCATTGAGCAATGGCCGAGCGTCGAAACCGATTTGCGCGCCCGGTATGACGCCTTGAATGAAGGCGCGCTGAGCGGTGCCTTCGCCTTTGATCCGCAGCAAGCCGCCGCACCCTTGCCGCGCGCCTGGCAGTGGCTGGATGCCTCGTCTTTCCTCAGTCATGGCGAGCGGATGCAGAAGGCTTTCGGGCTTGACCCGATCGAAGGCGTTGAACACACGCCCCTGATGTATCAAGGCTGTGGCGATGACTTCCTGGGGGCCCACGACGACATCGTGCTGCCCAGTGAAACCCATGGTATCGATTTCGAAGGTGAATTCGCGGTGTTGGTCGATGAGGTCCCTATGGGCTGCTCGGCGCAAGACGCCGTCGACCATATTCGACTCATCGTGCAAGTCAACGATGTCAGCCTGCGTGCGCTCGCCCCCCGTGAAATGAAGACCGGCTTCGGCTTTATCCAGGCCAAATCCTCGTCCAGTTTTGCCCCGGTGGCGATCACCCCCGACGAGTTGGGCGAGGCCTGGCGCGATGGGCGTGTGCACTTGCCGCTGAAGGTTGAATGGAATGGCAAGTGGTTTGGCCATGCCCATGGCGGCGCCATGCATTTCGGTTTTCATCAGTTGATTGCCCACGCGGCATTGACCCGGCGCCTCAGGGCGGGCTGCCTGATCGGTTCCGGCACCGTCTCCAATGCCGATCCCACGGTTGGCGCTGCCTGCATCGCCGAACGTCGTGCCGTGGAGATGATCGAGCAGGGCGCGCCACAGACACCCTTCATGCGCTTCGGTGATCGCGTGCGCATGGAAGTCTTCGACTCACAAGGGCAGTCGGTCTTCGGAGCGATAGACCAGCGTGTCGTGCGTGGAGGCCTCCCATGCGCGTGATGATTACCGGGGCCAATGGTTTTGTCGGCCGGGCGCTGGTGAAACGATTGCTCGAAACCAATGAGTTACAAGGCCGGACGATCAGTGCATTGATTCTGCTGGATAAAGAGTTGGTGGGCTTTGCTGACGATAAGCGCCTGCGCCGGCATTGCGGCAGTGTGACCGACGCCGCGTTATTGCGCCGTGCGTTGGCCGATGGCATTGATGTGGTTTTTCACTTGGTCAGCATCCCGGGCGGCGCGGCCGAGCAGCACTATTGGCTGGGCTATCAGGTCAACCTGTTGGCAAGCCTGGAATTGCTTGACCAGTTGCGCGAACAGCCGGGCCGGCCGGTGCTGGTGTATGCCAGCAGCGTGGCGGTGTACGGCGGCGACCTGCCGGCCCGCATGGATGAACGTGCGGTGCCGAGCCCGCAGCTGAGTTACGGCGCGCACAAGGTGATGGTGGAAATGGCGCTCAACGACCTTGCCCGACGAGGCGAGGTGGACGGTCGTGCCGTGCGCCTGCCCGGCATTGTCGCGCGTCCACGTGAACCCAATGGACTGCGTTCGGCGTTCATGAGCGACCTGCTGCACGCCTTCGCCGAAGGCCAGCCATATTGCTGCCCGGTCTCACCGCAGGCGCAGGCATGGTGGATGTCCGTGCGGTGTTGCGTGGATAACCTGCTACGGGCCGCCGAACTGCCGGCTGCCGAGCTCGGTGAGTCACGCGTCTGGCAATTGCCGCTGTTGCACCTGTCCATTGCCCAGGTCATCGATGCCTTGGCCGCGGCCTATGGCCAGGAACGTCGCGGGTTGATCAGCTTCGCTCCGGATGCTGGGCTGCAAGCGTTGTTCGGCAATTTCCCAGCGATGAAAACCCCTCTGGCCCGCGCCCTTGGCTTTCGCCATGACGGCTCGGCAGCCGCCTTGATTCGTAACAGCTTGAACACGGCTACCCCGACGCGTCGTGCGCGTGGGCGGGTGGCGCTTGGAGTGAGCGAAAATGCAATCAACTAAACGCCGCCTGGTGGACCTGTCCGTTACCCTGGATAACAACCCCTACACCGATCCACCGCCGTTGCTGCCGAAAATCGACTATATGGACCATCAGCAAGGCTGGCCGGAGATGGCCGCGATGTTTCCCGGCCTGTCCAAGGCGCAACTGCCCGGCGACGAGTCCTGGGCGGCTGAGCGCCTGCAGATCACGACGCACAGCGGTACGCATATGGACGCCCCTTGGCACTACGCCTCGACCACGGACGGTGGCAAGCCGGCTTTCGGCATCGACGAACTGCCGCTGGACTGGTGCCTGCAACCGGGCGTGAAGCTGGACTTTCGTCATTTGCCGGATGGTCATGTGGTCAGCGCCGCCGAAGTGCAGGCTGAGCTGACGCGCATCGAACACGTCCTCCAGCCGTTGGACATTGTCCTGGTCAACACCCGCGCCGGGGCGCTGTTTGGCCAGCCAGGGTATCTGGATGCCGGGGTTGGCATCGGTCGCGAAGCCACGTTGTATCTGCTCGAGCGCGGCGTGCGCGTGGTTGGTACCGATGCCTGGAGCTGGGACGCGCCGTTCAAGTACACGCGCGAACGCTTCGCCGCCACGGGCGACGCCTCGATCATCTGGGAAGGGCACAAGGCCGGACGTGACATCGGCTACGGCCAGATGGAGAAACTGGCCAACCTGGAATGCCTGCCAGCCCACGGTTTCCAGGTGTCCTGTTTCCCCTACAAGATCAGGCACGCTTCGGCCGGTTTCGTCCGTGCCGTAGCGATTTTCGAGGAATGAGCGTGACTGCGGACGCTGCTTTGACGATTGTCGATCCTCGCTGGACATTGTTTGTGCGGGTCGCGGCGGCTGGAAGTCTCAGTAAAGCGGCTGTTTTACTGGATATGCCGCAGTCCATGGTCAGTCGAAACATTGCTCAGCTCGAATCGCAATGTGGCGAGCGGCTGTTTCATCGTACCGGCCGTGGGGTGCTCCTGACTGAGTTTGGAGAGCAGTTGCTACCTTGCGTATCGAGTCTTCTCGCGGACGCCGAAGGCCTGGCCGATGACATTCGTACCCGGCGTGGAAAACCGGTGGGGGAGGTGGTCGTAGGGATGCTGCCTTCGGCGGTCCGGCGGTTTGCCGGTACGCTTTTCGCGGCGGTACAAGCACAGATGCCGGGTGTGAGATTGCACCTGATCGAGGGCGCGAGTGCGCAACTCGAAGAGCAGTTGCAGGATGGTCGTCTGGATATGGCGCTGGTCCTGCGCGAGAACGAAGCCAGTATCGGCGAGGCGTATTTACTGGCCAGGCTGGCGCTGCATTTGATAGGGCCAGCCAGCGATCCCCTCTTTGCCGAGCGAGACATTGCGTTAAAGCGGCTATCCGGATTGCCACTGGTAGTCCCGGGGCGTCCCCATCTGTTAAGGGCCAGGCTCGATCATCTGGCCGCCGAACAGTGCGTGGAGTTGTGCGTTGCCGTGGAAGCCGACTCCGTCCAGCTCCAGTACGAAGTCGTCGCGGCAGGCGGAGGTTATGCGATTGCCTCTGTGCTGCCGGGCTCGCTGGATCAACGACTGATTTCATCGCGCATTATCGAGCCCGTGCTGGAGCGCTTTGTCGTGCTGGTCGAGTCGCCCCGTCGCCCCTTGACCCGTGCTTCCCGTGAAGTGCGACGGCTGATTTGCAATCTGTCCATGCCATCGATTTGAGCGATAGCTGCTTTCGATCCCCAGCAGTATCCGGTGGGGGGCGCCCCTCGTAGGGTGTCAGTCAATCAATGATTGATACCCGATTGCGAGGTTAGCGCTATGCATCATGCCCAAGAGCCCCAAGTCATTACCCCGACGCTTTTTCTCAGCGACGCCGATGTCGCCTCGCTCGCCGACTGGAGCACAGCCGTTGCCGCGCTCGCGCAGGCGTATGCCTGCCCCACGACGGATGCCATGGTGCCGCCTCGCTCCATGGCCCGCGGCGACGGTATCTGGCTGCGCAGTTTGACTGCTGTACCTCCCGCTGGCGGCCAAATGGGCTGCAAGTTGATCGCGGCGTCCATGCGGGCGCGCTGCGCCAGCTACCTGATTGCATTGTTCGACCAGCAAACCATGGCGCTCAGTGCCCTGATCGACGGCAATCGGGTGACGGGCTTGCGCACCGCTGCAACCGCTGCGCTGGCGGTTGATCTGCTGGCGCCTCAACGAGCACTGCGGGTGGGCGTGATTGGTGCCGGGTTTGAAGCGCGTGGCGCGCTTGACTGCCTCAAGGCCGTGCGCGATGTCGCCCGTGTCCGGGTGTTCAGTCCAACGCCCGCGAGCCGTGAGCGGTTTGCCGAAAGCTTCAGGCCGGGGCTGGATATCCAAGCGGTGAACACTGCGCAAGAAGCCGTGCAGGACTGCGATGTGGTGATTTGTGCCGCACGCAGTCGTGACGAGTCTGCGGTGTTGCAAGGGGCATGGCTTTGCGCAGGCGTGACGGTCGTGTCGTTGGGTTCCACCTTGCCTGAGCAACGGGAGGTTGACCCGGTCACGATGGAGCGAGCCGTCTGCATCGTCGCGGATATGCCGCAAGAGGTACTTCACGATACCGGCGACGCCATTGCTGCGATCAGTGCCGGTGTTTATGTCGCCGACAAACTAGTCGCGCTGTCGGATCTGGTCGCGGGTCGCGTCAATCCGCGCCAGAAAGAAAGCGACATCGTTCTCTACAAATCGGTTGGCTCGGCGCTGCAGGATGTCGTCATCGCACAAGCGTTGTACGAGCGCGCCAGGCAACAAGGCCTCGGCATCGAGCTGCCTGCCAGCATTGTCCCTGTCTCGAAATAACCCCTCCACTGTTCGAAGGAAAATCATCATGGCCACTTACAAGAAAGCTGATGCCCGCGCCTGGGCCCGTGAAAACCTGGTGGGCTGCTCGGCTGTCACCATCCCAAGCTTCAGTGCTGATCTGAAGCGTCTCAATGAGCGTGGCATACGCCACGACATCGAGCATACGGTTGGACTGGGTTACAGCAGCACGTTGCTGTGCAGTGAACTGGCGATCTCTGCCCAGGAAAACGCTCAATTCACCGCCTGGGCGCGTGAGTCGGGGAAAGACCTGATCCTGTTCTTCCATGCGGCTTTTGGCACGCTTGCCGAGAACATTGAGGCGGTGAAACTCGCTGAGAATGCCGGCGCCGACATCGTCCTGCTCTCCTACCCGCCGCAGTTCTGGCCGACCAGCGAGCAGGAAATCTATGACTACACCAAGTCGTTCTGCGATGCCACGGACCTGGCTGTCATGCTCTTCCCGATTCCGCTCTGGGGCTTTGAGCGCGTGCATCCGGCGGGTATGTCGTTGGAGTTGGTCCGTCGCCTGCTGGCCGATTGCCCGAATATCGCCGCCATCAAGTCCGAGCAAGGGTTTCCGTTGCCAGCGGGTATTTGCGAGATGTACTACCACTTCCGTGATCAGGTGGTGATCAGTTGCCCGATCGAAGCTGACGCAATCCCGTTGATGAGCCTGATGAAACTGCAGTTTTCCGGCACCAGCAACACCGCCTGGATGAGCGACTACTACCCGAAAGCTTTCGAACTGGCCCGCACGGGTCGCTTCGAAGAAGCGATGGAGCTGTATTGGAAGGTCAACCCGGCACGCGGTGCCAATGGCGCCGCCGCGCAAAGCTATGCCGGCGGCACCGGGGTGCTCAATCGCACGATGTGGAAGTACCAGGACTGGCTCGCCGGCTTCAACGGCGGCCCTCTGCGTGCCCCGGCGATGCGCGTGCCGGATCGCCTCATGAAGTCTTTGCGCCAAGGGCTGGTTGCGGCGGGCCTGCCGGTGACGTCGGACCCGGATAGCGCGTTCATGATCGGGCGTCACCCTTGCTGATTAAGAGGATTGCAAAGTGAAGCATTTACTTAAGGATCCGACGCTGTGGCGCACCGGTGCCTACATCGCCGGCGAGTGGCTGAACGAGACGCCGCACGGTCGGTACACGCTGCGTAATCCGGTGGATCAAGCGGTGCTGGCCGAGTTGCCACGCTGCCGCGAAACTGAAGTCCGGCACGCCATCGATGCAGCGCATGCGGCCTTTGGCCCATGGCGACGCTTGACGGCTAAACGCCGGGGCGAGGTGTTGCGCCGTTGGTATGAGTTGATGGTGGAACATCGTGAGGATATCGCCACGCTGATTACCCTGGAGGAGGGCAAGCCGCTGGAGGAGGCGCGGGGCGAGGTCGATTACGCTGCGTCGTTTGTGCGCTGGTTTTCCGAAGAAGCCACGCGAGTGCGCGGTGATTTGATTCCCGGCGTTAAGGACACGCAGCGCATTGTGGTACTGCGCGAACCCATCGGCGTTTGCGCTGCGATCACACCGTGGAATTTCCCCGCGGCCATGATCACGCGCAAGGCCGCTCCGGCGCTGGCGGCGGGCTGCACGATGGTCGTGAAACCGGCCAGCCAGACGCCCATGACCGCCCTGGCCCTCGCTGAACTTGCGCAGCGCGCGGGTGTGCCGGCTGGTGTGTTCAGTGTGATCACGGGGAGTGACACCCGCGACATTGCCGGTGAACTCACGGCCAACCCGTTGGTGCGCAAACTCACCTTCACCGGGTCCACGGAAGTGGGCCGGTTGCTGTTGGCGCAAGCGGCGCAGACGGTCAAGAAATGCTCCATGGAGCTGGGCGGCAACGCGCCGTTCATTGTCTTCGACGATGCTGATCTTGATGCGGCAGCCGACGGGGTGATGTTGGCCAAGTTTCGCAATGGCGGGCAGTCCTGCATCGGCGCGAACCGGGTGCTGGTGCAGGCAGGGATCTATGACGCACTGGCCGAGCGCATCCTCGAGCGCATGGCACGCTTGACGGTGGGCAATGGCCTGGAGCCGGGTGTACAGGTCGGGCCGTTGATCGATGACGCAGCGGTACGAAAATCCCAGGCCCTTGTTGATGATGCGCTGGCGCAAGGTGCTCGACTGCTGTCCGGCGGCAAGCCTCATGCGCTGGGTGGGTGTTTCTTCCAGCCCACCTTGTTGGCTGATGTGACTCATGAAATGCGGGTCGCTCGCGAAGAGATCTTCGGCCCGGTCATGCCACTGGTGCGCTTCGACAGTGATGACGAAGCCATTGCCATGGCCAATGACAGCGAGTTTGGCTTGGCGGCGTATCTGTACAGCCGTGACGCGGCCCGGATCTGGCGCAATGCGGCTCGCATCGAGTCGGGCATGGTGGGTATCAACTGCGGCTTGATTTCAAATGAAGTCGCCCCTTTCGGCGGCGTGAAGCAGAGCGGTCTGGGGCGAGAGGGATCTCACCTGGGGATCGACGAGTTCCTTGAGGTGAAATACCTCTGCTGGGATGGCCTGGAAAGCGTGTGAACCGCTATCGCGAGCAAGCTCGCTTCCACATGGGTTTGTGGGTGTTCACCGCACCTGGAAACAACACAAAAGCCTGTGGGAGCGAGCTTGCTCGCGAAGGCGTCGGCACATCCAACATCACCGCCAACTGACTCTCCTCGATCGCGAGCAGGCTCGCTCCCACAAGGGGACTGCGGGTGTTCAGCAACCCATCTCCTGTAGCGATACCTCGGATTGTGGAAAGCGATTTCAGCGCTGATAGCCAATTCGATAGTCTCGTCGTTGATCCGGCATTTCGGTCGGAACTTCATGAGTCTGCGGCATTGAGTCGATCGCGCTGCAGAGCCCGTCGGTGCGCCATGCAATGTCAGCCCGATTGAAATAAGAATAATTAGGAGAGCGTGATGATCGCAGCAGTCAAAAAGGTCCTGGTGATCGGAGGCGGATTCTCCGGTATGACCGCGGCTATCCAGCTCGCCCGCGAGGGCGTCGAAGTGGACCTGGTCGAGATAGATCCTCTGTGGTGTCCCCTGGGGGCCGGTATTACGCTCAGTGGGCCGACGTTGCGAGCGCTTGATACGGTGGGGATTCTTGAACGGGTGGCCGCAGAAGGGTATCTGTCGACCAATTTCGATGTGTTTTCACCGGTTGGCGAACTGATCGTGCAGTTGGCGCTTCGACCGCCGGTCAGCGACAAACCGATTCCCTGCGGCGGCGGCATCCTGCGCCCGGTGCTGGCTCGCATTTTTGCCGACAAAACGCGGGAAGTGGGCACCCACGTGCGCCTGGGCATAACGTTTGACAGCCTCATCGAGCATGCCGATGGCGTTGAAGTGTCTTTCACTGACGGCACCTCCGGGCGCTACGACCTGGTCATCGCCGCCGACGGTGTGCATTCGCGGATGCGAAAGGAGTTTTTCCCGGAGGCGCCCTCGCCAAAATCCATTCACCAGAGTGTCTGGCGCGCGGTGTTGAAGCGTCCGCAGGAAATCGTACGGCCCAGTCATTGGCTGGGGCGCACCAAGGTCGGCGTCAATCCGATTTCTGAAACGCATATGTACATGTTCCTCATGGAAAACCGCGAGTTTTCCGAGTGGATCGATCCGGCCAGTTGGCCAGGCGAAATGGCGCGTCTGCTGGGTGAGTTCCCCGCCCCGATCCTGCAAGCGCTTGTGCCGCAACTGTTCGAACCGGGTGCCAATATCGACTACCGTCCGCTGGCCAATTTGTTGGTGCCGTTGCCTTGGCATAAGGGCCGCGTTGTGATGATCGGGGACACGGTGCATGCCACCACGCCCCATCTGGCTTCCGGGGCCGGGATTGGTATCGAGAGTGCCATCGTGCTTGCTGAGGAACTGTTCGCCGATAACGATCTACAGGCTGCCCTGAGCCGGTTCGAAGCGCGGCGTTGGGAGCGTTGCCAACTGGTGGTCGAGAACTCTGCACGGCTGTGCGAGATAGAAAAAAGTGCGGGTGACAAGGATGAGCATGCCCAGATCATGCGAGAGTCCACTGCTACGTTGGCTGAACCTATCTGAGTGATTCAGCCCCTTCGGCTGGATGCCCTTGAATCACTTCAGCATCCAGTTCGAAGAAGGGCAGTGGACTTGATGCAGTTAATTAACTCATTAAATGTTTACTGACCCAGATCGAAAATGACGACCTCCTTGACGTATACGAAAAAAGATTCCGACGCCAGCACGACTCCTTCGTCAGACAGCTGCTGGAACAGTGCTCGCTGATACTGACGAAAAACAGAAAGATCGGCTTCATTTTCAAACCACAGGCTGGAAGTGCCTTCGTATACCGCGATGTCTGGCCCGAAATAGGACGTTACTCGGTCACCCTCGGGAAGGTATCTGGAGCGAGTGTGCCGACGTAGCACCTTTTGGAAGTCCGGGTATTGATTGGCAACCGTGTCGTGAGCTGAATCCCAGGCGGTGAAAAAGGCCTCCAGTTGCACGGTTGGGTTCTTCTTCAGGAAGACGATCGCCTTCCATTTGGAGGGGGCGGCACCGGCATTGGAAATCTCGACTTCATCCATCAGCTGAGCGGCCTGTTTTGACAGGTCGGCGAAGTTTTTTGCATCAGGCCCAACAGTTTGTTGGGTATAGGGATCGCTGAAGGTGTGAATCAAACCTGACATGTCATCAAAAAATAATTCCGTGACGGAGTCCCGGTGAAATGTTTGTGTGTAGGCGTTATCAGAGTCAACGCCGAAAGCTGAGTCGATGACATGATTTTGCACGTATCGTTTGACGCCTAAAGGTTTAGCCCGGGCGATTTCTCCATGCTGGTGTTCTATATAGTTCAAGAACTCAGCATGCGTCATGCCGGGTTTGCGGCGTACGGCAGCTAGCATTTTAATCATGAGGGCACTCGCGTCTGGTTGGGGTTGATGGCATTGGTCTTATCTTTCTAAACATCGAATGCGCTTTTGCAGGCGGTATTCACCGTGGTGATGTTTTAGAAACAAGATAAGACCAACGTTGTCCTCCAAACCAATCAGGGTTTCTGCTAGCAGGTATCACGTAAGAACATGCTTGATGCGTCTTTACCTGGCTGAGGCCTCTGCCAATGCTCTGAGGATAAGCCTCGGCACCTTCCACTGCCTGACCCGTCCGGCGAAAAAACATATTGCTAAGGCTGGCCTGCGGTCTTGGTGGAGACAATTTTGCCGTAATTTTCTGCTGGCGGTGTCTCGACCACCAACATACGTTCTTTGCGACACTTGAACTTCACCCCTTTGCGCGGCGCCATGACTCTGGCCGTCTCCATGCACATCGCCTTGGAAGCAAAGGTTGGCCCTGGTTGTCGTTCATCGACACAGCCTTCGAAGCCACTGCAGATCGTCATCACAACAAAATAGACAGTCATCATCTCGGTGTCGCTCCATTGAGTGATGCGATTGATTACTTCCTGTAGTCCAGGTTGGCGGCCTAAACGTTTTGCGGGGGTTGCCTGCGGATGATGAGCTTCGATTTGAACCCTCAGCAATGGCACATGGGTACCGTGCGTCGGGAAACCGTCACTGTATTAATTTATTTTTATTTGCTCGGTTTTTATGCCAATAAGTTGGCGTCATGCGGGCTGAAATGGACGCTTTGAGGAGCCGTTCGGGATAGCCGGCAGGCACCGATATTCAGGCGTTAAAAAGGAAAAGGGTGGGATAAAGGAAAATGCCGCTCAGTTAAGAAATGAAACCTGTGGGAACGGGCTCGCTCCCCGCTGGAAATTCCCTTTACCCACAAAGAACCTGATGGCAGCAGAACCGACTATCCTTTCGGAACACTGCATTCTTGGCAAAAAGGGACGTCATGCCTGACTTTGATCGCGCCACCGGCCCCAGACACGGCATCACATGCGGTGATCGAACCTGTTCGATTGGGCCCAGGTTTCCAAGATCCTCGTTACTCCGGATGGCTTCAATAACGGTTTCCTGTCTTTTCATGGCAACTTCTGCATACAGCCAGGACCTGTCAACCGCAGCGGGTCTCGAAAACGCCACGGTCACGGTGATGCAAGCGCAGGAAATCGTTTCCAAGGCCACCCTCGGTGCCGTTCGTTGGAGCGGCCCTGTATCCGGCCCGCAAGCCCAGCGGGGCAAGAGCATCGCGCTTGTCGCAGAAGATTTGCGTAACGGCGGCATTGTCGGTGTCGCGCAGGGCGCCCGGGAGGCCGCCAGCGCGTTGGGCTGGACGCTGAAGATATACGATGGTGCCGGCTCATCGGCCGGGCGCGCAAAGGCCTTTTCCGATGCCCTGGCCGCGAAGCCCGACGGCCTTATCCTGTGCGGCTCCGATGCCCTTGAGAACAAGGCGGCGCTGCTGCTCTTTGCCAACAAGGAGGTACCGGTGGTTGGCTGGCACGCCGGAGTACGCCCGGGGCCGATTGACGGCACCCCGGTGGCCATGAACGTCACGACCGACCCGCTTGAAGTGGCGCGCCTCACGGCCATGGCGGCAGTGGCACAGTCAAGCGGACGCGCCGGCGTGGTCATCCTGACCGACTCCAAGTACAGCATTGCCATGGCGAAAGCCAAGGTCATGGAGGACGTCATTCGGGGCTGTCGAGAATGTACGTTGCTGGAGGTGCGCGATGTGGCGATCTCCGAAAGTGGCGAGAAGATGCCGGCGATCACCAAGGAGCTGCTTCAGCGCTATGGCAAACGCTGGACTCACACGCTGGCCATCAACGACATCTATTTCGACTATTCGATTGCCTCGCTGACCAGCGCCGCCATACCCAGTGACGGCATCAGCCTGCTGTCTGCCGGTGACGGCAGCGCTTCGGCTTTCTTGCGCATACAGGCAAAAACCTACCAGACCGTTACTGTGGCCGAGCCGCTCAACCAGCATGGCTGGCAAGTGATGGATGAATTGAACCGGCTGTTTGCAGGTCAGCCAGTGAGCGGCTTCGTCGCGCCGATTCACTTGGTCAATGCCGACAATATCGCCTTCGATGGCGGGAAAAAATTCCAGTACGATCCTGACAATGGCTATCGAGACATCTATCGCCACCAATGGAACCCCTGACGTTGGATATGACTTCCCGGTTTGGACGCCAGCTATTGCCACAATCGCTGCGCGCACAATTCACTCTGGCGTTTCTGACGCTGGCGCTGCTGATCCTGGCAGGCGCCGCCACGGCGGTCTACGCGTTGCGCACCTCTAACAGCGCCACTCGCCAGCTGACGGATGAACGACTGGTCCGCATGCAAAATGGGCAAGACATGGTGCAGCGCACCTTGTTGATCGAACGCCAGACCGACCAGCTTCTGACAACCCGTTCCCCGGACGTCCTGCGTTCAAGCTATGCGGCAACCGTCGAACAGCTTGAAGCCCTCGATCAACGGGTGCAGCAACTGACTGCCGCGAACAGTGGCGTGGCGATACTCGACATGCATCAGTCGAGTCAGATGTTCCGCAACACCGCCAACATCGTTGCGCAGCTGCGAGAAAGCCTGCTGCAAACCGAGGTCACCTTCGCGCAGGCCCTGGAGGATCGCACCGCCCGATTGACGGCGACCCAGACCCGGGCCAGCCTGGAGCTGGCGGTGCTGCTTTTCGATCTGCCGCAGGCGGTTGACAGTGAGGCCGTGCAACGGCTGCGGGCCCGATATGAGCGCCTGCCACGTGCCGCTGACACGTTATCCGACGTTGATGTGCAGACGCCGCCGGATCTCTTCTCCTTGCGCCAGACGCTCATCAATCAACACAACGTCTTGCAGCGCTTCAATGAGCAACTCAAGAACGAGGCCGAGGTCCTGGTTTCGGTGGCCCGTACGCAATCGAACGCCTACACCGAAGACTATCGCGAAGCCGTGCAGCGCCTGGTCGAGGCCTCGAATCGCAGCCAGCAATGGGTGCTGATCATGTTGGGCGCCAGCCTGGTATTCGCCTGGTTTGTGACCCGGGTGTTCATGGGCCGTCATGTGCTCGTGCGCCTGAATGAAATAAGCCGGCAATTGCGTCAGGAGCACACGAACAAAACCCATGTGATGATGGCCGACCATGGGAACGACGAGATCGGCAACATGGCGCGGGCGGTGAACCAATTTCTCGAAGACCGGCTTCAGCTGGAAAAAAGAACGGTTCAATTAAGTATCGCCACAGAACGGCTCGCCGTGCAAAACGACCGCTTGGAGCAAGAAGCCATCGTCCGTGCCGGACAAGGTCATGTCCTGGAACTGATCGCCAGGAGCACCGAGCTTGCAGAAGTGCTCGATAGCCTGGCGCACCTGGTCGAGTCCCAACTGGAGGGCATGAAGGTCTCCATCCTGCTGCTGGATGAGGAGGGCAAGCACCTGCTGCACGGGACTGCACCCAGTTTGCCGAAAGCCTATAGCCAGCTCATCGACGGAATTGAAATCGGTCCGAACGTCGGTTCATGTGGTACCTCGGCGTATCGACGAGAGCCGGTCATCGTCACGGACATCGAGCAGGATCCACTGTGGGAAGCGTACCGTTCACTCGTTGCGCCCTATGGGTTTCGCGCCTGCTGGTCGACGCCGATCCTGTCCCATGAGCGAAAGGTCCTGGGCACGTTTGCCTTGTATGCCAACACCGTGCGCAGCCCCAGCGCGGCCGAGACGAAACTGATCGACATGGCCACACCGCTCGCCGGCATTGCGATAGAACGCCAACAGACCGAAAAGCGCATTCGCTTTATGGGCGACCATGACGCCCTGACCGGGCTGCCGAATCGTACGCTGCTCGAAGACCGCCTCAAGCAGGCGATGCTCTATGCCCAGCGCTACAACCGGCTGGTGACAGTGGTGTTTCTCGACCTGGACAAGTTCAAACTGGTGAATGACAGCCTTGGGCACAGTGCCGGGGACGAACTGCTGAAAACCGTCGCCCAGCGCATGCTGGGGTGTGTACGGCGTACCGACACCGTGGTGCGACTGGGCGGCGACGAGTTTGTGATCATCCTGTTCGACCAGCCCTCGGACCTGGACGGCGTGACGCCCGTCCTGCACAAAATCCAGGAAGCGATCCTGCGGCCGATTCAACTCAGCGGCCATACGCTCCACGTCACCTGCAGCATGGGGTTGGCCACGTACCCTACCGATGGCACCGACACCGACACGTTGCTCAGCAATGCGGACGCCGCCATGTACCGGGCCAAGGAGCTGGGGCGCAACAGCTTCCAGTTCTATACGAGCGAGATGAATAACAAGGTCCAGGGCAAGCTCGCCATGCAAGACGGGCTGCGAAGCGCACTCAACAATGACGAGTTCCTGCTGTTGTACCAGCCACAAGTGGATTTGCAGTCAGGTCAGATCATCGGCGTGGAGGCATTGATCCGCTGGCAGCATCCCGAACTCGGCATGGTCTCTCCCATCAAATTCATTCCTCAGGCCGAAGAGACCGGGCTGATCGTGCCCATCGGCGACTGGGTGATTCATACCGCCTGCAGACAGAACAAGGCGTGGCAGGATGCCGGTTGGCCGCCGATCACCATGTCGGTGAACATCTCGGCTCGCCAGTTCATCGAAAGGGACCTGATCGACCGGATCATGCATGCCTTGCAGGAATCCGGGCTGGACCCGATGTACTTTGAGCTGGAGCTGACCGAAAGCCTGATCATGCAAGACCTTCAGCAAGCCATCAGCAAAATGAAGGCCCTGCAAGCCATGGGGATCAGCCTCTCGATTGACGACTTCGGCACCGGCTATTCCAGCCTCGCCGCATTGAAAAGCTTCCCGATCGCGAGGCTCAAGATCGACCAGTCTTTCGTGCGTGATCTACCCAACAACGAGAACGACAAAGCCATCGCCACCGCCGTGATTTCGTTGGGGCACAAGCTGAACCTCAAGGTCATTGCCGAAGGTGTCGAAACCGAGGAGCAGCAAACCTTCCTGCGTGAAAACGGCTGCGATGAAATTCAGGGGCACTTTTTCAGCAAGGCGGTCAGCGCGCAGGAAATCAGCCGGTTACTGCGTACGTCCAGAGTGTCTGAACCAAGCCGCCTTGCCAGTCCAGGTTCGGTCAGGCAGAAAAAACGCGATGTAAAACGCCCGAGCGGTCCAATGTCCGGGCATTGATGACTCTGCCTTTCTGTATTTCCGGGGGAGAGGGTATCACCGGATCTCAGGAAGCATCCTGCTCATAGCTGCAACCCACGTAGAGATCGCTGTCCTTGTCTTCCGTGGAGACCACTCGCAGGCTAGCGCCGTTACCGAGGCTGCGCTGATAGTCAACGTAGCCGTCGGTATCCAGGGTCTTTTTCAATTTCAGGGTGCTGGCGAGCTTTTCTGCATCGGCCTTCGGGCTGCTGCTTTTGGCCTGGAGAAAGAAGCTGAAGCGGTCGGTCATCACCAGAGTGGTCGACGACACGCCGTGCACCGTCAACGCCGGGGTGACTTGCCAGGCGCCACCGCCCCACGGGCTGTGCGCTTCATCCTTGGAGAGCGTCAGTTGCTCGGCGTCAACCAGGTCGTTGAACTCGCCCACCTGCTGCGCATTGGCCTGGCACTGCGCCAGGGCCTTGAACAAGTCGCTATGGCTCGGGCCAGCGGCCGAAACAGTAAAGGTGGACAGACACCCGGCCAGGGCGACGAGACCAAGAGAGATTTTCATGCCGACATCCTTGTTTCAGTTGAATAACAGGTGATGGATACCCGAGGTCAAGGGCTGCAGGCTTCGGGAATGAACGTGCTGCGCGGCTGTACACGGGCCTGCGCGGCAGGTCGGGAGCTTGCCATTGCTGACTTGAATATGCCATCAGGTTATCCCTGAGGATGGACTGTCGTAGAAACCACTTTTGTGCTCATTTCTGGCACTGGTAAGTCGGCGGGATAACGGTCGGCATGACCAGCCCACAGGCCACCGCAGCACTGACGGCCTGCTGGCGGCTTACCGAACCCAGCTTGCGTCGAGCATTGAGCAGGTGGAAGTCGATGGTGCGTTCGGAACAGGTCAGGATGTGGCTGACGCAGGCGGGGGAGTGGTGTTTGTCCATAAACGGATCGCTCTAGTTGTAGCAGGAATGAAGCAGTCGCAGCACGGGGAAAGAAGGGGCGCATGCCCCTTCCGGGTGGATCACTTGTGCACGTGACACCGGATGAAACTGCGGAACAGGTCCAGGCCGTTTTCGGTGAGGATGCTTTCAGGGTGGAACTGCACGCCCTCCACCGGCAGGTGGCGATGGCGTACGCCCATGACATAGCCGTCGTCCGTGGACCTGGACGTGATCTCCAGGCAGTCGGGTAACGGCTGCTCGTTGATCATCAACGAGTGGTAGCGGGTCGCCCGAATCGCATGTGCCTGGGTGTGGTCATAGACGCCCTTGCCGTCGTTCTCGATCGTGCTCACCTTACCGTGCATCACGTGCGGGGCCCGGCAAACCTGGGCACCGAAGGCCAGGCCGATGGCCTGGTGACCCAGGCACACACCCAACAGCGGCAGACGCCCCTGAAAGTGCTTGATCACTTCGATGTAGCCCACATCCGCCGGATGCCCAGGCCCAGGGCCCAGCACGCAGAAATCCGGCGAGAACGCTTCAATGCGCTGGATGAGATCCGGTACGTCGTGACGCTCGACGTGGGTTTCCAGCCCCAGTTGTTCCAGGTACTGGCTGATGATGAAGACGAAGCTGTCATAGGCGTCGATCAAGAATACTTTCACAGTGCGATCTCCTGGCCGGTCACTGCCCGATAGACGGAACCCATCTTGTACAGCGTCTCTTTCCACTCAAGCGCTGGCACCGAATCGGCTACCACTCCGGCGGATGCACGCAAGTGGTACGTGCCCTCGTCGAAGACCGTCGAGCGAATGCACAATGCGGTGTTGACGCTGCCATCGAAACCGACCAGGCCAAGGGCCCCGGCATAAATGCCCCGGCGGTTGCTTTCCATCCCCTCGATCAGCTCCATCGCCCTGACCTTGGGTGCGCCGGACATGGTGCCCGCGGGGAACGAGGCCTTGATCACGTCGTAGGCATCCAGGCCCGGGCGCAGCAAGCCGCGAACGTTCGACACCATGTGGTAGAGGTGCGAGTACTCTTCCACCAGCATGAACTCATCGACCTCCAGCGAGCCGGCCTGGCACACGCGACCGATATCGTTGCGACACAGGTCGATGAGCATCAGGTGTTCGGCGCGCTCCTTCTCGGAGCGGGTCAGCTCCAGGACCAACTGAGTCGGATCGACGCCAGGCTTCTTGCCCACGGTGCCGGCGATCGGGCGCATCTCGATCAAGTCGTCCTTGATCCTGACGAACAGCTCGGGGCTGGCGCCGATCAGGTCGATGCCGCCTACGTGGGCCAGGTACATGTAGGGGGAAGGGTTGCGCAGGCGCAGGTTCTGGTACACATCGAACGGCGAAACCTGCGAGCGGATGCGAATCTCATGGCCGATCTGGATCTGGTAGACGTCGCCGGCGCGGATGTGCTCCATCGCCACTTCGACACGCTCGACGAATTGCTCCGGGGTCACCGTGCGCTCTTCCTCGAAGGCCTCGGGGTAGGGTAGCGGAGCCAGCGCCTCGGCTGCCGGGGGTGTGCTCAGGAAGGGGTAGTCCTCCAACGTACGGGGCGACCAGAGATCGTGGTTGTTGATCAGGGTTTCGACGATGCCATTGCTGTGGAAATAAACCAGGGTCTGATAGACCGACAGGGCAATGAGCGGGTAGTCGTAGGTCTGTTTGGCCAGATCGGGAAGTCGCTCGATCAGGCGAACGCAGTCGTAGGCGAAATAGCCGAAGAAGGCCAGGCTGGAAGGGGCATTGGACGCAGGCTGGAACGTTGCCTGGATAGCCCGGAGAAGGTTCCACGCCGCCTCGCTGTCGGGCAGATGGATCTTGTGTTCCTGGTCGACCTGCATGCCCGCTTGCCGCAGGCTGGCGGACAAATGTTCACACAGGGCGGCGCAGCCTCGCAGTTGGGCCTGGCCCTCATTGATACACACTTCGAAAAGCGGTTCGAGCCCGACGATCGTCGCCCGGCGATCACGGCTTGGGCCGGACAGTGATTCAAGAATGAAAACAGACTCACGACCCAGTTGTTCCAGTGCATTTTCATATATGCGAAGTGCATCCGTAGGTCGACGTTCTTCGCGGCGAAGAACATTCACGCCAATTAGATTTTTATTCACGGTTAATACCATATTCAAGGTGTAACGATTCAGGCGCTCGATTAAGAGAGCGCCACGGGAATATAAAGCGCGCAGGCACTTTAAATACGTGTTGACGGATATTCTGAATAGACGGGGCGGACGCTGTTCATGTCGCACGCACTAAAAAGCTTGCAATGGATTGCAGCCAATGGTTGCGCAGGGCACAAGGCGCGAGCGCCTTCGATTTCAGAGGGGAAAGATCAGGACGTTGCTGGCAGGCAGCAGACAGGCTCCGGTCTTCGCTAGATTAGCGACGCCAGGTATTGCTTTTGAAGATGGCCAGAATGGCCCGGGAACAGCTGTCGGGATAGCTGTGGGAGGAACTGATAGCAGAAAGGTGATAGTACATTTTTAGACATCCCAGTCTTGGCTAAGCACTGCGGGAATAATGGGCAGTGCGGCGAAATTATCAGCGAGCCCTGGGGCTGTCAACTGCTGAGGGAATATTAATCTTTCATTCACTTTTGAATGTCGACGAGGCGAAGAGCTATCCCTGCGCGTATGTAACCGCGCGTGCTTTTAACAAGAAGCTCGTGCGCGCACAACTGCGAGATAGCGCAGCTGGGTATTTATAAGTTCTGTCCTGCGGCCCATTCAATTTCAGAAGGGATAACTGTCATGCCATTGAAATGGTGGTCTGCTGGGGTTCGGCCTGTGGTGTTCCTGCCGGCGACCCTGGATAACCTGCTCCAGCAACTCCCCGATGCACGCGGCGAGTTCATCGAGGACTGCGGGTATGTGCTCTATCTTGAACGGGGCGCCGATGTGGTGGCGGCCATTACACGGTTCATTGCGACGTCCAGGGTTTAGGACGATTCATTCTTTTGCCCCCGCAAGAGAAACAACACCAGCGCCACCAGGCAGGCCGTCGTCTGAATCCCACCCAGCGTCGTGACCGGCGCGAAGCTCAAGACCGAGGCCAGCCAGGTGGTCAGCGCAGCCGCACCCATGGAGAGAAACCCCAGCAGCGCGGAGGCCATCCCGGCTTCTTTGCCGAAAGGGCCCATGGTGATTGCCGTGCCGAGCGGATTGGCCAGGCCCATGCCCCACAGGAAGGTGATCATCGAGAGGGCATACCACCCAAGACCAGGTGCGGCTGGACCCACCAGAAGCAGGCCGCCGCCGATCATGGCGCAGGCAATGCCCGCGAGCGTGATGATCCGCGCGCCATAACGATGCGCCAGGCGCGGGGCCGCCATGCCGGCTGCGAACACGACGAATACCGTCGCGGCAAAATACAGGCCGGTCTGCAACGAGGTCAGGCCGATACCTTGCATCAGGATGGCGGGCGCCGCCGCGAAGGAGGCGAACAGGCCGCTCATCAGCAGGCTCATTGAAAGGGCTGGGAGGATGAAGCGCTTATCCAGCGCCAATCTGCCATAGGCGAGCACCACGCTCTTGGTCGAGTGCGGCGCCCGGCGATCGGCGGGATGGGTTTCTCCGAGGTCGCGCACGTAGAAAAAGGCCAGTACCACGGCGGCCAGCCCCACCAGGATGAAGATGGCACGCCAGCCGAGTGTGACGGACAGGACGCTGCCGGCCAGCGGCGAAAAACCCGGCGCCGCGGCGGTGGCGATCATCGTCAGCGACAGGGCCCGGGCGAGCGTCTCGCCTTCAAACAGATCCCGTGCGATGGCACGCGACAGCACCGAGGCTGCGCACACGCCCAACGCCTGGACGACGCGTCCGGCGATCAGCACATCAAGGGTGGTGGCAAGGCCGGCGATGACGGTGCCGACCACGAACACTGAGAGGCCGCCGAGCACCAGTTTCTGCCGCCCGTAGCGGTCGGCCAGTGGCCCGACCACCAACTGGCCCAAGGCGAATGTGATGAAGAAGCTGGACAGCGTCAGGCCGAGCTCGCGCGCGGTCACGCCCAGGTCTTCGCCGATATCCGCAAACGCCGGGAGAATGATGTTGGTAGACAGCATGCTGATCGCCGCCAGGCCTGCAAGCAGCGCCACGACTTTGCCGGTCAATGGTTGGGTGGAGGCGTGCGGTTGCGTAGCGGCAATTGCCAATGAAGTTCTGGCTTCCATACAGCCTCTCCTGTGTTTGGTTGGCGGGCAAAGACGTTGATTGCCAAACGCCAAGACTGTGGTTCGCGATCTCGGCGGCGTGACGTAGGCTTGCACATGACGCTCATAATATTTTCATGAATATGATGATCGTAATCTCTTGCGTCAAGTTAAATATCTGGCGTGCGCAGGCAGGATTCACTGTTGCCAATAAGTGGGGGGCGAGGTAGAGCGGATGGGAAAGGTGTGAGATCGACGCTTTTCAAGCGTCGTGACCTCGGTATCAGGTAGGTCCGGATCGAACGATGCCCTAAACGGCCGTCTGAATACAGTCACCACAACGTTTCTATCGGTGCAGCCGCGCTCGGGGTGTTCATCGAGTGGTTCGCGACCCTGCTGGGGCCTTGCCTTGAGCGCCGAGCCGTTGTGGCGGCTTTGATGCTACAGTCCGGCCTTTCCTGGGGGAGGGCGCGTCATGCGGATCGTAGTAATGGCTTTGGCGATGGCGTTGCTGGGTGGATGCGCCACGGCCAACGAAACCTTTGGCATGGGACAGCTCTGTGGCCGCCATCCTTACTGCGGTGCGGCGACCGATATCGAGATCATCAAGGCTTCGACGAACGACAACGACGTATACGCGCGTGCTCTGGCACCTTTTGCAATCGTTGATCTTCCTTTCAGCATCGTCGCCGATACGCTGATCCTGCCTTATACGATTTTTCATATGAGGCCTGCCGAGGAGTAGTGGTAGTGCCTCGACGGCTTGAATCCAAAACCCAAGGCGGCCGACCGCATTAATCGCCTGTTTTCTGCCGTTTCATCCTCGTCCAATCAACACGTACGATGGCGCAACGCAGCTCCTGTAATTGTCCTGAGCTCAAGGCAATCGCCAGTAGAATCAGCAAGATCAGCCCCCAATCAGAGGGGCTTGGGTATTGGCCGAGGATCGCCATTGAACTGAAGATGCCAAACAACGGGATCAGCAGTGACAACGGCGCTACGCGTGACAGTGGGTATTCACGCAATAACAGATTCCATCCCCAGTAACTGAAATGCGTCGCGGCGTAGACCTGGAACGCGAGCGAAAGCAACGTCGTTGCATTGAGCTGCGAAGGGAGTGCGTTGAAGGGCGCTGAGCCATGCAACAGCCACGTCAACAGCAAGAGCGGGATGGGTGCAAACAAGCTGGCCCACACCACGAAAGCGAAGACCTCACGCACCTTCGATACTTTGATGATCACGTTGCCGATGCTCCACGCCATTGCGCTGCCAATGACGAGTGCGAAACCGGCCTTCGACGAGTCGCCAGGGCTGCACAGTACGATCCCTCCCAAGCCTATGGCTGCCAGCAAGCTGCCAATCCGTTGAGGTTGCCCCAGGCGTTCGCCAAAGAAAAATACACCCCAGCCCAGAGTGAAGAATGCACTGCACTGGATCAGCAGCGACGCTGTACCGGGTGGCACCCCCATGGCAATTCCCTGGTTGATCAACGCCCACATGGCCACGCCAAAAATCAGCCCGTAGGCGGCCAGCCATCGGAAGGCAACGCGTGGACGCTCCACGAAAAATACCCAAGGCAAGGCGGCCAGCGCGAAACGCAACGCAGTCAACAGCAGCGGATCAATGCCGGCAAGTCCGAGTTTTGTCACGGGGAAATTCAACCCCCAGACGGCCGTCACCAGAATGGCGAGTAATAGATGCTTCTTTTGCATTGTCAGTCTTTCTCCAGCGCAGAACGGAAGTGTTCGTGCGTGAAGAATATGCAAGCAATTGACCTGGCCTGCTTTCAGTCACAGGCCAATATTCATTAGAATCGGGCCATGCGAGAAACCACCCTACATACCTACCAGAACACACCGCGCGATGCCGTCGTGACCGAACGTGGCTACGCAGACGCAACGCTGTTCCCAATGCATCACCATCCACGTGGTCAGTTCGCTTATGCCGCAAGCGGGGTCATCACCGTGTTTACCGATGACGGCAACTGGGTCGTTCCGCCCCAACGCGGTATATGGGTTCCGGCGCAACTCGCCCACTCCATGCAGATGCGTGGCCCCGTTACCCTGCACAACACCTATATCCGCAAACAAGCGGCCCAGCGGCTGGGGTTGCCGGGGCAGTGTCAGGTATTGGACGTGTCGCCGTTGTTGCGGCAATTGCTGGTCAAAGCAATCGATGTCCCCGCGCGATATGCCATCCAGGGACGTGATGGGCATTTGATGGGGCTGCTACTCCATGAGATCGCCAGCATGCCTGCGCTTTCGCTCAATGCCCCGTTGCCGGCAGAACCACGCCTTGCGATGGTCTGTCGCGAGTTTCTGACCCAGCCTTCGCTGGAGGTTGGTATCGACGATATGGCCTGCCGTGCGGGGATGAGTCGCCGGACGTTTACCCGCCATTTTCGACTGCACACCGGAATCAGTTATCTCCAATGGCGACAGCAAGCCTGCCTGCTCGAAGCGATCGTTCGTCTGGGGAAAGGTCAGCCGGTCACCGAGGTCGCCATGGCGTTGGGTTATAGCAGTTCAAGTGCGTTCACAACGGTTTTCAAACAGCTGCTGGGGGAAGTCCCCAGTCGCTACTTCCCGGTGTGACAGGCTTAGGGCGCCAGTTAAGGTTCTGGGCAAGAATGCGCCTTGGTCTCCGGGGTTCGCCAGCTGGCTTAGCGAGTAGCCGTTGCTGGAGCAAGACTTCCTCGTTGCACGCCAGGTCGGTCATCCGCTGACCGAGGCCCAACGCTGGACGAGGATGACCTGACAGTACTGCCCCGGCGGTTCAAACCCCGGCGATAGCCTCGCGGACGAAGTCTTCGTAGGTGCGCAACGGACGCCCCAGGATCGCCTGCAGCCGTTCCACGGTTCCTTCAGCAGCCTGCATGCCAAATGTCTGGATACCGGACATCATCAGGCGCATGTCATAAGCCAGCCAGGCGGGACCGTACGCGGCCAATTGTGCTTCGAAGGCGGCCACATCGTCACCGCCGTAGGCGATCTCGCGACCCAGGGCGGAGCTCCAGATCTTCGCCGCGGCGGCACCGGTCAGTGCTTGTGGGCCGACCAGCTCCAGGGTTACACGGTCCAGGGCCGAAGGTGCCTTGTCGCGTCGCAGCAACTCGGCAGCGGCGATGTCGGCGATGTCGCGGGCATCGATCATCGAGACGCCCTTCGAGCCGATCGGCATCGGGTACACCGAGTAGTTCTGAATTGTCTGCTGGACCATCAATTCGTTTTGCATGAAGTAAGCCGGACGCAGGATGGTTGCGGCCATGTCGAAGCTTTCGATCATGCGCTCGACCGTATGCTTGCCGGTGAAGTGCGGTACGTGGGTGAACTTGTCGGCATGAATCACCGACAGGTAGACGATGCGCTCGATGCCAGCCTCGCGAGCGAGGTTCAAGGTGATGAGGGCTTGTGTCACCTCGTCGGGCGTCACGGCGTTGAGCAGGAACAGCGTACGCACCGATACCAGCGCCTCGCGCAGCGAAGGGACATCGGTGAGGTCCGCAACGACTTCAGTCACGCCCGCCGGGAATGTTCCCTTGCCAGCCTGGCGCACGAGGGCTTTGACGTCGGCGCCTGCGTCGGCGAGGCGCTGGATGATGAGTGAACCAATGGTGCCCGTGGCGCCGGTAACGAGAATGCTCATGTTGAATCTCCTGCAAAAGGGTGGGTAGCCGGAAAAGTCCGCTACGGCCTTGTCGGCCCGTTGCGATGATCAAACGATATTCCGTTGCAGAAACAAAACGAAGGCGCCAGGATGTAGACACTCCGTTTCAAAAGTGGAACAGCATGAACCTGAACGCGCTGGTCGATTTCACCCTCGTGGCAACGAATGAGGGGCTGGGCAAGGCAAGCCGTGCGAGCGGAATATCCAAGGCAACCTTGTCGCGCCGCATTGCCGACCTTGAGGAGCAATTGGGCGTCAGGCTGATCGAGCGCAGTGCACGTGGGCTGAAGCTCACCGAGGCTGGAGAGCTGCTGCTGAGCAGGGCCGAAGGGCCGTTGGCCGAGGTGGCGGAAGCCATGGCGGCGGCGAAGGAGGGCGTATCGACGCCTCGCGGACGCTTGCGTGTCGCTGCCCCGGTCCTGTTCTCGCAGCTTGCGATGGGCGGCATCGGCGCAGCGTTTTGTGCGGCTTATCCTGACGTCACGATCGAGGTCATTTCGGAGGATCGCGTGGTCGACCTCGTCGAGGAACAATTTGATGTCGCCATCCGGATCAACCCCAGCCCGGACAGCAGCTTGGTCGGCCGCTGCTTCGCCAAGGACCGCCTGGTGGTGGTGGCCGCGCCGGGATTACCTCGGCCTGCACCCGGGGCCATTCGGTCAGTTCCCGGTATTGTGATGTCCAGTTTCGAGCCCACCCATTGGGCACTCGATGGCGGTCACCTGATTCTGG
The DNA here is from genome assembly GCF_002001065.1 of Pseudomonas sp. A25(2017). Taxonomy (NCBI): domain Bacteria; kingdom Pseudomonadati; phylum Pseudomonadota; class Gammaproteobacteria; order Pseudomonadales; family Pseudomonadaceae; genus Pseudomonas; species Pseudomonas sp. A25(2017). The sequence continues at coordinate 232,958 of NZ_MUOA01000046.1, read as the reverse complement.
AGCCGATCCCCAGGCTGCGCTTCTCTTCGTTCCTGATGATCCGCGATGCAGCCATCGCCGGTGGTGGGGCTGCCCTCATTCCACAGTCCATCGCATGGAACCAGTTGGCCAGTGGCGAGTTGGTCCAGTGGGGCACGGTATCGGGGAAAGAAGCCGAACTCTGGGTCTTGCACACGTCCAGGCGTCTTGCTGCGCCGAAGGTTCGCGCATTTGTCGATTTCATGTGCGCCAGGTACCCGGACATGTCGTTGGTACTGAAGGGATAGACGTTCTTTGCAAAAGGCAGGGAGGTGCGCGCTGAGCCGGTGAAGGGGGCGGCAGCCTCGCAGAAGTACCGCTAAGCTCACCTCCATTGAGGGGACAAAAAAAGTCCCCCTAGGGATGCCAACATCTCTGGCAAGGGAGCCGCTAGCCATGAGTGCCGAACAGAGCCACTATCCCCAGGCCACCATTCTGGTGGTCGACGACACGCCTGATAATTTGCTGTTGATGACCGATCTGCTCAAGGATCGCTACCGGGTCAAGGCTGCGAACAGCGGTGAGAAGGCCCTGCGAGTGCTGCAGGGTGGCTCGCTACCGGACCTGATCCTGCTTGATGTGATGATGCCTGGGCTGTCTGGTCACGAGGTGGCGGGCCAGCTCAAGCATGATCCGCGCACCTGCGACATTCCAATCATCTTCCTCACCGCCCTGGCGGCGATCGAGGATGAGATCCATGGCTTGGAGCTGGGGGCGGTCGACTACATCACCAAGCCGATCAGTCCACCGTTGGTTCTGGCGCGAGTGGATACCCAGCTCAAGCTCAAGGCTGCGGCGGACTTCCTGCGTGATCAGAACGACTATCTGGAGAAAGAGGTGCAGCGGCGTACCCGCGAGGTCATGGCCATCCAGGACGTGACCATCCAGGCCATGGCCTCACTGGCAGAGACTCGCGATAACGAGACCGGCAACCATATCCGGCGGACCCAGCACTACGTGAAGGTCCTGGCCGAGCGGCTGCGCGACCATCCTCGTTTCAGGCATTTTCTCAACGACGAAACGATCCGCCTGTTGTTCAAGTCGGCGCCATTGCACGACATCGGCAAGATCGGCATTCCTGATCATATCCTCCTCAAGCCGGGGCGCTTCACCCCAGAGGAGTTCGAGATCATGAAGACCCATACCACGCTGGGACGCGATGCTATCCAGCGTGCCGAAGACCAACTGGGTGTTGCGGTGGACTTCCTCAGCCTGGCCAAGGAGATCGCCTACAGCCACCAGGAGAAATGGGACGGCAGTGGATACCCGCAGGCGTTGGCGGGTGACGACATTCCCATCAGCGCCCGGCTGATGGCGGTGGCGGATGTCTATGACGCCCTGATCAGTCGACGGGTTTACAAAGAAGGGATGCCCCACGAGGAGGCCGTCGAGATCATTCGTCAGGGGCGAGGCTCGCATTTCGATCCAGACATTTGTGATGCCTTCCTGGCTCATGTCGAACAGTTCCAGGCCATTGCCGAGCGTTTCGCCGACAGCGATCAGGACATGGCCAAGCAGGCGGCCGCCCTGGAGCGTATCGCCCAGAAACCTTGAGCGAACGACTGCGAGCCGTCTTTCTAACTTCTTATCGTGGCCATTGGGGCATGTCATGTTCAGATTACACACGTTGCTTGAGCGTCTCCCGCTTCGCCACAAACTGATCCTCGGCTTTTCCACGCTACTGCTATTGGTGCTGGTACTTGGCGTGCAGAGCCTGCGTACTCAAGAGTCGCTGAAGCGAGACATGCAGAATCTCTATACTCAGGAACTGGTGGGCATGGAACACCTGCACGAGGCACGGGTGCAGTTGCCGCATCTGGTGCAGGCGCTGCAACGTGCCGTGGGTACGGACAGCGCGGACGTGCGCATCGAGTCGCTGCAACAATTGCGTGACACCCAGACCCGGCTGCACCGGTCGCTGGCCGAGGCCAAATCAACCCTCAGGCGCCAAGAGAATCTGGCGCGCCTCGCCGAATTCGATCTGCTGCTGCAACAACTGATGAGCGATGGCGAGCGGGCCTTTGCGTTGATCGATCTGGGCCGCCAGGGCCAGGCAATGTTATTGCTCAACAGCAGTGAGTTCCAACGCCTCGATCGGCAGGCCGATGCCCTGTTGCACGCAATCGCTGAGGTCAAGGAGGCCTCGATCCGCGACACCTCCAAGGACATCGCCGACTTTGCCGAGCGCAGTACAACGCTGACCTACATGTTGCTGCTCGGCGGCTTGGCGCTGGCGCTACTGCTTTGCTGGCTGGTCAGCCAGTCGATTCGCAACCCGCTCAATCGAGTGAGGGCGGCCGTGGACCAGTTGGCTGCAGGGAAGCTCGACCAACCGATTCCGCACACGGACTTGAACAACGAGACCGGCGACCTGGCGCGGGCCATCGCCAAATTGCAGATCGAGTCTCAACAATTGGAGCGCCAGCGGTCGGTCAAGGCACAAATCGCCGAGTTGCAGATCGACCTGCAGCAGACAGGGGCGCCTGGCGAACTGGCGCAGGTGTTCCTGCAACATATGGCGAACCAGCTCGGTATTTGCCAGGGGGTTCTTTACAGCGTCCACCCGGACTTCACCAGACTGGTGCTGATGGGCGGCTATGCCACTGATTCGGAGCGGCCACCGCAGGCGCAAGTCATGTTCGGCGATGGCCTGCTAGGCCAATGCGCAGTCGATCGCCAAGCCCGCCAGATGCAGGCGCTGCCGGAACAATACTGGCACCTGCACTCGCAGCTCGGCGAGATTCCAGCCACTTGTCTGTTGCTACAACCGATCCTGCGTGGCGAGCGGCTGCTGGGCGTGCTCGAACTCGCCGGATTAAAAGTCTTGGATGATGAACAGTCACTGCTGCTCCAGGAAGCCGTCCCTCGCCTGGCAGCGGCGATGGCGATCCTGGAACGTAATCAGGCCGTCCAGGCATTGCTGGAGGAGACCCGTCGTCAAGCCGATGAAATGGCCGGGCAAACGCTGCTGTTGGAGCATCAGGCTCAGGAGCTCGAAGCCCAGCAATCGGCACTGCGCGCCACCGAGGCCTGGTACCGCGGGATCATCGAGGCAGCACCGGACGGCATGCTGGTGGTGGGCGCTGACGGACGCATCCTGCGGACCAACCAGCAATTGGATCGGTTGTTCGGCTACAGCGCCGGCGAGTTGGTGGGCGAGGCTATCGAGCGTCTGGTGCCGGTCGCGAGTCGCGGTCGCCACGTTGAGCTGCGCAATGGCTTCATGGCCCATGGTGATACTCGGCAGATGGGCGCCGGCCTGGACGACCTGCAGGGTGTGCGCAAGGACGGCAGTCTGTTTTCGGTGGAGATCGGCCTGTCGCGCCTGCCGAGCCTGGAAGGCCGGGGGGTATGCGTGTGCGCCTCGGTGCGCGACGTCAGCGAGCGTCGCCAGTTGCAGGCAGCGCTCAAGGTCAGCGAAGCACAATTGCGCGCGGTACTCGACAGCAGCCCGGTAGCCATGCTGATCAGGGACATTGAAGGCCGTCCGACCTACTGCAATCCGCAGTTTGAACACCTGTTCGGCGTCGATATCGTTCAACTCGAAGGGATCGATCCGAGGCGCTTCTGGGTCGATCATCAGGCACACCAGCGCTTCGTCGAGGCGGCGGAGCAGGGTGCGGTGATTAACTTCGAGGCTACTTTCCAGCGTAGCGAGGGGGAGCGCTTCGATGTGCTGGTTTCGGCGGTGACGCTGGAGCAGCGCGAGCGAGTGATTCGCGCCAACTGGTACTTCGACATTACCGATCGCAAGGCTGCCGAGGCTGAGGTGCACCTGGCGAGAGAGATCGCCGAGGAAGCGACGCGGGCCAAGAGCGACTTCCTGGCCACCATGAGCCACGAGATCCGCACCCCGATGAACGCCATCATTGGCATGAGCCACCTGGCCCTGCGCACCGAGCTGGACCATCGGCAGCGCAACTACATCGAGAAGGTACACCGCTCGGCGGAAAATCTGCTGGGGATCATCAACGACATCCTGGATTTCTCCAAGATCGAGGCCGGCAGGATGCACCTCGAGTACATTCCTTTCCACTTGGAAGACGTGCTCGACGGCTTCGTCAGCATGATTGGCCTGAAGGTCGAGGACAAAGGCCTGGAGCTGCTGTTCAGCACCCCGGCGGGGCTGCCGACGGCGTTGATCGGCGATCCGTTGCGCCTGGGCCAGGTGTTGATCAACCTGGGCAACAATGCGGCAAAGTTCACGGAGCAGGGCGAGGTCGTGGTTGGCGTGGAGCGACTGGGTACCGGCGAGGAGCAGGCACAGTTGCATTTCTGGGTGCGCGACAGCGGTATTGGCATGAGCCCCGAGCAGTGCAGTCGGCTGTTCCAACCCTTTAGCCAGGCCGATAGTTCCACCACTCGCAAGTACGGTGGCACCGGTCTGGGCCTGGCCATCTCCAAGCACTTGGTGGAGCTGATGGGCGGACGTATCTGGGTGGAGAGCGAACTCGGTCAAGGCTCTATCTTCCATTTCGAGGTGAGCCTCGGCGTGCAGCGCGACGCTCAGCCGCGGCGCATGTTCACTGCCGATGAGCTACTCGGCGTTCGCGTGTTGGTGGTCGACGACAACGCCAGCGCGCGCGAGATTCTCTCCAGCATGGCGCGCAGTTTTGGCGTTGAGGTGGACGTGGCGCAGAGTGGACGCGTGGCGTTGGGGATGCTGGTGGAGGCGGAACGCAAGACACTGCCCTATGACCTGGTGTTGATGGACTGGCGCATGCCCGGCATGGACGGCGTGGAGACGGTGCGTCAGATGCACGCTGCCAATCTGGCGCAAACACCGTCTGTCATCATGGTCACCGCATTCGGGCGCGAAGAGGCACGTGAGGAGGCTAGCCGGCACGGTATCCAGTTACCGGTGGTGCTGACCAAACCGGTGACGCCGTCCACACTGCTTGAGGCGATCGGTACGGTGCTCGGCAAGCCCCCCCAGGCCGATACCCGGGCCGGCGAACGATCTGGACAGAGCGCCAGTGCCATGGCCAGCCTGCATGGCGCCCGGCTGCTGCTTGTCGAGGATAATGAGCTGAACCGCGAGCTGGCCTGCGAGCTGCTGGAGAGCGCTGGCATCGAGCTGTGCGTGGCCATCCATGGTGAAGACGCACTCGACCTGTTGGCGCGCGATGATGATTTCGACGGCGTACTGATGGACTGTCAGATGCCGGTCATGGATGGTTATACCGCAACCCGCAGGATTCGCGAGCAGTCGCGTTGGGCTGGGCTGCCAGTGATCGCCATGACCGCCGACGCCATGGCGGGCGACCGCGAGCGGGCCTTGGCCTGCGGCATGAACGACCATATCTCCAAACCGCTGAACGTCGAGGGCATGTTCGTCACCCTGGCCAAGTGGATTCACCCCAGGCCTGGTCGTACTGCCCATGTGACCGAAGTCTCACCGCTCTCCAAAGTGGTCCCCATGGGGCTGCCCGTCGAACTTGCCGGTATTGATCTGGCGGCTGGCCTGGCCACCTGTATGGGCAAGGTCGAACTCTACCTGCGCCTGCTGCGCAAGTTCGGCTCCAGCCAAGGTGCTTTCCGAACCGAGTTCTTGGCCGCACGAGGCGGCGAAGATCCTTCGGCGGCAACACGACTGGCCCATACCCTGCGTGGCACTGCGGGTAACATCGGTGCCAGGGCCGTTGCGGATGCTGCCATCGCCCTGGAGCAGGCTTGCCTGGCCGGCGCCCAGGAGCAGGTCGTGGCTGCCGGGTTGTTGGCGGTGGAGCATTGCCTGAATCAGGTATTGGAAGGGCTGGCGGGGCTAGCGGACCCGCAGCCATTCAGCGAGTCGCTGCCCGTGTCGCATTCAGACGCAGAGTTGCAGGCGCAGTTGGCCCAAGTCAGGGACTTGTTGGCCGAGAGTGACACGCAAGCGTTGACTGTCCTGCACCCTTTACCGGGACTGGCGTCAGATCCCAGGGTGGCCGAGCAGTTGCGTCGGGTCGTCCAGCATGCCGAGCGCTTCGATTTCGACCAGGCGCTGGAACTGCTGGAAAACCTGACCGGATTGAGTCAAAAGGCCGCGAGGTGATGACGTCGGAAGCGTTCAGGCATGAGGCGATCCTGCTGTCGCTTTACGATTCGCCGGCAACAAGTCTCAACTTGTGGCAGTCAAACGGTCCAAGTATTTCGCCACTCGCCGAACGTACCTCCATCGGCATGAGGGCCTGCCCGGATGTGTTGTCCAACAGCACGGAACGCGTTTCTCCCGGCTCGAACAGGAAGCGTTCGCCCCACTGTCGCAGGCTGACCACGACCGGAAAGATTTCCCGGCCTTTGTCCGTCAGGACGTACTCCTTGTAGGCGCTTCCATCGGACGCGGGTCGAACGTCGAACACACCGACCTCGACCAACGCTTTGAGTCGCGAAGCCAGAATGTTCTTGGCCACGCCCAGGCTCTTCTGAAATTCGCTGAAGCGGCGAATGTCGTCGAATGCGTCGCGGATGATCATGAGCGACCAGCGATCGCCAATCACGTCCAGTGTCCTGGCTACCGGGCATTCGCTGTTTTGCGGTGAAGCGTTTTCCATTTTATTGACCTTCTGAAAAAGGATCGCAAGTCCGGTCGATGTCTGTGGTTGCAAATTGAAACCTGATCGGGTGACAATCCAGTCAGGTTTTTAATTGAAACCAGTTTAGCGCCAAGGAGGCGTGCATGACAGCAGATGCCGACTGTTTCACCCAGCAGCCTTCGGGAAATCACCCTGGTGGGGGCACGTGCTCCCGCGTAGGAGCTGTCGAGCGAAGCGAGGCTGCGATCTTTCCCCAGGCACATGAATCCCAAGGGAAAGATCAAAAGATCGCAGCCTTCGGCAGCTCCTGCAGGGGGGCAACGGGTTCTTTGAATGAACAGCATTACCCAGGGCTTTCGCCGGCGCTCACACTACTGTTTTCCGTGACCTGTGCATTGGCCGTCGCCAATGTCTACTTTGCCCAGCCCTTGCTCGCCTCAATGGCCGAAAGCCTGGGCGTTGCTTCAGGATTGATCGGGGTGGTGGTCACGGCCACTCAGGTGGGGTACGCGCTGGGGTTGCTGTTCATCGTCCCGTTGGGGGACAAGGTCAACCGTAAACGGCTGGTTTTCGCGCAATTGGTGTTGTCCGCGCTTGTGCTGGCGGCCGTCGGCGCAGCCCGGCACTGGTTGGCTTTGTTGGGTGCGATGATCGTGATGGGCTTGCTGGCGGTGGTTGTCCAGGTGCTGGTGGCCTATGCCGCCGTGCTGTCCTCGCCCTCCCAGCGTGGACAGGCCGTGGGAACCGTCACCAGTGGCGTTGTCCTGGGTATTCTCCTGGCCCGGTTTACCTCTGGAGTGATTGCCGATCTGGCGGGCTGGCGCGGGGTTTATTTCGTTTCCGCGGGATTGATGCTGACCATCGCGGCGGTGTTCTGGGCAGTGGTGCCTGCTGCCGTGTCGCCACCTGACCGGCAGCCTTACCGGGCGCTCATCCGGTCGCTGTTCAAACTGTTCATGAGCGAGCCAGTGCTACGGATCAGGGGGCTGCTGGCCTTGCTGATCTTTGCCGCGTTTTCGGTGTTATGGACCGCCATGGTGCTGCCGTTGAGCGCCGCGCCGCTGTCGCTTTCACACACGGCCATCGGCCTGTTTGGCCTGGCCGGCGTCGCCGGGGCCCTGGCAGCCAGAAGGGCCGGTCGTTGGGCCGATCAAGGTTTTGGGCAGCGTGTCACGGGCTGGTCGCTGGGGCTCCTGACGCTCTCCTGGCTGCCCATCACGTTTGCCGAGACCTCCCTGATCGCACTGGTGTGCGGCGTGGTGTTGCTCGACTTCGCGGTGCAAGCCGTGCATGTCACCAGCCAGAGCTTGATCTTCGCGGCACGGCCCGACGCGCAAAGTCGCATGGTCGGCGCTTATATGTGCTTCTACTCGGTGGGCAGCGCACTGGGCGCGGTGGCCGCGACCCAGGTCTATGCGCTGTGGGGATGGATGGCGGTCAGCTTGCTAGGCGCCTTGATCAGCTTCGCCGCGTTGGCGGTGTGGAGGCTCTCGCTTCATTGCGGCCACTGCTCAAGCAGGATCGAGACAAACTTCTCCGCAGCCGGGGAGAGCGATGCGCCCCGGCGGTAGACCAGGCCCAGCGAGCGGTTTACCACAGGCTCGATCAGCGGCACGCTGACCAGCGTTGGATGATCCCCGGCCGGCATCGCCAGGCTGGGCATCGCCGACACACCGAGGCCGGCCTCGACCAATCCCAGCGACGTCGACAAGTGCTGCACTTCGTAAAACCATTGCGGGCGCCAGCTCAGGCCCGACAGCGCGTGATCCAGCAGCATGCGGTTGCCGCTCAGGCGACCGACGCCGATCAGCCGATAATCACTGAGTTCCGACCAGGTAACCGCACTGCGTTCAGCCAGTTCATGATCGCGCCGGCAGGCCAGCACAAAGGGTTCGTTGACCAGGGGTACGAACTCGATGTCCGGGTGCTGGCCGCTCATCATGTTGATGCCGAAGTCGGCTTCGCCGCGCAGTACCGCTTCGAGCCCTTCGTTGGCGCTGAGGTCGAGCAGGCGGATGCGGATTTTCGGGTAGCGCTCGTTATAGAGGCGAATCACCGAAGGCAGGAAATAGAACGCTGCCGTGGGAATGCACGCCAAGGTCACCCGGCCGATCTGTCGCTCCGCGAGCTCGCGGATGTTGAGAATCGAGTCGTCGAAATCATCCAGCAGGCGCCGCGCCTTGGGCAGGAAGTCACGGCCGACACTCGTCAGGCTGACCTTTCGGGTGGTGCGATCGAGCAAAGCGGTTCCCAAGCCTTCCTCGAGTTTTTTCATCCGTCGACTCAAGGCCGGTTGCGACAGATGCAGCGCGTCGGCGGCTTCATGGAAGCTGCCGAGTTCGGCGATTTTCACGAAAGATCGTATGTCCTGGAGCTCATATTCCATGTTTTATCTCACCAAGAAGGGGCACGGCGCCGCACAATCATCGTAATTTAATTCATTTGTGAAACGCAATAATCACTCCGATCTTTGCATTGGAAACACTTTTTAAACCCTGCCACTCTTGTGCCTAGAACATCAATTATCCAGATTGATCAACAAGAGTTAATGTTCATGAAGCGAATTCCTTGTGTGCTGATGCGCGGCGGTACGTCAAAAGGCCCGGTGTTTCTCGCCTGGGATCTGCCGGTCGCCATCGCCGAACGTGACGAATTGCTGATCAACCTGATGGGTTCCGGCCACGAACTGGAAATCGACGGTATCGGCGGCGGCAGCCCACAGACCAGCAAAGTGGCAATCGTCAGTCCATCGTTGCACCCGGAAGCCGACGTCGATTATCTGTTCGTCCAAGTCATGGTTTCCCAGCGTCGGGTCGACACCGCGCCCAACTGCGGCAACATGCTCTGCGCCGTCGGCCCGTTCGCCATCGAGCAGGGGCTGGTCAAGGCTACCGGCGATCTGACCCGAGTGCGCATTCGCAACCTCAATACCGGGACTTTCGTGAATTCCGAGGTGCAAACCCCGGAAGGCAAGGTCAGCTATGAAGGCGACACCGCCATCGACGGCGTGCCCGGCACGGCCGCTCCGGTGCAACTGACCTTCCTCGATGCCGCGGGCAGCAAGACGGGAAAGCTCTTCCCGACCGGGCAACCCCTGGACATGATCGACGGCATTGCGGTGACGTGCATCGACATGGCGATGCCGATGCTGATCGTCGAGGCCAGCCAACTGGGCAAGCGCGGTGACGAAAGCCCCGCTGAATTGGACGCCGACAAGGCGTTCATGCAGCGCCTGGAGTCCTTGCGGCTCAAAGCCGGCCTGGCGATGGGCCTGGGTGACGTCAGCGACATGGTGATCCCCAAGCCGGTCCTGGTGTCGCCGGCCAAGTCTGGCGGGACCCTCCAGGTGCGCTACTTCATGCCGCACAACTGTCACCGCGCCTTGGCAATCACCGGCTCTATCGGCCTGGCGACGGCTTGCGTGACCAACGGCAGTGTCGCGGCCAACCTGATCGGTGGCGGCAGCGAGCCACGTTTGCAGCAGGTTCGCATCGAGCACCCCAGCGGCGGTATCGATGTGGTGTTGTCCTACACCGGCGAAAAGGGTGAGACCATTCGAGCCTCGGTGGTACGCACCGCCCGCCGACTTTTCTCTGGTTTCGTCTACGCCACGGTTTCCCGGCGCCTGGCCGGATAGCCAGGCAGACCTCGTCATTGCATCAGCGACTCAATAACAACAAGAGATCTGACATATGCTCGCTTTACTTGGCTTGGCCATGGTGGTGGTCTTCACCTTCCTGATAATGACCAAACGGCTGTCGCCGATCGTCGCCCTGACGGTGGTGCCCATCGTCTTTGCCGTGCTCGGCGGCTTTGGCGGGACCACCGGCAAGATGATGCTGGATGGCCTGAAGATGGTCGCGCCGTCAGCGGCACTGCTGTTGTTCGCGATCCTGTTTTTCGGCCTGATGATCGACGCCGGTCTGTTCGACCCGCTGATCCGCAAGATCCTCAAGCGGGTCAATGGCGACCCGATGAAGATCGCCGTGGGCACGGCGCTGCTGTCGCTGTTGGTGGCGCTGGACGGTGACGGCACGACGACGTACATGATCACCTGTGCCGCGATGCTTCCGCTGTATAAGCGCATCGGCATGAACCCGATGATCCTGGCGACCGTTTCCATGCTCTCCTTGAGCATCATGAGTGGCATGACCCCTTGGGGCGGCCCGGCGACCCGGGCGATCGCAGCGCTGGGCCTGGATGCCGGTGAGTACTTCGTGCCGTTGCTGCCGACCATGATCGGTGGGGCCGCATGGGTGGTGTTCACGGCGTTCCTGTTGGGCCGTGCCGAGCGCAAGCGCATCGGCAACGTCCAACTGCAAAGCGGCGGCGGCAACTGCTATATCAACGCGATCATGGAGGACACGCCACACAAGCGTCCGAAACTGGCCTACGTCAACCTGCTGTTGGTGGTCGCGGTGATGGTCGCGCTGGTGATGGGGCTCATGCATTCGGCGATCCTGTTCCTGATCGGTTTCGTCCTGGCGCTGATGATCAACTATCCGCAGCTGGATATTCAGAAGGAGCGCATTCTCGCCCACTCGGGCAACGCCATGACCGTGGTCCTGCTGGTGTTTGCCGCGGGCATCTTCGCCGGGATTTTCTCCGGGACGAAAATGGTCGATGCGTTGGCACAAACCCTGGTCGACTGGATTCCGCCTTCCTGGGGCCATCTGTTCCCGCTGGTGGTGGCGATTACCAGCATGCCGTTGACCTTCGTATTGTCCAACGATGCCTACTACTTCGGTGTCGTGCCGATCCTTGCCAACGCCGCGGCGGCCTATGGCATTGATCCGGTCGAAATTGCCCGGGCGTCCATTCTCGGCCAGCCGGTGCACCTGATGAGCCCGCTGGTGGCCTCGACCTTGTTGCTGGTGGGCATGGTCGACCGCGACCTGGGCGACTTCCAGAAAGCCACCGTCAAATGGGCGGTGCTCACGTCCCTGGTGATTACCGCGCTGGCCCTGCTGACCGGGGCGCTGACGCTGTTTTCCTGATTCACCCGACACACTTTAGCTTCCCTGCCAGACATGCCCTCGCAAGCGGGTGTGCGCTGGCTTGCACGCCCAATAACAACAACGAGTAGCTCGACATGACCACTTTGCTTACCCGCGGGGCTTTGTTTCCAATCCTTGGGCTGCTGCCCCTGGCCTCGGCCAGCGCCGAAGGTTTCATCGACGACAGCAAGCTCAAGCTGCAATTGCGCAACGTTTACTTCAACGAAAATTTTCGCGATGAGCACGGTATGAGCGCACGGGCGGCGAGGACCGCCAAGAGTGAGCGCACCGAATGGGCCCAAGGCTTCCTGCTGGATTACCAATCGGGCTTTACGCCGGGCACCATTGGCTTTGGGGTCGATGCCCTGGGCCTGCTCGGGGTCAAGCTCGATTCCGGGCGTGGTCGCAGCGGCACCGGCCTGCTGCCGGTGCATGACGACGGTCGCGCCGCCGACGAGTTCGCCAGCGCGGGCATGACCGCCAAGGCCAAAGTGGCCAAGACCACGCTCAAGTACGGCACCTTGCTGCCCAAGACCCCGGTGCTGGTCTACAACGATGCGCGGCTGTTGCCCCAGACTTACCAGGGCACCCAGATCAGCAGCACTGACATCGACAACCTCACCGTCACCGGCGGACATCTGGAGCGTTTCAAGCTGCGCGATTCGAGCGACAGCATGCCCATCGTGCCCGATGGCTACGGCGGCGATAAGTCCGGTGACTTCAGCTATGCCGGTGCCGACTACAAGTTGGGTAAAAACATCCGTCTGAGCTACTTCTATGGTGAGCTGGAGAATTTCTATCGACAGAATTTTGCCGGCATCCAGCATGATCTGCCCTTGGGCGCTGGGGTATTGACCAGCGACCTGCGCTACTTCAACAGCGTCGATTCGGGTTCGGCCTATGGCGGCAAGATCGACAACGACATGCTCAGCGGATCACTGTCCTACGCCGTGGTCGGCCACACACTGAGCGCCGGCTACCAAACCCTCAGTGGCGAGGCGGGCCTGCCTTATGTCAGCGGCGCCACGGTGTACTCCTTCAGCAACGTCGGGATCGGCAAGTTCATCGAGGAAGACGAGAAGACCTGGATGCTCGGGTACGGCTACGACTTCGCTCGCCTCGGTGTGCCCGGCCTGACATTTTCCACCCGCTACCTGAGCGGCAACGACGGCAAGTCCGACACCACGGTCAAAGAGTGGGAGCGAGACGCAGAGATCGCTTATGTGGTGCAGCAGGGCACGTTCAAGGGGCTAGGGGTGAAGCTGCGTAACTATGTCTATCGCTCGGACTTTTCCCGTGGCCGTGACAGCAACCGGGTCTACTTTACCTACGATGTCGCCCTTTGGTAGGGCATGCGGTTCACCTAAGAAACAACGATGGACCTGTGGCCAGAGATTGCTCCCGCTCGGCTCTGTAGGAGTTGGCGAAGCCTGCGATCTTTTGATCTTTCGCTTGAGATTCAAGTGCTTCTGGAAAGATCGCAGCCTCGCTTCGCTCGACAGCTCCTACAGGCGCGACCCAGCGGGAGCAATCTCTGGCGACGGTCTTCTCAGTGGCTCGGTTCGATGCTTTGCGACATCATGGCGTCAATTTTCTTTGGGGCAATGCCCGTCGAGGCCGCTATGGATCGCAACCGAGACCGACGTAACAACCTTTCCCTGGATGGCCTGAATTTTTTCCTCGCGGATGTACGCGATGGGCTGGGTCCTTACCTGGCGATCTACCTGCTGGCGGTGCATCGCTGGGACCCGGCCAGCATTGGCGTGGTGATGACAGTGGCGGCGATGGTCGGGCTCGTTGCCCAGGCGCCCGCCGGAGCGCTGATCGACCGGGTGCGCAGCAAACGTGCCGTGGTGGCTGTGGCCGCCTTGATGTTGACGCTGGGTTGCCTGGTGCTACCGTTCACGTCTTCCTTCGGCCTGGTGGCGCTGACCCAGGCGCTCGGCGCCGTGGCGGCGTCGGTCTTCGCGCCGGCGATCGCGGCGATTTCCCTAGGCATTACTGGCGCCAAGGCCTTTACGCGGCGCACTGGGCGCAACGAGACATTCAACCACGCGGGCAATGCCTGCGCAGCGCTGCTGGCGGGTGGGTTCGCCTGGCTGTTCGGTCCCATTGCGGTGTTCTACCTGATGGCCGCGATGGCATTGGCCAGCATCGTGGCGGTCAGTTGCGTGTCCGCCGAGGCCATCGACCATGACGTGGCCCGGGGCCTGGAGGCCGGCCAGTCGGTGCAGGGCCCGACGCCCTCGGCGCTGCGCGTGTTGCTGGATAACCGCACGCTGCTGCTGTTCGCCATCTGCTGCGGGCTGTTTCACCTGGCGAACGCGGCGATGCTCCCGCTGGTCAGCCAGAAACTCGCCCAGGCCAATGCACACCTGGCCACGCCGCTGACGTCGGCCTGTATCGTCGCGGCGCAATTGGTCATGGTGCCCATGGCGTGGCTGGTCGGCGTCAAGGCCGATGCCTGGGGACGCAAGCCGTTGTTGCTGGCCGGCTTCCTGATCCTGCCCATTCGAGGTGTGTTGTACGTGCTCTCGGACGACCCCTATTGGTTGGTAGCGGTGCAGTTGCTCGATGGGATCGGTGCCGGGCTGTTTGGCGCGCTGTTCCCCTTGGTGGTCAAGGACCTGACCCAGGGCACCGGGCGTTTCAACGTCAGCCTCGGGGTGCTGTCGACGGTGTTCGGGTTCGGCGCGGCGTTGAGTAACAGCTTGGCCGGCTTTGTGGTGCAAGGGGCTGGCTACAGCGCGGCGTTCCTGACCCTGGCAGCGATTGCTGCGTTGGCATTTGGTCTGTTGCTGGCGATGCCCGAGACTTTCATGCCCAGCCGCGCCCCACAGCCCGGCACGCTTACGGTCGCTGACGGCGGGGTCGCCTGAGCCTGCGTATCACCTATGTGTGAGCGAGCTTGCTCGCGATGGCGACCGGCAATCAGAGCCTGGGTACCGGCCGTTCCACGACACTCCAATAGGACGAGGTGTCGATGAGGCTCAAAACGCGCCCTTGGTCCATGTCCTGGTTCAGCACGCCTCGTATCAAATCACCGGCCAACCAGCTCGCCGTATTAGCTGCCAATACTCGACCTTCGGCATTGAGCAACAGCGCTTCATTGCTGACTCTCATCAGGCTGCGCACGAGCAAGGGTTCCAACGAGTGCAGGGAGATGTCGGCGGCGGCAACGCCAATGAAGCGATCATCGAAAAAAATCGGCACGGAGAAGGCAACGATGTACTGCTCGGTGCCATACAAGTCGACAAAAGGCCCGTCTATGGAGGGCTGGCGAGTCTGCTGCGGACGGGTGTACCAAGGCATGTGCAGGTAATCGTAGAAACGATCGCTGCGGCTATCGAGATTCAGCTGCAAAGGCTGGACTTGTTCGTTCTGGGTCCGGCACCACCACTGCAGGTGCATCTCGCAATCTTCCAGCTCACCAGGGGCGAAAACCACGCCAGCGCCATGAAACTTGAGACTCTCGGAGTCAAGGATCTGCCGGACGCCAGCCAACAATGGCTTGAGGTCGCGTTGATTGGGGCGCCTGGTCTTGCACCGTTGCCGTTCCCAAATGCTCGATACCTGGGCGCCCAGGTCGTTGAGACCCTTGAAGACGTTACCAATGGAAGCGTTGATCAACGTTGCGCATTGGGATAACCCATTTGCTGACATTTCGTTATCCATGGCTCTAACTCATGCCTCGGAAGGGACAGTGCGGTGTTTGCTGGCGACACGGACAGGCTGTCGGGCGGTGTTTGGAGTCAGTTGTCGAGCAAGATCTGTTCCAGTCATCAGGCATCTTGCGCCATCTGCTGCAAGCGTATGGCGGTCAAACGCCGGACGCCGCGAGCAACATGGGCTTCGGCCAGTGCCCCCGCCAGATTGGCATCGTTCGCAATGATGGCCTCCAGAATCGCCCGGTGTTCCCGCTCGATCACTTGGGGATCCGGTTGCTCATCAAATGGCAACCATAACAACTCCCCCAGTTCCGCCTGCAAGCGGGCCTCGCTGTGGGTCAGCCGTACCGACTGCGACGCCACGGCAATTTCGATGTGGAACCTGGCGTCGGCACGTCGGCGCTCCAGACGTTCTTGTGCCTTGGCCAGCGCATCGATGTAGCCACCCAGCCGCGCATGTTGCTCAGGGCCGGAGCGTTGGGCTGCCAAGCGGGCGGCGGCGCCTGAAATGGCTGCGTGCTCGTCGGCCAGGTCACGCAATTCAAGCGTGCTCATTTCACGCAATTGATCGAACAACGCCTGATCGGTGGTTTGTGGGGCGGCGCAGATAAAGCTGCCGCCGTTGCGTCCACGCCGGGTTTCGATGACCCCGCGCTCTCGCAAGGCAGCCAACGCATCGCGCAGGGTGACCGTGGCGACGCCGAGTTGGGTGGCCAGGGTGCTTTCGCTGGGGAGCTGTTCACCTTCGACCAGCAACCCCAGGTCAATCATTTCAACCAGGCGGCGGGTGACGGATTCCGTTTTCCCTTCCTGACTGAGGCGTATGAGACTTGATGTAGGGCTCATGGTCGTTTCATTCATTGGCGGCGTCGTCGACGCCTGGACTCAAAAAATTCTATTTCATAGTTCAAAGGCATTTTCAGGGGCCATTGGCGCGGAATTCTAGGGGCGAAAAGGCGTTAAAGTCAAAAAAACCTGGCTGAATTTGGTTTTCCTGGGGTTCTCATGGATTAAAAGATATGGTTCCATATGTTTAAGCAAGCCGAGATCGCATTCATCCGAACCCAGGAGCACTTCAATCATGAGTCACTTGACCCGAGCAGAATGGGAAGCCAGAGCCAAGGCGCTGGACATCGAGGGCCGTGCCTTTATCGACGGGCGATACAGGCCTGCCAGTTCAGGCGCTACCTTTGAATGCGTGAGTCCTGTGGACGGGCGATTGTTGGGCCTGGTTGCAAGTTGCGATGCCGCGGACGCCGAGCTGGCCGTGACCAGCGCCCGGGCGGCATTCGACTCCGGCGTTTGGTCGCGTCAGGCACCGGCAGTGCGCAAGGCGGTCATGCTGCGTTTTTCCGACCTCTTGCAGTCTCACGCCGAAGAGCTGGCACTGCTGGAAACGCTGGACATGGGCAAACCGATCGCCGACTCGCTGGCGGTCGACCTGCCCGGCGCCATCGATAGCATTCGCTGGTGCGGGGAGGCCATCGACAAGATCTACGATGAGGTGGCCGCGACGGCGGTAGATCAGCTCGGGCTGGTGACGCGGGAGCCGGTCGGGGTGGTCGCTGCCATCGTGCCGTGGAATTTCCCGTTGATGATGGCTTCGTGGAAATTGGGGCCGGCATTGGCGACCGGCAACTCGGTGATTCTCAAGCCTTCAGAGCGTTCGCCGCTGACGGCTATTCGTATCGCACAGATTGCCCTGGAAGCAGGGTTGCCGGTCGGTGTGCTCAATGTGCTGCCAGGCTATGGACACACGGTGGGCAAGGCCCTGGCCTTGCACGGTGACGTTGATGCGCTGGCGTTTACCGGTTCCACCCGAGTGGCCAAGCAACTTCTCGTGTATGCGGGCGAGTCGAACATGAAGCGGGTTTGGCTGGAGGCGGGGGGGAAGAGTCCGAACATTGTCTTCGCAGATGCCCCAGATCTACAGGCAGCCGCCGAAGCGGCAGCGGCCGCCATTGCTTTCAACCAGGGCGAGGTGTGCACCGCCGGTTCACGTTTGCTCGTCCAGGCTTCCATCAAGGCGCACTTCGTGCCGATGGTGGTCGAGGCTTTAAAAGGCTGGAAGCCAGGCCATCCGCTGGATCCCGACACCAATGTCGGTGCGCTGGTGGACGCGCGCCACCTGGAAGGGGTGTTGCAACACATTCGGCAAGGACAGGATCAAGGCGCCCAGTTGTTGCTGGGAGGGCGCGTGGCATTGGAGCAAACCGGCGGCAGCTACGTGGAGCCGACACTGTTCGACAATGTCAGCAACTCAATGACAATTGCCCGGGAAGAGATTTTCGGCCCGGTGCTGTCGGTGATCGAATTCGACGAAGCCGAGGATGCGGTGCGCATCGCCAACGACACGCCTTACGGGCTGGCTGCAGCCGTCTGGACGGCCAACCTGTCGCGCGCCCACACCATGGCCCGCGCACTTCGCGCCGGAAGTGTCTGGGTCAACCTGTATGACGGCGGCGACATGATGGCGCCGTTCGGTGGCTACAAGCAGTCCGGTAATGGCCGCGACAAATCCCTGCATGCCTTCGATAAATACACCGAGATCAAGGCCACCTGGATACAGCTCTGAGGCATTTCTGGTGAACCACGTTACGGGTGGAATGGTTCTGCCTGCTTGACGCTTACTCAACGAATTCCTTTTTGAAGGATGGCGCAATGAACAGCTCAATAAGCTCCACGGCAGCCGTGGACCAGGACGCGGAGCAACTCCGTGCCCTCGGGTACACCTCGAGTTTCGAACGTAGCATGAGCCTGTGGCAGAACTTTGCCCTCGGGTTCACCTACCTATCGCCGGTAGTCGGCGTCTACACATTGTTCGGCCTGTGCCTGGCAACGGGCGGGCCGCCCATGTTCTGGTCCTACCTGCTGGTGGGGTTCGGGCAAATGCTGGTGTGCCTGATTTTTTGCGAAGTGGTGTCCCAATATCCCATCTCCGGCGGTGTCTATCCGTGGGCCCGTCGCCTGGTGGGGAAAAAATGGGCCTGGATGGTCGGCTGGATCTACGCTATCTCCCTGTGCGTGACCATTGCTGCCGTAGCCCTGGGCGCCGGTCCCTACATTGCCAACCTGTTGGGTTTCGAGCCGTCGCCGGTCACCAATACCTTGGTCGCGCTGGTCCTGACCGCTACTGCGACGGTGTTGAACCTGAGCGGCACCAAGCTGCTGGCGCGGGTGGCTATGTTCGGCTTTCTGTGTGAGCTGGTCGGGGCGTTGTTGATCGGCGGCTATTTGCTGATTTTTGAGCGTCACCAGTCCTTGAGCGTGTTGTTCGACACGTTCGATATCTCCATCGATGGGGAGTACTGGCCGGCCTTCCTGGCCGCATCACTGGCCGGGATGTTCCTTTACTACGGTTTTGAAGCGTGCGGCGATGTGGCCGAGGAAACGCCCAATCCCAGCCGCCAAGTCCCCAAGGCCATGCGAATGACGATCTGGATCGGCGGTGCCGCGTCGATCTTTGCCGCCCTGGCCTTGATCCTGGCCGTGCCTGATATTGCCGCCGTTGTTTCCGGCCAGGACAAGGACCCCATGGCCACGATATTCGGCGCGGCGTTCGGTCCGGTCATGTCGCGGGTGGTCATGGCGGTGATCACGGTTTCGTTCGTTTCCTGTGTGCTGAGCTTGCAGGCATCCGCCAGCCGCTTGTTGTATGCCTACGCCCGAGACGAGATGCTCATGGGCAGTGGCGTGCTGAAGAAAATCTCCCCGGCCACCCATGTGCCGACCGCCGCCCTGATGGTCTGCGGGGTGCTGCCGGCGATCATCGTGTGTGTCGGTTTCTATCTTCAGAACGCCATCGCGCTGGTGGTGAGTTTTGCCGCCATCGGTATCTACCTGGCATTCCAGATGATCGTCGGGGGTGTGATGTACGCCCGTCTCCGGGGCTGGACACCCAATGGCCAGTTCACCTTGGGACGTTGGGGCTGGCCGGTGAACATCGCTGCGCTCTGCTATGGCTTGTTCGCCATCGTCAATATGTCCTGGCCGCGTATGCCAGACGCGCCGTGGTATGTGAACTACGGCATCGTGTTGGTTGGCGCCATCGTGATCTTCGTCGGCCTCGTCTACATGGTCCTGTTTCGCCCCTACGAGAAAGGTACCGCCCCGGCTTCCGATGCCTGGAAAAAAAACTAAGCGACATGACGGCCTGCCGCCGGGCGCGGCAGGCAAATCCTCTGATGAGAAAAGGGTGAACGCTATGATGTCTCGAATCCATTCGATGCTGTTTGGGTTGCTCCTGATTCTGGCCAGCCATGGGGTTCTGGCAGCCAGTCAAAACGATACCCTGGGTGTGATCCATGACTATATGAAAGCTTGGAACGCTCGCGATGCGGAGGCTGCGGCGAAGTACTTCACCGAGGACGGCGAGTTCCTCGACGCCTCGGTGGGGACACCGCAGGTCGGCCGGGAAAATGCCAAGACCCAGGTGATCGAAGTGTTCATGCACGCAGTGCCGGATCTGCAATGGACGATGCTGGGCGAGCCGATCGTCAACGGTGAAAGCATTGCCTTCGAATGGGAATTCAAGGGACACAATACCGGGCCTTGGAGCACCGAGACGCCGGCCACCCAGCGCCCCCTCAGCTTCAAGGGGGTGAGTTTCATCCGGCTCAAGGAGGGCAAGATCATCACGCAGCACGACTACTATGACGCCCTGGGTTTCAACAAGCAGCTCGGCTGGTAGATCAATGTTCCCGCCGCGAGAGCTGTAGCAACAAACCAGGCTCGGCTCTCCTGGCAGAAAGTGTCCAGCCATGGGCCTGGGCGATTTCCTGACAGATCGTCAAGCCCAGGCCGGCGCCATGGTCGCGGCGATGGGCCCCGCGCCAGAAGCGAACGAACAGGTGCGGCAGTTGTTCCCGATCCACCCCGGGGCCCCAGTCTCGTACGCTCAGGTGATCCGCGCCGATGTCCACTCGAACCTCGGTGCCTCGAGGGGCGTGTTGGATGGCGTTTTCCAGCAGGTTCTTCAACAAGGTGAAGAGGGCGCTGCGATCCGCCTGCCATGGGTCAGTAGAGATAGGCGCCTGCGCCAGCACCAGGCGTACCTCGGCGGCTTCGGCCATGCGCTGCAGATAGTCGCTGGCTTCCCTCGCTACATCGGTCAGTTCGACCTCGGCAAACAGGTAGTTCTGGGCCTCACTGGCTTCGGTCAGGAGCAGCAGTTGCTGGACTTGACGGGTCATGTGGGCCACGTCGTTGAGCAGCGCGTTGCGATCGTGGCAGTCCTCCATCAATTCGATTTGCGCGCGTATCAGCGCCAGCGGTGTCTTGAGCTCGTGCGCCGCGGTCGCGAGAAATTCCTGCTGGATCCGGTAGCCATTTTCCAGGCGCTGGAGGACCCGATTGAAACTGTCCACCAGTGGCACGACTTCGGACGGTACGCTGCTGACCTGCAAGCGTGAATGCAGGGAGCGAGGCGAGATCGCCGCGGCCGACTCGGACACCTCGCGCAAGGGTTTGAGCGTATAGCCCAGGGTGATATAGGCACAGGCGGCAAAGACGAAGAGCAGCACCAGGCTGAACAGGACGATACCGGCACCCATGAATGGCAACGCGAATGCACCGTGGAAGAGGTCCATCAGCCGTTCGCTGACGGCAAGTTGCAGGAACCAGGTCTTGCCGTCGTGTTCGACCGGCGCGGTGGCGCCATACATCAGGATGCCCTGGCGCTCGAACTTGAACGGTTCGTGATCTGAAGGATGCAGCGCGGTGCTTGCCGGCCAGAAGTTTGCTTCGGTAGACGCCAGGACCACGTTTGCCGAGGCGTCCAGCACGCGGTATCCGATGTCTTGCTGCATGCTTTCATAGGTCCAGATTCGATCGGCCTCGCTGCGATCGAATCCGACCGGGCGTCCAGCAGGATCGAACTGGAGTTTTTCCGCCAGCTCCTGGGTGCGCTCGGTCATGTTCATGACCAGCAGGATGTCGCTCTGGGAGGTGACCAGGGCCAGCGCCGTCAATACGATCAGCAGGATGCTCAGCGCCACGCCGGCAATATAAGCCAGCAGCACCTTGAATCTGAGGCTACTCAGCCACGTCGACCTGGCGCAGCGCATAACCAAGACCTCGCAAGTTGACAATGCGTTGGCGGGAGCCGATGGCAAGCAGCTTGCGGCGGATACGGTGAAGGGCCACGTCCAGGGCGTTCGGCGTGACCGCCTCGCTCAAGCCCCAGCCTGCTGCCTCTATCGTCTGACGGCGGACGATCTCTCCAGGTTTGCGCAACAGCAGCAACATGATCTGCATTTCCGCCGGTGCCAGGGCAATGCTTTCATTGGCACAGCACATGCTGCCGGTGTCGGGTTGCAGGCTCAGGTCGCCATGGCTGGGCGCCAGTGGGCGACAGTCCACGGGGCGTCGCAGCAACGCTCGCACGCGCGCGACCATTTCATCCATGGCGAACGGCTTGGGCAGATAGTCATCCGCGCCGGCATCGAGCCCCTGTACCCGATCATGCAGGGCATCCCGCGCCGTGAGCACCAGGCAAGGGATGCCAAGCCCGGCGCTGCGCAGACGCTTCAACAAGACGAGCCCGTCGCCGTCCGGCAAGCCGCGATCGAGGATCAGCGCCTGGTAGGGCACACGCTGGATGGCCGCCCACGCGCCATCCATGCGGTTGATCACATCGACGGCGATCCCTGCATTCGCCAGGCCCGTGCAGACCAGGTGCGCCAATCGTTCGTGGTCCTCGACCAGCAGAATGCGGCTCATCAGAAGCGGTACAGGTAGCCGAACAGCGCGCTGTTTTCGGTAGAGCTGTCTACCAGTGGGCTGTCCTTGATCTCACTGGCGAGGCTCGTCGCTTTGATATCGAGGAACAGAGAGTGGTGTTTATCGAACATGTAGTTTCCCCGGACGCCAAATTCGGTATTGAGGGCGGACTTGCCATCATAGGCCGCACGATCGATGCGGGCCTCACTGTTGCGCACGCCAAAATAATAATCGACGTATTTTTTGTCCTGCCACATCGCCGTCACATGGGGCGTGAGGGTGATGTGGTCGTCGAGCCGCCAGGTTCGCTCCAGGCCCAGGTTGAAGCGCTGCCCCTTGCTGTTGCCCGACAGGTCCGAGAGCCACTCGGCGCGCACGTCCACCAGACCGGTGTGCCACTCCACTTTGGCCCCCGCCCAGAAGCCACTTTTGCGGTCGCTCATGCCATCGAAGACCCGCGCGTCGTCAGCGTCGTAGCCACTGAAGTCGTACTGGCCCATGAGGCTGAAATCGATTTGCTGGGTGTCGCCGATCTCGAGTTGGGACAGCTTGACCTCGGCGTTTGGACCGAACACCCGCAGGTATTCGTTCTCGAAGTAGATCAGCGGTATCGCCTTGTTGTCACGATCGATGCCGGTATAGGGCTGCTGGCTGCTGATTGCGCCGACCCCCAGTCCCCAGGACGAAGACGGTTCGGCCTTATCAGACTCGGTCGCCTGTGCGGCCAGCGCTGAAGTGGCCACGGCGAGCAGGAACACACTCGGGATTGTCGAAACGGCTAAGCGCAAAGGCATTGAGTTCTCCAACAGGACAGGATGAATGCACGCCCATCGTCGAGAACTTTCTCTTACCGAATACTTACCGTTATCTGTCGAGTGCTTGATCTTGATCAAGGCAAATACAAATTCCAGCCTCGGGGCCGATATAAGTGCCAAGCGGTGCAAGATCAGGGGTGATGGCTATTTGGTATTGCGTTAAGATCGTTCAGGATCAGCGTGTATAACAGCGGTTTTACAATAAGTTCACGCATCACTAATTCAGTATGAAATGAGGCTTGAACGGAAATGCTCAGGAATGCACCGCTGCGTCTGAAACTTTTATTGATACTGTTACTTCCCTTGTTGGGGTTCCTTACGTTGGCCGGGGTCTTTGTAGTGGATAACTACAAGACACTACGCGATATGAACACCACTGTGACTGCCAGCGCCACGGCGCAGAAGTTGAGTCAACTGATCACGGTATTGCAGCGCGAGCGCGGGGCCAGTGGGGTCTTCCTGGGCAGTGGCGGCAAGTCCATGGGCGAACGGATGTCCCAGGCGCGCCAGGATGCCAATACCTCGGTCGAGGTGGTGCGCCGGTTGTCTGCGTCGGGCAGCACGCAATTGGACAATGTCCTGCGGGCATTGGACGCGTTGCCCGCCATTCGCGGGCAAGTTGATAAGTTGGGTATCAGCAGCACCGAGTCGGGTGTTCGTTATACCGAGATCATTCAAGCGCTCATCGGTTACACCCACTCTTTGGAAGCGACGATCAACAACGCAAGCATTGTCCATGCGCTCGGTGCCCTTAATCAGTTTATCGAGATGAAAGAGCGGGCCGGACGTGAACGGGTCGTGCTCGGTCTGGTGTTCAGCCAGGACCATTTCGATGAGGCGTTATTGTCACGCTTTAGCCGCAATCTCGGCGAGTTCTCCGCTTATTCCGACGGGTTCCGTCGCAAGGCCCAGCCAGGATTACTTCAACAATTTACTGATCAAATGCTGAAACCCGCTGCGGTTGAAGTCGACAAGTTGCAACACCTGGCATTCGAGGTGCCATTGGGGCAGCCGCTGGGCATCAAGCCGGAGGCCTGGTTTGAACTCTCCACTCAGCGCATCGACATGATGAGCCAGGTGGAACAAGCCCTGGGTGAAAGCGTTAGCCGCCTGGCGATCCACGAGCGCGATGAAGCAAACCGTGCATTGTGGCTGACCATCGGCGCGGTCGTCGTGGCATTGCTTGCGGTGACGGTGCTGTCGTATGTGATCATCCGCATGATCGATTTGGCGGTGCGCGATGTGAACCGCGTCCTGAATGATCTGGCCCAGCGTGATCTCACCGCCAGGGCCACCTATGACGGCCGGGATGAGTTCGGCCAGATCTCGCGCAACCTCAACCGCATGGCGCAAGAGATCAGCGGGGTCGTGCAGGAAATCGGCAATGCCACGGCGCAAGTGGCTACCGCAGCGCAAGAGTCTTCCACGGTGACAGTCCAGACCAGTGAGAGTGTCGAGCAGCAGCGCCAAGGCACTGAGCTGGTGGCCACTGCGATCAATCAGATGAGCGCCACGGTGCGCGAGGTGGCGCAAAGTACCAACGATGCGGCGCACATGTCGCAGCAGGTCAATATCAGTACGGCACAAGGTCGGGTGGAGATCGAAAGCACCATCGGCTTGATTCGCCAATTGTCCGGGCAGGCCGAAGAGACCGCGGGGATCATTGGTGATCTCAAGCTTGAAAGCGATGCCATTTCCTCGGTGCTCGACGTGATTCGCGGCATTGCCGAACAGACCAATCTGCTGGCGCTCAATGCGGCCATCGAAGCGGCGCGGGCCGGTGACCATGGTCGCGGGTTTGCGGTGGTCGCGTCCGAGGTGCGTACGCTGGCGCAAAAGACCCAAGAGTCCACGGGCAACATTCAACAGATGATCAGCAATCTGCAGGCCGGCTCCGATCGTGCGGCCCTGTCCATGCAGCAGACTTTGGGCAAGGCCCAGGATGGCGCGAGCAAAGTCGAGCGAGCGGGCGAGTTGTTGGTGGAGATCGCCGAAGGCGTGGCGACGATCAGCGACCGCAACATTCAGATCGCCTCCGCTGCAGAAGAGCAGAGCGCGGTGTCCGAGGACATCAATCGCAACGTGAATGAGATCAATGATCTGGTGATCCAGGTGAGCGCCGGTGCCGAACAGACAGCAATCACCAGCCAGGAACTGGCGCGCCTGGCCGAGTATCAGCAACAGTTGGTCAATCGCTTCAAGGTGGCTTAGAGCGCGGCGGTGCTGGCGTGATATCGGCGTCAGGGAACTGAATGCAAGGTCCGGCAGGCGTCCTCCAGGACGGCGCGTAAAGCCTGGCACAGATCATCGGCCCCAGGTGTTTGGCGAAAGTTTCGGACGTGTTGCTGGAGGGCGGCGAAAGCCGTCCCTTCGACGACTTTTGCCAAGCTGAGCAGCGGGTCTGGCTGGATGTAATGCGGGTGGTCAGGCGCCAGGTGGAGGCCATTGAGATTCTGGTAGTCGGCGTCGATCCAGGCGTATAGGTGATGGTCGAAGTGCTCGGCAAAACGATAGCGGCCGAAGTCCATGATCTGCAATTGCAGTGGGTTGGCGCTGGACTGCCCGGCCAGTTGCACATTGACGCCGTCGATCACCAGCGGCTTGCCTTGGTTGTTCGCCAGTATCTGTGCCAGCGTCTTGGTCACCGGGTTGCTGACCTTGAGTGCTGCGCCGTCGCGTTGCACCTGCAGTTTCCCGTTTTCATGCCTGACCTGAAAGCGAACCGCGCCACAGCTGCTGGCCGTCAGGCCATAACGCCTGAGCAGCAGTTCGGTCTGCATCAGGGCACCTGCCAGTTCGGCCCCTTGCCAGTAACGTTGCCACTGGCAGCGCGGACGGGTGCAAGGTCGGCGTAATAACAACACTGCGGGTTCAGGTGGCCGACCGTCATGCCACAGAGCATCGAAGCCCAGGTCAATAACGGCATAGGTCGGCAGCGGAGTGATTGCTTCTTTTGCATGCGTCATGGCCGCCAA
Organism: Pseudomonas sp. A25(2017); assembly: GCF_002001065.1. Taxonomy (NCBI): domain Bacteria; kingdom Pseudomonadati; phylum Pseudomonadota; class Gammaproteobacteria; order Pseudomonadales; family Pseudomonadaceae; genus Pseudomonas; species Pseudomonas sp. A25(2017). Next base: position 207,250 of record NZ_MUOA01000046.1, on the reverse strand, counting down.
TACCAGGTGTTCCATCAGCACTTCATGCATGGCTTCGGCCAGGGTCAGCAAACCGTTGGAGTGAGGTAGCACAGGGGCTTCATCCGGTGGAACACCGATGCCCTTGACGTCGAAGAGCACCTGGTCGCTGAAGGGCAAGCAAAGCACCGCGGCCCTGCCGTAACGGGGCGGACGCCAGGCTGGCACGTGGCGGTCGTCGAGGGCAATCGGGGTGTTGATGCCTTGCGCTGCGGCTTGGCTGCTGGAGATAAAGGCCGCATTGTGCAGCAGCCAACGGTCGATCTCGGCGTGCCCGGACGTGTCTGCGCACGATCCCCAGAGAGCGCCAAAATCGGCCCGAATCACTGCATAGTTGGCGAACAGGACCCGGGCGTTGGCCACCCCAAGCAGTTGTTCTTCGAGCAAGGCCTGGCCACTGTCGGCATAGTCGCCAAGGTGCTGCACTCTCGGGCCGATAGTGAAGGGCTGGGCCAGGTCATGGACGGGTGAGTTCATCGAAGGTCTCCGGCCCAGGCCGCCAGATGCTGCGGATGATCGAGGGCGGCCTGGGGATCGAGCAATATCCAGTTGCGGTGCAGGTCCAAGGTGGGCTTCGGTCCATGGGCCACCTCTGTACGAGTGCCAAGCATGGGTAATTCCCGCAATGCACGGGCGGCTGGGGCACAGACGCCAAGGAGATCGGCATGAGGGCTGTAGCGCAGGTGCTCGAACACACGGGCATCGCGGGTGCGGATCGGGATGAACTGCCAGCTCGGCGCCAACCCGTCTTGGCTGACCCAAGGGTCCAAGCCATACTGACGCAGCCGTACCAATAACTCGGGCACCTGCTGCCGCAGCCGTTGGGTTCGTGCCTGGGCCGTTGCGACGGCCTGCATCAGGGCGGGCAGGGCATGGATCGACAGGGGCGGGCTAGACGCCGGGCGTGGCCGCGAACGTTGGCCTGGCGACCACACGTCGATATCGACATCCACCGGGATGTCACCGAACAGTGCTCCGCCGCCACCAATATCCAGCGGTTTCCCGCTTCCCAGGGAGGTCACCACCCGTGAAGCGCCAGGGCGATTGAGATCCCAGGCGCCGGCGCTGTCTTCGATGATTGGCATCCGGTGCCCTAACTGTCGACGCAGGGCCGGGATATCACAAGGTAAACCGTATTGATGAACGGCGATTACCGCATCCAGGCTGCTCTGATGGCCTTCCAGGGCGGCGCTGCTGAGCAGTAACTCGGCACCGTTTTCAATAATGACCGGCACCGCGCCGGTATTGAGGACCGCCGCCACCACCTGATGGCAGGTCGCCGCCGGAACTGCCACCCGCCAATCGTCCGTGGCGCCCAATTGCCGTAGCGCCAGTTCCAGCGCGGCGGTGCCACTGCCTACCAAGGCACCGTGACGGCGCGCGTAAAACTGTGCGAGCCAGGACGAGCACGGGAGCCTGTCGGCTTCCCGTGCCCGCCACTGGCCATCAGCAGGGGCTGGCGTTACTTGCATTTGTCCATGGCGCAGGCGGTCAGCGCCTGGACTTTGCAGTGGTCATCGGCGCAGGCAGTCAGGGCTTCGACCTTGCACTTGTCCATGGCACAAGCAGTCAAGGCTTCGACTTTGCAGTGGTCCATGGCGCAAGCAGTCAAGGCTTCGACTTTGCACTTGTCCATGGCGCACGCGGTCAAGGCTTCGACTTTGCACTTGTCCATGGCGCAAGCAGTCAAGGCTTCGACCTTGCACTTGTCCATGGCGCACGCGGTCAACGCCTCGGCCCGGGACCCGCCAATGCGCCAACTGGTGAACTTGCTTTCTGGCAGGGTCGCACGCTTGACCACATCCAGGTGCAAGGTGCGGGCATCGTGATCGTTGCACTCAAGGAGAATCTCGTCGTCGGCAACCGCGAAGTGATCATGCAGCAGGCAGAGTCCGAAGCGATCAAGGTTGCCATGGCGCTCCAGTAGCTCATGCAGGTCATTGATGAATTGCACGTCAGACGCCCCCAACGGCGTCGCTTCGGCAAAGGAGGGATTGGTGTGTCCGTTCATAAGGTGTACTCCAATATGTTTGAGTTAAGGCCTGTCAATGTCATCAACCGTGCGCGGTGCGTTTTCGTCTCATAGACCTCCTTGTCCCGGGGGAACCTTGCTGGCCGATACCCAAAGATTTTCGATGCTCAGCAACGGCGGCTGGTTGTCCGAGGCCAATGCACCCTGTGCCAGTTGGGCGGGGTCGTCGGCGCTGAAAGCGCGCAGGGTCAGGTCGACCCGGGCGTTGCCTTGGACCGTGACCTGTTCGGCCAGGCGCCAGCGATCTATGGCCTGGCTGAACGTGCTGGTGAAGGCGGGCGGGCTGTTCAGCGACGTGGCCACCGGCAACATCAGCGCGGCTGGCAGCACTGTACGTGCGACGACCCCCTGGCCGGCGATGTCGTAGCTGTAGCGCCCCTCCATGCCCACCTGCACCGTGGTGCCGTTGCTGCCCGAACCCAGGGCTGCAAAAAACACTTCCAGGTAATCGACGAGGCTGGCATTCGCCACTGTCAGGGTGTCCAGGGAGAAACTGCCTTGGGTGATATGGGGGCTGATGCTGTCGACAAAGCGCACGATCGGGGTGGAAAAGCGGAACAGCGGGTTGGTCCGCAGGGTACCGATGTCCGCGGCGGGGAACAGGATGCGATTGCGCTCCACCGACAGCGAAGCCCAGGCGTCCTGATGATCGAACACATTGAGGGCCGGCAGGCTGGTGCGACGCTCGTTGACCAGCAGCGCTTGCTCGTAATCGAGCCACTGGACTGGCAGGACGCCCTTGAGCTGATAGCGGTAGGCGATCAACCCGGGGTTGTCCGGATCGACGACGCTCACCGCCTCGTATTGCGTCGGATCTATTTCCACCCGTGGGGCCGGCAGGCTGACCTCGTCCAATTGCGCCAGGGTGGCGCTGATTCGGCCGGTGCGTGGATCGTAGCTGGCTGTCACATCGTTGATGGTCACGTCCAGCAGCAGGGTTTCGGCCACCTCTTGCCCATCGATCGTCACCGGGGCGAGCACCTGGCTGAACGCGCAGGTCAGGGCTTGGGGTGGCACAAACGCAGTTTTGCTCAGGATCGGACTGGCCCAGGCATGGTAGGCATCGGTGACCTCCTGGACGATGTACACGAAGGCCTCCACTGCATGCTGGGCCTCAGCGATTTGCAGATCGGTCGGCTGGCCGACATCGATCCCGGTAAGGCTCTGCTGCATGGCCACTTCAATGCTCGGATAAACGGTGACGAACTGGGCCAATGCGGTGACCAGGCTTTTGCCGGTGCTGCGCAGCGGACTGTTGAGCGTTGGAGTGTTCAGGGCTATGGCGACGTTGAGGCTGTCCTGGGCGGTACCGCGAAACAGCGATTCGAAAGCGTAGGTCCACTTACTCAGGTCCGAGGCACTTTGCAGCGGCTGTGCCCAGGCTGTCGCTGTCTGGCCCTGGATCGTCGGCGGTTCAGGCAAGGCCCGCAGCAGCACCGGCAGGTTCATGGTCTGCCCTCCAGCCAAGGGGATTCGCAACGGCCCGGAGATCAGGGAAATCCAGTTCGATTGGGTGTAGCCGCTGATCCCAGGGACACTGCCCATGTCGTGTTCCAGGTGACTGATCTGCAATTCCAGCTCCAGCGGCACATAGCTCCTTGCTGCCTCGTTGCGGGAATTGAAGACAAACGCCAGAGCGCTTTCGCCGGCCGATGCCTGCAAGCCGATGCGACCGCTGCCAAAGGCGTAGTTGTCGTTCCCGGTGCCGGCCGTGGACTGACTGGAACCTGAAACGGTCGGCTGGCCGTACAACGACAACGTTTGGTCGGTCGCGCTGCCTTGCACGGAAAAGCCGACGATGGCGGTGGTGCTATAGGCCGAGTACAGCTGGTTGAGCAGGGTCTGGCGCAGTTTTTCACCCGCCGCGGCCCGGGTCTCTCCGTCTTGCGGACCTGCCGACAGCACCGGTTCTATGGTGGACGCGATATCGTCAGCCAGGGTCTGCTTGGCACTGAGGATCTTGCCGAGATTACCGTCCTTGAGCGGGTCCTTGCTGCCGAGCAGGGTGTCGAGCAGGAACACCGAGGGGGCATAGGTCGGTGACAGGAAGCCATCGATGGCCTTGAGCGCCGTCTCGAACCAGAGGTTCTGATCGACGCCGGTGAGGTTGAGTGTCGCCAGGTCATTGCCAGGGAACGGCTGGTCCGGCCGGTAGGTGGGGGCGATCTGCACGCTGTCCGAAGTCAGGCTGTTGGCGATTGGTCGGGCCGCGAAGTAGCCCGGCGCCGGATCGAGGCGGTAGCGAATGCCGACCGCGCCATCCTGCAAGGCGAAACGGGTGGCCCACAGGGTCTGGCTGCGTCCGTCCGGTGTGCTGCCGGGGTCTGCGGTGCCGCTGCCGAGCCGTGTCAGCCAGGCGCCTGAGCGCTGGAAAAGCGCCTCGAAGGCCGCGGCGAACAAGCTGTAGCCACTGGTGCTGGCTGTCAGTGGATCGGGGACTGGCAGCAGTGTGCTGGTCACCGCCACGCCACCCTCCAGGCCGGCGACATCCGGCGCGACCAGGGTCGAGACCCGACGCAGGCTGAGGGTCAGGCTCAGGGGCAGGATCGAGCCGGGCGCGAGGCTATCGATATCCACCGCCAGGCACAAGCGCACGGTGGCCGGTGGTGTTGCAGTGGCGCCCAGGACCACTTGCCCGAGGTACAGGATCACCCCGTTGATGTAGTCCAGCAACGGTTGCGATTGACTGTCGTCGAGCCGGCTCAGTGGCTGGGCGAACAGGCTGTTGACCAGTTCCACGCTGACGGCGCGGCCCTGGCACCAAGGCAGGCTCAAGCCTTGGTAGGACTGGTTCAACTGGTAGTAGATCAGGCTGAACATTTCCAGGTCCTTGCCGGCCTGGACCTTGATGTCGCCGCCGCTGGCCGGGTCGTAGCTGGAGGTGTCCAGGCTCAGGCTGATGACCAGTTGCGCGCCACCGGCAGCGGCTTCATAGGTGTAGAAGCTGCGGGTATTGGGCCAGGCCGACAGGGCAATCAGGCGATCGTTGTAGCGTAACGGCAGCGGTGGATGGTTGAGGCTGCCACTGTAGCCGGCCGGCGGTTGCTGGAAAGGCGTCACGGTGATGTTGCCGAAGATGTCCAGCCAGGAGAGGTTGACCTGGGCGAAGCTGCCCACGCCTCGATAGGGATTGTCGGAGGCGGCCGGCAGTCCTGGGTTTGTGGGCTGCGGGGCGGCGTTGCTGGTGGCGCGCCGGGCCAGGCCAAGGGTTTGCTGATAGTTGTACTGGCTGTCGTCGGCCAGGGCATTGAGGGCCTCGCGCCGGCTCTGCGGGTTGCGCATGGCCCGGCGATGGATTTGCGCCTCGAGTTCATCCGTGCCGCTGTCCGGCCGCTGCGGACCGAAGGGTAGGGCCAGGTCGCTGGCGCTGAACCAGGGCGAGCCGTCGATGCCGGCGGACAGCACCGAGTAAAGGTTGTACAGGTAGGCATTGGCATAGCCGTCCGGGTCCACGCTCGGTGAGTCCACCGGTGGCGGGTTGTCGCGTAGGACACTGAAAGCGGCATTGCCTTGGTTGAATACCGCTTGCAAATCGAAGGTCCGGGTGTCGAGGGCCAATGTACTGCCGCTGACCAGCAACCCGGGTACCCGCTCGGCGCCGACCGCCAGTGCATCGAGATCGAGGTCGTAATAGTCGGCCAGGGATTGCAGACTGTTGCCCGGTGCAAGGCTGCCGTCGACGAGATAGACCAGTGCCGGGATGAACAGTGCCACGCTGCTGGCGGCGCTGACGCCGGGGTTGAGGGCCGCGATCTGCGCGGCGGTGACCGGTTGCAACGCCCCCACCGAGTAGTAGCGGGCCAGGTTGTCGAGGATGGCCGCGGGCTGGCCATTGCCAGCGGTGGAGTCCGCCGGTGTCACCAAGTGAATGATGCCGTCGATCGGCACCTGTGCGTGGGTGGTCAGTGTCGCGCCCGGATTGAGTTCGGCAATGCGCCCGGAGCCGATACCGTAGAACGTCGCCAGGCTTTCCAGGCTGTCGCTGGCGCGGGTCGGCTGGCTGGGGTTGACGGTGCTCGCCGAGCGCAGGGTCATGTGGCTGCCTTGCTGGATCACCGTATCGGTCGTGACAAAGGCGTTGATGAAGTTGCACAGGCGGCCTTGCAGGGCCTCCCTCGGATAGGTCGCCACCAGGGTCAGGGTCGCGGTGCCACTGTCGTCGAAAATCCCGTCGGGCAACCCGCTGCTGGCGATCACGTCGTAATAGCTCAGGTAGTAGCCGCCCGAACGGACGGTGGACAGTTCCCAGAGCAGTTTTACCACTTCCTGGGGTGGATTGAGGATGCCGCGCGGCCCGGCGTCGTCGGCCATGCGCGGGGCCATCAAGTCGGGTGGCGGGTTGGTCTCGGTCGACAGGTTGGTCTGGGTCAGGAACGCGAGGAAGTCGCTCTGGGCCTGACTCAGCAGGTTGCTGGCCTTGGCGTTGCCTTGGGGCATGAGCAGAAACTGGCCGCTGATGATTGACGTACCCAACTCGTCGACTGCGCTCAACAGGCGTTCCAGCAACTGTGCATCGGTGGCCGAAGGACCCAGCAGTTGGTAGGTATAGGACACGCTGCTACCACTGCTGGCGATGACGTCGGGCTCGGCCTGGGGCAGCCGCTTGATGGTGAAGTCGACCCGGGTCGCATAGCTGTAGGAGGCTATTTCGCGGTGGGTGGTTTCCAGGGTCGCGGGGTCGGTTGAAACTTCGCAAGGGGTGAAGGCCGGCAAGTAGGGCAGTTGCTGCGAGAGATCGGGCAGTTGCGTGGCGAGACTGCCCACCCGCTGATTGATCAGGCGAACCAGGCCATCCGGCAGGGACCAGAGCATGGGTTGGACGCTGGGGGCCTCTTCGGTTGAGGCACGCAGACCCGGCTGGCAGAGGTCACGCAACTGCTGGAGGTCGGCGGTCGACCACAGGGACACGCTTTTCACTGCATAGTCTTTCGGGCTGCGGGCCACCGTCGGCAGCAGGCTGATGCTCGGTGCCGGCTGGAACTTGCCTTGTTGTGCGTAGGCCAGCACCACGGACAGGTTGCTGTAGGCCTGGTTCAGGTTCATCGAACCGCTGCTGCCGCCGGCGATCTGCACGAACGACAAGTCGACGCCATGACTGCTGGCGGCCCGGCTCAAGCTGATGGGGAAGTCGGTGCCGGGCACCTGGTCGGTTGGCGTGGGGAACTGCTGGCCGGTCAGTTGATAGAGACCATAGGCGCTCTGGTTGTTTGGGTAGAGGAACTGCGCACTCAGGCTCAGGCCACCCATGCCCGCCGGGTTCGACGGCAGGCGCAGGCCATAGGCTAGGAAACGCGACAGCATGCCTGCCAATTGGGCCAGTTGATCGGTGCCCACGACCACGGTCCACAGGTCCTCGGTAAAGAGGCTATTGAGCGTGGTCAGGGTGATCTGCGGCGTGGCGAAGAGTGGCCCGACACTGAAATTGCCGGACAGCGGGTCGCTGAACAGCGTCATGGCACTCACGCCAAAGCGTGCGCCACTGCTGTTCAGGCTGTCGCCGGCGGCGGTCTGGTACGCCAGGGTCGGCAGCAGCAACGGTTGGCCGGGCAACAGCAGGCCGGCCATGTCGTAGAGCGCGCTGTCCTGGGCCAGCACTGGCAGGTCGACACCCAGGGCCCTGGCCAGGCTGTTGAAGGTTTCCCCGGGGCCGGTGGTGTATTGGTGAATGTCGTTGCCCACCAACAGGCTGATGAGTTGATTGGCGGCGATCACCGTCGAGTTGCCATTGGCCAGGATCAATCCCGGGGCGGTGGTCGTCCAACGTGCTGGCACGGCGCTGTCGGACCAGGCCCGTGCGACGGTTGCCAGGGTGTCGCTGCTTTGCAGGGTATAGGCGGGCAGCGGGATATTCAGGGTCAGCCCAAGGGTCAAGGCGACTTCGGCGTTGGGCCGGACAATATCGTCCAGGGTCAGGCTGTTGCCACGAGCGTCATTGGTCCATTGCAGGATCTGTTCGATGGAGTTGCCGTTCGCCGTGGCATAGGCGTAATCGTCAAAGGCATTGAGGGCGACCTGCAACAGCTGTCGGCCGATGACCATGAAGGCATCGGTAAAAATCACGGCGGCCATGGATTCGTTGTCATCGCCCGTGGCCCGCAGTGCCGGCGGACGGCTGTCGTCCTTGGACGTGACAACGGCCGCCAGTTCCTTGAACAACTGCGCGACGTTGCTGCGGTAGGTGCTGTTAGTGCCCACGTACTGGAGAAAGTCCAAGGTCGCACTACCAGCGTTCGCGAGGGGCACCTCCAGGGACAGGCCGTCGAAGACCGGGAACAGCACCGAACCGGCTTCCAGCACCTGCTTGATCTGCGCCTGGTTGGTGGCGTCGGGCAACGTGATGCTGACGTCGAAGGACGACAGGAACGTCAATAACTCGCTGATGCCGAACGGCGGATTGGCCAAGTCGGCGAGGCGTTCGATGTCCACTTCCAACAGGGCCTTGTCCACCAGGGTGCCGAGGATGTCGGCCAGGGTGTCCCGGTCGCTGCTGGCTGAACCCAGGGTGCCGATCAGCCACGGCAGGTAATCGGCGCACAGGCGCTCGAAACTGCTGGAGCCATCCGCCTGCCGTGTCTGTTGAGTCGGGGACGGTGCGTCCATGGTCAACAGGAACACAAAAGCACCTTGCTGGCCGCTGTAGCTGATCACGCCCTCGTTGCATATCACGGTGAATTGCGGTGTCGCGTACAGGTTCAATACCGGTTTGGTTGCACTGCGCGACACCGACATTGCCTTGGGCGTGGTGGCCCGTCGTTGGCTGGCGAGTTGCAGATGCCGGGCCTGGCGTGCCAGCTGCAGGGTCGGCTCGGCCCAGGGGGCCGGGCCGCTGTTGAGGGCATTGATCTCGAAACGTGCCGAGACGTCGGCATGGAATGAAAAGCTGATGCTGAAACTGAACAGCCCCAGGTCGATCTTGACCTTGACGCTGACTTCCACCGTGGCGCGGGCGGCAATAGGTATTGGCTTGTAGCTCTCGTAGGTCAGGGAGAGCGACAGTGTGATGCGCACATTGACCGCCGCCGAGATAATGGCGAAATCGATGCTGCCGTAGAGCAGGCCGATGACCCCGACCGTGCCCTGGATCTTGAAGTAGTAGTCGTCCTGGACGCTGCTGTTGGCCGGGACCAGTGCGGTGGACGGACGATAGGCGTGGAAGGCGGCGATGGTGCCTTCCAGGATGCCGAACACCGTCAGGGCGAAGCCGGCCTTGAGCGGCCCCTTGACGAAGTTGTAGCCCAGCCCCAGTTGTAGGCCCAGGCCGAAGACGATCACCGGGTCGAAGGTGCCCTGGGTGGTCTTCGGTACTTGAGTTGCGGTGACCGACGACAGCTTGCCCAGGTAGAAACCACCGGCGCCCAACACGGGTACTCCATAGACGATCGCGGAAATCGAGAACGAGCGAGTGAAGTCGAGGTTGTAGGGGAAGCCGATGTCGATGAAGAAGTCGCCGTTGGTGTAGATCTTGACCCCGATCTCCGGCAGCACGATCGACACTGCGCCGAAGTTCAGGTTGCGGATGCTGTCGGGAAAGGTCCATTCGATCTGGTAAACGCCCACATCATCGGTGATTTTCTTGTAGAGGATGTCGAGTACCAGATTGCCCAGCGCCTTGGCCTTTTCCCCGGCCAGCGCCAGGCGCAGACCGTAGAGGTTGGGGTCGTTGAACACCAGCATCAGATCGACGGTCCAGTCCTTGCCGGTCTTGAGCAGCAACAGTTGCCCGGCGATCAGCCAGTCGCTGTTGCGGTTGTAGTACGGCGTGCCCTTGGTACCGCTGTCGCCAGGGTTCAGCGGGTTGCTGGAACCGGTCGTCGAAGGCACCTTCTTCAAGGCGTCGATCACCGCTTTGGTGTTGGCGAAGCTGTCGTAGCCACTGATGGCTACACGTTGGCCGAGCACCAGCAACGGCAGGCTGAAGTAGTCCGTACCCTGGCCCGGAACCGATGGCAGTTTGTCTACGGGCTGGCCTTTCTGTGGATCCAGCAGGTTGCTCCAGTCCTGTTGCTCCTGGGGATTGTTGCCTTTGAACACCGAGGAGCCGTCGATGCCCAGGGTGATTTTGTCGACGCCGTCGACCTTCTTGCGTTCGAACACCAGGCCGTCGATGCTCATGAAACCCAGGTCGATCTTGCTCGCCAGGGTGTATTTGGCGGCGATGGTCGGCGTGTTGCCGTTGCTGGTTTCCAGGCTGATGATCAGCGACAGGCCGTCGAGGGAAATCTGGTTGAGCACGTCCCAGGGTGAGTCGAGCGTGAAGTAGGGATCGCCCAGGGACTGCATGAGTTTCTGGATCAGACGCCCCAGGCTCCAGTTTTTCAACGTGAAGGTCAGAGTTTTCTTGTCGACCTGATAAATCGCCGTCAGGCCTTCCCAGGAAAGGCTCAACTGGGCGTTGCTGCCCTGATTGTCGGGGGCAAAGCTATATCCCAGCAGCACGCTGTCGTTGAGGAAACTGAAATCCCATAGCGTGGTGGCGCTGCCACTGTACTGCTGTTGGACGGGTTTGCTGGCGTCATAGCTCAGGCTCAGGGTGGCCAGGGTGTCGACGCTGAAGGCCTGGCCCAGGTTGAAGGTCCAGCGCAGGCTACCGGCGACGGTGTAGCGGTCGATCGGGGTGGTGCCGGTGGCGAGGCTGGCGTCGACCTCAAGGGTGTTGACCAGCAGGGTGCCGGGCAGGAAATCCGGGAATGTGAAGGCACCACCGAAGCTGAGGAACTGGCTGACCAGTTGTTGCACATCCACCGGTTGCGCCAGTCGGGCAGCCACTTTCCAGGTGGCCGGGGTCTGGGTACCGTCATAGTCGACGTTGACGTTGGCGAAGTACGGGCCGATGCCGACCAGTCCGCCGATGCCTGCCTGGTAAGTGGTGACCGGCGGGGTATTGGCGACACCGCTGGCACTGGTGGGGGTGGTGGCCCTGATATAGAGCTGGCCGTCGGTGACCGAGAGTATTGGCTGGCCGCCGAGCGTGAACAGATTCAGGTCCAGTTCGAAGCCGGCATTGAAGGCGTAGCTCTTGGCGCCGACGTCAAGGCTCAGGCCGACGTCGGACAGCGAGGCATCGACAAACCCCTTGGGAATGTGGATCAAGTCCAGGGTGAGCGTGGCAATCAGGTCGTTGAGATTGGCCGTGCCGTCGAAGCGTGCGAGCAACTGGAGGTCGGAGTTGAACTGGACGAAGAACAGGCCGTTTTCTGCGGTGGTCTTGCCTTTGAACACCTCGGGTAGCAACAGGAACTGGGTCTGGAACAAAAAGCTCTGGGTACTGCCTTTTGGCAGAAAGTTGATGCCCCACACCAGTTCGAAATCGGTGACGCCGAAAACCAGCTGGTTGGTTGGGTCCTGCAAGGGAACCCAAGGGTGCTCGATGTTGATCACCGTAGGGTCGGCGCCCAGGGTCACACTGGCACTGCTCAGGGCCAGGCTGGGGCTGGTGACACCACTGAGGCTGAGGCTGCGCAGGCCGATCCCTGACAGAAACTGCTGCAGTACCGGTGGGGTCCCGGTGAAAAAACTGCCGTTGTTGTCCAGCAGACCGATGATCGTGGCCGGGGTCAGCAGGGCGCTGCCGTCGTCGCTGTGACCGAGGTAGAAATTGAAAGCGCTACCATTGTTGATCTGGGCCAAGGCGCGCATCTGGTAGTCGATGGACTGACCTCGTTGGTCAGTCAGGCTCAGGTCGAGGCCGAAGTACAGGCTGACTTGCTGGTCGTAGAAGGCCTCCGCAGGATCGTCGCCGTCCTGTAGCTCCGGTGGGCCGATGATCAACCCGAACACCGGCGCGTCGACACTCAGGTACAACAGCTTCAAGCCGCTGTCCGGGCCGAGGAACGGCGCCTGCAGGGTGGTGGTCGGCATGAAGATGTCGACCCCGTCGACCTTGGCGAAATCCATGCTGCCGGTAAAGGGCAGGGCAAGGGTCGGAAACCCCAGGTTCTGCACCACCGCGACCGCGTTGCTGAGCTGGGCGGGCGGCGTCAGGTTGGCGGCAAAGCCCTGGCAGGGGCCCAGGCTGTCATTGAAGGTGAACACCGCGTTGCTGATCCCGGCCCACTTGAAGGGGATCCCGGTGGCAAAAGTCGACAGATCGGACCAGCCCCAACTGGCTGGCGTGGTGACGATCTCCAGGCTCAGGCTCTGCGCGCCGACGCTGCCCCGCAGGCCGAAGGTCAGCACCAGTCCCTGCTTGACGTCCTGTTGCAGAAAACGTGCACTGACTCCGGTGACCTTGAACGTCTGACTGGTGGGGTTCAGCGGTTGCACGCTTTGCGCTGTCAGGCTTATCGACAACCCGGCGACAGTCGATTGGAAGGCCGCCTTGAGGTCGCTGTCCAGGCTGGCGGAAACGCTGACGCTGGCATCCGCCAGGCCTGCGATCAGGTAGTCACGAGTGAGGAGGATCGGCGCGCCGGCATCGCGAGTCAGTGCCGCGGCGAGATTGCTCAGTGGGTTGTTGGCCATCTGTCTTCTCCTTGATTCAGACCGTCACAAACAGGGCCAGGTGATCGCTGGTGGAGCGGATGTGCCCCATGTTTCTCCAGCCACGGAAACGTTGTCGGTCACCCGCGGCGAATGCCGGTGCCGGTGATGGCGGCCAGCCGAGCGGAGGGGCCTGGAAATCGCTGGCGATGGCCACCACGCCCATGGGCGCACCGCCAGGCGCTGGGTTGACCACATTCAGCGGCATGCCGACCACGGTGTTGGCAATGGTGAAGTTCCCTGCCACACCGCCGCGCACCAGGATGTTGTCGATCGAATACAGGTTGCTGCTGCTCGAAGAGCCGATGTAGCGGTAACCCGGATAAGGCACGACCCCCACATTGGTCGACCAGAATATCGTTGAGTTCTTGCTCTTGAGGTGGGTGGCGAAATAGCCCGTGTAGGCATCCAGGGCCGGAGGCGGGGCCGCGGCCGGTGGTTGCAGTTGCAGGGCATAGCCCAGGCCGGTGAGCGGGGCGTAGCGCAGTGGATCATTGCCGTTCTGGCTCAGCAGGTTGACATTGAAATCACCGGTGATGACCCGGGTTTCCAGCGCTCCCAGGGCGGCACTGATGTCACGCACGTTAGCCAGACCGTTGAGGTAGGCGTTGGCTGCCACATACTGCGGTGGCGAATGGATGGCGAACAGCGTGAGGTTGCGCTGCACCACCACGGGCGGGCCGTCGACGGTTTCACAGAACGTCACCATGTAGGGTTGGCGCAGGCCACCATAATTGATTGGCGCGCCGAGGTTGTCGACGAAATCGACCCGCGCCGCGCACCGGCTCTCAGTGAGGTTGCCGGGGTTCAGGGCGGTAGGAGGAATAGCGCGACCGGCGACGGTAAAACAAGTGTTGGTCTGCAGCAGCGGGTAGTTACCGGCGGCGGGCGCGGGCAATACGGTAGGGTTGAAACTGATGCCATTGCCCGCCGGTGACCAGGCATTGGGGCCAGTGAACAGGCGCCTACCGGCCGCCACGCCACCACCCGCAGGAATCACCGGTTTGTAAAATACCGCGACGCCCTCGGCTCGCCCGGCCTGGCCGACCACCAAGGGCGGTACCAGATTCCAGGCAAGGCCGGTCAGGTTACGGATGCGCAACAGCAACTCGACACAACCTTGCCAACCGCCGGTGGGGGAAATCAGCGAGCCTGGGCCGTTGCTCGGGCCGCTGGCGGTCTCCACCACCACGAAGATGTCCGGGTTGAAGGCGGTGATATGGGCGAGGATCAGCGCCAGTCGATCGGCAGCGTTCAGGTCGGGAATGAGCGCCCCAGTGTGGTCCCGCTTGGTGGTCAGGGGACGAATCTTGTTATAGCCGAAGCTCTCGATGTTCCAGTACAGGACGCGAGTCATGAGGCGATCTCCGATGGCCCGGTCAGTGCCGGATGCGTGGACGTGTCCGACGCCAGGGCCAGCAGGCGCTCGGTTTCGCTGTCCGGATCTTTGACGTAGGCGGCATACCAGCCCAGGCTGCCGGAGGACTGAGGGTCGCCAAACAGGAAAAACTGCAGGGTCGCACCCGGTGGCAACTTGGCGATGCCGAGAATCTTGATGCCTATGTCGGTCAGTTGCAGGTTGAAGAATTTCGCTTGGGGATCGGGCTGCCCGGGGATGGTCTGGTAGAGCAGTTTGATCGGCCCGGTGGAGACTTTGATGATCCCTTGCAGGGAGAACACGCTGGCGGACGGCGCGGCGCCCGGCAGGCTCAAGCCAACGAAGAGCATGGGGTTGGCATCGGTGCTTTTGCTGCCGGGCGACCAGGCGACCAGCAGGTCGGACTCGAAACCGGTACCCGAGACCAGGGCGCCGGGCGATCCCATGGTGACCTTGTAGACAATGCCCGACCAGGCTCCGGACAGGGCCTTGAGCGCCAGGTTCTGCGGCAGGACCGGAAGAAAACCGTAGTCCGCGGGTTTTTTCTGTTCCGGTGCCTGGATGAACTGCTTGAGCTGCAGGGTGAAGCCCTTGTACAGGCTTTTTCCGCGAACCTGGCTGGTGACCGGATCGAATCCCAGGTTGCCGGGGTTGAAGTTGAAGCCCACCGCATTTGGTGTGGCACTGGGGAAGCTCATGCCGATTTGCAGGTTGGTATAAGCCAGGCCCTGATTGCTCGGGCTGCCGTCGTCGCTTCCAAAGGACAACAGATCGAAGGGGCCGGCAGAGGTCTTGAGCAGGGCGAAATCCAGCTTGCCCCACAACAGGAAACGACTGGCGGTGGTAACGCCGCCGTCCGGGCTGCCCAGGGTGTTGAACTGGATGCGATTGACGGATGCGGCGGGTAGCACGTTGCTGTCCAGGTTGAACAGGTAGCTCTGGCTTTGCTCGAACACATAGGTGGTGGTGTCGTTTTGTTGCAGGGCACTGCCGTCGAGCACCATGGCATTCACGGCGCTGGGTTTGTCGGCGCGTAACGTGGCCTGGATCGCTGAACCAAACAGGCGGTCCAGGCTCAACTGGATACGGCTGTTGAAGGTCACCAGCCTGGACTGGCGAAACAGTGCCTGGAGCTGGAGAACGCTGAAGGCATAACCTTCAGCGGTGGCCAGGGCGATCGGCATGTCGGCATCCGCGCCGTTGGCCTGGGCCTGTTCATAAGCCGGATTCTGGTAGTCGATCAGTCCGAACAGGTTGGAAATGCCCTGGATATCCAGGGTGTCGTCCTGATGACTGATGCGACTGACACTTGCACCGAAGTGGTGGGCGAGAAAGCGGCTGTAATCGATGCCGGCGGCGATCCCGGCCAACTGCTCGGGGAGACTGTCCAAGGGCAGGTCGGCGTTGAGCACCATGAAGCCGTTCCAGTCGGGGTCGTTGACCTGGGCGACAAAGTCCGCATAGAGGCTGTCGGATGTGGCGGCGGCCTTGAGCTCGGCGGCGCTGATGAAGTCTTGCAGCCATTGGGACAAGCCGGTGTAGGCCAGGGTTTCCAGGCCTGGCACCAGGTCTGCGGTTTTCGAGAACGTCTCGGGCATGGTCCAGCGGTTGGGGTTGTTGATGCGTTCCTTCAGGCTGCCGCTGCAATACTTCATGATCAGCACGTTGCGATAGCTGGTGGTTTGCACGCCGACACCGATATTGGCGATGAAGCGCCAATCGGCGATCTCCAGCTCGTTGCTGAACGTCGCGCTCTGGGTGAAAAACGGTTGCCGGTTAACGCCGACGAGGAACAGCTGATTGGTTTGCAGGGCCTCGTGCAATTCGTTGGTGGGCTGTTCGAAGGCAAAATCCAGCAAACTCTCGGCAGATTTCGAGCGTGCCAGCAGTACTTTGCGATAGCCGACACCGTCCGGATCCAAGTCGACCAGCAGGCCTTGTGGTGTCGTCGCTCGATCAGGTTTTTCTGGCGTGGCGGTCAGGGCCCGTTGCAGGCGTTTGAGCCGTGCTGCCTGCTTGCCCGGCAGGGTGGCGGCGCTGATCAGGCTCTTGCGCGAGGCGGCGAGAATCTCGCTCTCGAACTGGGTCAGGTTGACGCTCGTGGTACTGGTCATGCCGGCATAAGGCACCAGGGGGAAGGCGAAGCCGGGGTCTTGCGGGAGCGGTGTACGGGGAGCGGCCGGCGCCAGCAGTACGGTGTCGCCATCGGTCGCAGCCTGGCCATAAAGCGGGCTACCGTCGGGCTGGGCGCTGTAGGCCGGGTTGGAGGCACCGGCAATCAGGTTGCTCCAGGAGGTCCGGTAGTCGTCGGTCAGCCGGGCCTTGACCGCGCCACTGGTGGGTGAGACCAGGCTGCTGGTCTGGAACGGGAAGACCGGTGCATACGCCGATTGCGCGGCGAGCAGGCGCATGCGGTCATTGTCGGTGGGGCTGGCCGCGGGATTGTAGTTGGTGAAGCTCAGCCACTCGGTACCGAAGATGCCACACAACAGATTTTGTCCGGCGGTGGCTGCGGGCACGGTGGGCAGGCTCAAGCCATAGTCGCCGCTCAGGGTCAGGCTGTAGCTGGCGCCGTCATCGCAGAACACCAGGCTGGCCGCGTGGGGCAGGGGCCAACCGTTGGCGTCGAGGCCATTGAGCGGGACCAGATTGATGGGGTTGCCGGCGGTGCTGCGCCATTGACTGGGGAGCAAGGTGCTGCCGGGAGCGGCGAAGGTCAGGCCGGTACGAATCAGCCCAGCGGCCAGTTGTGGCGCACTGATGTTTTGGTTCAGCGGGTCCAGCGGGTCGAGGAGACCGCCCATGTTCAACTGGGCCGGCATGCCGACCGGGTTGAATACCGGGTAGCTGAGCACGTTGTTGCTGTTCCCGTTGTTGACCACATAGGCGAAGCCGGTCTGGAAGTACCGCAGCGCAGGCACCGAACTGTAGGTCAAGGCATAGGCCAGGCTTCCGGCCTGGCTACCGTCCAGCGGTACATAGGCCAATGGCTGCAGCGGGGGTGTCAGTTGCAGGCCGCTGTCGGTCTGGAGTTTGTCGTTGAAGCCCATGCTGATACCGATGTTGCCAGACTTCAGGCGCAACGCATTGAAGTCCGCGTCGTATTTGACGAAGGTGCCGAAGTTGATAAAAAAAGTCAGGCGATCGCCGAGTTGCAGATTGAGGTTGTTCTGCACCTGGCAAGGCGCCCCCAGGCTGATGCGCAACCCATAGTCGTTGAAGCGCTTGGGCGCCGGCAGGCTGCTGCCAGGCAACCAGAGCAGCGCCCGACCAACGAAGTTGCGCTGTTCGACGGCAAACAGAAAGTCGTACAGGGCGGCGACGAAACCCGAGGGATCGCTGCGCAGGCTGACCGGCTCGCTGGGGGCGAACAGGTAATGGCCGGCATTCTTGTCGAACGCATCGGCAGGGCTCAGGCTGGCCGGCAAGCTGGCGGGCGGGGTGCCCTTGGGCATGACGTAGCCACGCCAGCCATAGCCACTGTCATCGGGCAGGGCATAGGCCGCGCTGTTGGCGATTTGTTGATAGTCAGATGGGGTGGCGCCGCGGCTGGTCATGTCTATCCCCTGCAATTGTCGGCACGGCCACGAATCCACGACCAGTCGGCGATGCTGCCGGCATAGTGGTTGGGCGGGTTATGGCCGGACTGGAAAGTGCCATCGAGGCTGAGCTGCCCTCGTTGTTCCTGGGTGGCGGGACGAAACGCCAAGGCCCCGCCCTGGATACGCACCGGCCCGACGCTGGATTTGCGCAAGGTCACGGGGGTGGCGGTGGCCATGACGGTGTAGCGGTCGATCAGGTTCGTGGCGTAGTAGAAACTCACTTGGGCCGTCAACGCGTTGCTGCTGTCGGGTTTGTAGGGATCGAGCAGTTCCACGGTCACTTGCAGGTCCGGCAGCAGGGGTTGTTGATAACGGCTAATCACGCTGGTGGTAGGGCTCTGCCAGCGGATCAGGTCGCCGCGATAGGCTTGCGCGCTGTCCTCGCTGTCCTCGTGTGTGCCCTCGACATTGAAGTCGGCGAGCACGTGCGACGTGTTCGGCGGGGCGCAGAAAAAGGCCCCCAGGCTGCCCCGTACCCGCCGGCCATCGCTGGCCAGGTCAAAGGTGGCGGTAGGTGTTTCGGCCGTCATGCTCAACCCGGTCAGGCCTGCGCTGCCCATGGACAGTTCGGCGTTCACCCGGGCCTCGCGGCTATCGACAATCAGCAGGAACACTACTGGGCCGACCTGGCGGCTGACGTTCATACCGGGCAGCAGTATCGGCCCGGGCAGGCAGGGTGCCGGGATCGCCGAAGAGGTGGAGGAAGAGGGCGCAAGGTCGGCGCAACCCGAGTTTTGGGCTGCACCCTCGGCGCTGGAAAAGGTTTGCCCGTACCCGTCAGGCGAAGCCTTTGGCGCAAGTCTGCCGGTGGTGAGAACCCACAGTGTTGTTGCCAGGATCGCGCCCAATGTTACCCAGAAAATCCGGGTATAAAGCATCCGATGCTTTGTCACGCGAGGGTACCGTCCATGTCCCGTACTGCGTTAAATGAAGCCGGCGCATGACGTCCGCGTCCGCCGGCTTCAAGGATGGGTTCTGGTGACAGAGCCCGTGCGGGTCAGGAAAGGCTGAATGTGCCGATGTTGGTGCCGTTGAAAGGCGTCTCGGAACCGCTGTCGACGATGCTGCCAGTGAACAGGATGGTGAACGCCGAACCGACGATTTGCAGCGTTACCTTGGCGCCCGCACGCAGGATTACCGGCCCGGCAGAGGCGTCGGCGGAGAGCGTTTGCGTTGAGGCGGTGTTGTTGACCTGGGTGGCCCACAGCAGGTTGTTCTGGTAGCTGAACGTGACCTTGGTGGTGTCGTTGGCATCACCGTTGTATGTGGCCACGGAGTTGCAGTTGATGGTCAGAGGGGTGGTGACGGTATTTACCGAAGTGAAGGCGTTCATTTTGAATATCCTTTTCGTGTGGTGGTCATGATTCAGGGAGCTGAATCGAGTGAGAGTCTAGGCGCGCTTCTTCGCCTGTAAAGGAAGGTCTTGAACGTGATGAGACGCATTTTTTGGTCAATTTTTGCGATCGAAGCGGGGCTTTTTTACAGTCCAACTTGCTGTAATTTAATGATTTTTTTACTTTCAAAAAGATGAGGCACAATGCCTTTAATAGCGTTTTGTTAGCATTCTTAGGCCGAAACAGTCATTCACTCAGGCCTTGGGCCAGGCCTGTACGGAAAGTAATGCCGTGGCAACGGCTGTGCACGGCGAAAGCAGATTGTGCTCAAACGATATCGTCGATCAGGATGTGGTGCTGTCCGCGGCTGCATCGTTCGATCCGCGCCTCGACCTTGTAGACCTTGCGCAGCATCGACTCGGTAATCACCTCCGCGCTCGGGCCGCTGCCCTGGGCGGTACCGTCGGCAATCACCAGTACCTGGTCGGCAAAGCGCAGCGCCTGGTTCAGGTCATGGATGGCGATGAACACAATGACTTCGCGCTTGCGCGCCAGGGCCCGCATGAAGCCCAGCACCTGGACCTGCCGGTGCATGTCCAGGGCGCTGGTCGGTTCATCCATCAGCAGGATTTCCGGTTCGCGCACCAAGGTCTGGGCGATCGACACCAGTTGTTGCTGCCCGCCACTGAGTTCGCCGAGGTTGCGGAACGACAATTCGGTGATGCCCAGCGCGGCGAGAATGTCGTCCACCAACTTCAGTTCATCGTCATGGACGGCCCAGCCCGGCGTGAGTTGTTTGCGCGCCAGCAGGACCGATTCGTACACCGTCAACCGGGCGCTGGCGTTCAAGCCCTGAGGCATGTAGCTAATGCCTTGCGGCCCCTTTTTCGAACCCTGCAAGAGGACCTGTCCGGGGCCTTCGATCAATCCGGCCATGCGTTTGAACAAGGTGGATTTGCCCGCCGCGTTGGGGCCGATCACCGCCACCACCTGACCGCCGACAAAGGCTGCCGTGGTCACACCGTGAATGATCGTGCGCTGGCCGTAGCGGGCACCGAGGTTCTCCAGCTGGATCGTCACCATGAGTTTTTCTTCCCGCCGAGGATCAAGGATATGAAGAAGGGCACGCCGATCAGCGACGTGACCACGCCGATGGGGAAAATGGCGCCGGGGATCAGGGTTTTGCTGATCACCGAACTGGCGGACAGAATCAATGCACCGGTCAACAAAGACGCTGGCAGGAAGAACCGTTGGTCTTCACCGATCAGCATGCGCGCGATGTGCGGGCCGACCAGCCCGATGAAGCCGATGGTGCCGACAAACGCTACCGGGAACGAGGCGAGCAGGCTGACCATGATCAGCGTCTGGAAGCGCAGGCTGCGCACGTTGATGCCGAAACTCGCGGCCTTGTCATCCCCCATGCGCAGTGCGGTCAAGGCCCAGGCGCGCCGGGCGAAAATCGGCAGGGTGACCAGGATCACCAGGCAGATCACCCCGAGCTTGGGCCAGGTGGCTTTGGTCAGGCTGCCCATCGTCCAGAACACCACGGCGGCCACGGCTTGTTCGGTGGCGAAGAATTGCACCAGTGCCAACAGCGCGTTGAAGGTGAACACCAGGGCGATGCCGAGCAGGACGATGGTCTCGGCGCTGACACCGCGGCGCAGGCTCAGGAAGTGGATCAGCAAGGCCGACAACATGGCCATGATGAACGCGTTCACCGGCACCATGTACTGTGCCACCAGCGGGAACAACGCCACGCCAAACGCCAGTCCCATGGCTGCACCGAAACTGGCGGCGGCGGAAATGCCCAGGGTGAACGGGCTGGCCAGCGGGTTGTTGAGGATCGTCTGCATCTGCGCGCCGGCCAGCGACAACGCGGCGCCGACCGCAACGGCCATCAGCGCCACGGGCAAGCGGATGTCCCACATCACCACACGCACCTGGGGCGATGCGCTGGCTGGCGAAAACAGTGCGCCGAGCACTTCGTCGAGGCTGTAGCGCGCCGGCCCGAGGGCCAGGTCGAGCAGGACGCTGCAGATCAGCAGCAGCGCGAGCCCACCGAGGATGAGGCGCTTGCGCAGCACCAGGCGCCGGTAGGTGTCGCGTTGCATCACCAGGGTTTCGTTCAGCGAAGTCATGGCTTGCCCTCGGCCGGGCGCAGGCTGACGGCGTAGCCCTGCTCATAAGGGACCGGCAAGAACTGCTCATGCAATTGGCGGAACGCGGCATCCGGATCCAGGTCGGTAAACAACGACGGGTGAAACCATTTGGCCAATTGTTGGATGGCCACGAACTGATAGGGGCTGTTGTAGAACTGGTGCCAAATGGCATGGAAAGCCTGGTCGTCCTGGGCCTTGATGCCGGCGTAGGCCGG
The DNA here is from genome assembly GCF_002001065.1 of Pseudomonas sp. A25(2017). Lineage (NCBI taxonomy): Bacteria > Pseudomonadati > Pseudomonadota > Gammaproteobacteria > Pseudomonadales > Pseudomonadaceae > Pseudomonas > Pseudomonas sp. A25(2017). The sequence goes on along the minus strand of NZ_MUOA01000046.1, from coordinate 186,033 downwards.
TCGCTGGGTGTACCACGCCAGTTTTTTCCTGGCTTGGGCCATGTCCGCGCCCGGGCCGACGCCGACCCAATGGCCACCGGGGGCAAAGGCTTCCCAGTTGGCACTGGTGATCACCACCTGCGCCGGGTTGGCGACCACCACTTGCTCGGCATTCAACTGGCCGAACGTGGTGGGGATGATGCCTTTGGCGATGTTGTCGCCCCCGGCCATTTCGACGAACAGGCCGAAGTTCTCGTTGCCAAAACTCAGGCAGCAATCATCGGTGTAACCGCCGATGCGCTCGATGAAGACCTTTGGCCGGGCAGGGTGGCGCGCTTCAATGACGTCGGTGACACGTCGAATCTGCTGGTTGCGAAACTCGATGAAGGCTTCGGCACGGGCTTGCTTGCCGAACAGTTGACCGAACAGGCGCATGGTCGGCTCGGTGTTCTGCATCGGGTTGTTGCGAAAGTCGACGTAGACCACCGGGATGCCCAAGGCGTCGAGCTTCTCGATGTAGCGCGCATCCTCGGTGGCGTGCTGGGCTTCGATATTGAGGATGATCACATCCGGACGCTGGGAGATCGCCTGCTCGATGTCAAAGGTGCCGTCCTCGAACCCGCCGAAGGTCGGAATCCTGGCGATGGCGGGAAATGCGCGCAGGTAGGCGCTGTAGGTGTCCGGATCGGACTGGATCAGGTCCTTGCGCCAACCGACGATGCGTTCGATGGGGTTTTGTGTGTCCAGCGCCGCGACCAGGTACAGCTGGCGGCCTTCGCCGAGGATCACCCGCCGGACCGGGAGGTGGACCTTGACCTGGCGCCCGAGCAGGTCGGTCACGCTGCCCAGGGCTGGATCCGCCTCGGCGGCGACAGCGTTGCGTGGCGCCAGGGAAAGCAACGACAAGCCGAGCCACCCGGCGAACAGCAGGGTGGCGAGCGTGTGATGACGCAAAACGGTAACCATGGTTCAGGCCTTTACAGAAGCCGACCGGGACAACGGCGCAAACCGCCAGCCCGGCCCGCGGGTTTCAGAAATCAACGGTGGCGGACAACAGCAGCGTGCGCGGTGCGCCTTGGGAAAACGCACCATAGGAGGCGACCCCTGACCAGTAGGCGCGGTCAAACACGTTCTGCACCGTGGCGCGAAAAGTCGTGGGCCGCTCGGCGATGCGCGTGGCATAGCGGGCGCCGACATCGAAGCGGGTCCAGGCATCCAGTGCCTGGGTGTTGGCCTGGTCGACGTACTGGCTGGCGGTGTAGATCGCGCCGCTGGTCAGCGTCAGCCCTTCAATGCCCGGGGTGTCCCACTCGGCCCAGAGGTTGGCCTGGACCTTGGGGACGCCCACCGGTGTGTTGCCGCGGTTGGCGGCCACGCCGGTGCGGGTCAGCTCCCCATCGAGCAGCGTCACGCCACCGAGCAGGCGCGTGCCTCGGGCCACCTCGCCGGACAGGTTCAGTTCCACGCCACGATTGCGTTGCTGGGCCTGGACCGAAAACACCCTGTTCGACAATTCACCGCTGGGCTTCTTGATCTGGAACAGCGCCAGCGTGGCCATGAAACGGTCGTAGTCGAGCTTGATTCCGATCTCCTGCTGGCGGGAGATGTAGGGTGAGAAAACCTCATCCGCGTTGGTTGCAGCGGACGGCGCAATGTCGCCCTTGCTCAGGCCTTCGATGTAGTTGTAGTACAGCGCGACATGTTCCCAGGGCTTGGCAACGATACCGAACAGCGGCGTGGTTTTGCTTTTGTCGTAGGACGGGATGGCAACGGTGGTGTTGAAGTTTTCCGACTGGACGTTCTGCCTGCGCAGCCCGAGGGTGACTTGCAGGCGCTCATCGAGCACCGACAGGGTGTCGGCCAGGGCGACGCCTGACAATTGGCTCTCGGAGACTTTCGGTGTGTTGGGTTCGGCGAGGTTGGGCCGGGGCCGGTCGATCGGGTGATAGATGTTCGAGAGGATGACGGGGCCGGAAATAATGCCCCGGGACAACTCGTCGCGATAACGGCTGACTTGCAGCACCGCGCGGTGGCTGACCGGCCCGGTGTCGAAGCCCAGGCGCGCGCCGGCGTCGACGGTGTAGCGCCGGACCTTGAATTGGTAATAGCCGGGATCTGATGACGTGTCGCCGGCTGCGTTGATGATGGTTGGGGTCTGGTCGGACATGCGCTCGACCTCGGATTTTCCGCCACCGGCGTGGGCAAACAGCGTCAGTTGGTCGCTGAGGTCATATTCGCCACTCAGCAACGCCGACTTGTCCCGGGCTTGGGAGCGGCCCCAATCCTGGCTGACACTGGTCCGGCCGTTGGCGGCCGATGGAATCTGCACGCCGGGGGCGATCCTGAAGGGCCGTGATGCGGCGTCGAACGCTTCCTTTTGATTGATCAGGTCCAGGCTCGTGCGCAGACGATCCCCTTGGTAATCCAGGGAGATGGCGCCGGTGCCGACCTCTCGGGACTGCTTGTCGATGGCCGTGTCACCCTGTTGGAGGCTGCTGTTGATCCTGATCCCGAACCGGCGCTCCTCACCAAAACGCCGGCTGACGTCGAGGTGGCCGCCCAGTTGCGAGTCCATGGCATAGCGGCTGGTGAATCGGGTCAGGTCCTCGTCGAGGGCGCGCTTGGGGACCACGTTGATCACGCCGCCCACGGCGCTGTTGGGCGACATGCCATACAGCAGGGCGGCGGGGCCCTTGACCAGTTCGATGCGCTCGGCGTAATCGGTGAACACCCGGTAATTGGACGCCACGCCATACACGCCGTCGAACGCCAACTCGCCGAGATTACCTTCCCCCAGCGGAAAACCGCGGATGAAGAACGAGTCGACGATGCCGCCCGCCTGGCCAGTGGCGCGCACCGAAGCATCGCGCTCCAGCAAATCGCCCACGGTGACCGCCTGTTGATCCTTGATCATTGTCGAGGTGTAGCTGCTGACGCTGAAAGGCGCGTCCATCACATCGGTGTTGCCCAGCAGGCCAAGGCGTGCGCCGCGGGCGACCTGGCCGTCGGAGTAGGTGGGCGGCAGGCCGGTATTGCGTCTGCCGGCGGCATCGACGCTGATCGTCGGCAAGGACACCTGGCGCAGCACCAGTGTGTAACTACCATCGTCACGCGCAACCATCTCCACGCCGCTGTCGGCCAGCAGGCGCGTGAGTGCTTGCGCTGCGGTGTAGGTGCCGGAAAGTCCCGTGCTGACCAGGCCTTCGGTGATCGACGGCTGGAACGACAAGGCAATGCCGGCGGCCAGCGCAAAGCTCGACAGGGCGGCGCCGAGCGGCCCGGGGGCGATGTCATAGGTTCGGGGGGCGACGGCTTCCAGTTGCACAGGCACGGCGGCCAAGGCGAACGATCCGATGAGCGTGTTCAAGGCAAGGCTCAACAGCACACTGCGAATGACGGGCTTGGACGGACGATCCGGACGCAGGGGCCGTGCAACGAGCATGGATGGATGACCCTATGGACGAGATGAAATGGTTATTCCTTTCTTTGCCAGTCGAGATCAAAAAAAGTATCACCTGCGCAGCAACTATTTTCTGTGGGGTCAGGCTGGGGTGAGCGTCAGCCAGTAACCGCTCAAGTGGCCGGTGACGAGAACCGGGTAGGTCTGGACCAGCATGTTGAGCGTGCGCTGGGTGTCGCTGATAGGAAACGCACCGGAAACACGCAGCTCGGCGATGGCCGGGTCACAGCGCACGAAGCCTCGGCGATAGCGCGCCAGCTCGGCGACGAAATCCGCCAGGCGCATCTTGTCGGCCATCAGCATGCCCTGGGTCCAGGCGCCGACGTTACGATCTGTCGGGGTCAACCGGCCAAAGGCCTGGGACGAGAAGTCAGTGCGCTGCCCGGCGTTGACGATGATCGGCGCCGCCTGGCGCGCATCGGCCAATTCAATCCGCACAGCGCCTTCGAGTACCGCCAGATGGGTGCGCGATTGCAGTTCGCGAACGGTGAACCGCGTGCCCAAGGCATGCATCCGACCCTCGCGGGTACTGACCAGGAAGGGGCGGGCCTGTGGCGAAGCATCCGGTGCGGTCTGGACCAGGATTTCCCCTTCGCGCACCTGGATGAGCCGCTGCTGGGTGTCGAACAGGACGTCGATGGCCGTGCCGGTATTGAGGGTGATGTGAGAACCGTCGGCCAGGGTCAACTCACGACGCTCACCAACAGCGGTGCGGTAGTCGGCGGACCATTGCTGCGATTGCGCCAGTTTCCAGCTGCCCCAACCGGCGGGAACGACTGCCAGCAGCAACGCCAGTTTGCCGAGGGCCGTGCGCCGTTCGGGGCTGCTTGGGCGATCCAGCGCCGACATCGCCAACGAGCGTGGCAAACCGCCGAGCTTGTTTTGCAACATCTGCGCGCGGGACCAGGCCCGGCCGCGCTCGGGGCTGCTGACTCGCCAGCACTCCCATTCGGCTCGCTCGCTGTCGCTGAGCTCGCGTTCACTCAAGCGCATCAGCCACTCGGCGGCCTCTTCGAGGACCTTGGGGTCGAGCGGTGGCTCATGGCGACGGGTGAGCATTCAGTCCACCAGCATCAGGCATTGCACGAACGCCTGCTTCATGTAGCGTTTGACCGTGATCAGCGAGACGTTCAACTGCTGGGCGATGTCGTCGTATTTCAGGCCGCCGATCTGCGACAGCAGGAATGCCCGTTTGACCGGCGCAGGGAGGGTGTCGAGCATGGCGTCGATGTCGTGCAGGGTTTCCAGCACGAGGAAACGCAATTCGGGGGACGGCACTTCCTGGGCTGGCAAATGCGCGAGCGCCTCCAGGTAGGCACGTTCCAGTGCCTTGCGCTGATACCAGTTGACGAGGATGCCCTTGGCCACGCAGCTCAGGTAGGCCCGGGGTTGGTCAATGGCGGTGACTTGCGAGGCCAGAATGCGCGTGAAGGTGTCTTGCGCCAGGTCCGCCGCATCCATGGCGTTGCCCAGCTTTTTCTTCAGCGTGGCGTACAGCCAACCGTGATGACCAGCGTACAGCGCTTCGATCACGCGCAGATGATTGTCGTTGTTCGCGGGCAGGGTTTCGCTCATGGCTGCAGCTTTTTGCAATTGAGAAGTATTCCCAATGCTAATGGACAACTTGCCCGCGACGCAAGCGGCATTCAGCAACCCTGTTTCAGCTACGCGGACGGCTCGCGGGCCCGTAACGCAATGCAATGACGGGGATCAGCGCCAGCACATAGGCCAGGCAAACGAACAGGTAGGTGTATTGCAACCCGTAGACCTGGCTGAGCAACCCACCGATCGAAATGCCCGCGATCGAAGCGAATTGCGTGGTGCCCTGGGCAATGCCCAGCACGTGGCCTTGTCGCGAGCTGTCGGCGGATTCCGAAATGAGGGCCATCAGCACTGGCGTGGTGGCACCCAGCAGCACCCCCCAGATGAAGTAGGCCATGACAAATACGATGGCGTTGCGCGTGACCCCCGCGAGGGCGGTCAGGGCGATACAGCCGAGCACGATGAAGAGGATGCGCTGCAAGGTTTGCTGTTGGGTACGGTGCTCGAAATAACGCGACCAGGCCGTGGCCGACAGAATGAAACCCAGCGCCAGCAAGCCGTAGCACAGGCCGACGAGCGAGTTGCTGACGTCGAATACCGCGCTCACATACAAGGCGAATGACGTTTGCGGCAGCATCCGCGCCAACAACAGAATGCCCATGACGCACAACAATGACCGCAACGGTGATCCTTGCCAGGGGCTGTCGGTACGGCTCGTCGCGGCCGGGGCCTGGCTGGCCGGGACTTTCTTCACGGGCGGCACATCCGGCAAGGTCACGGCGGCCACCACCGTGCACACTGCGCATAACGCCGAGGCGGTGAGGTTGATCCAGAAGAACGTCGCGTAGTCGAGGATCAGCCCCCCGACTACTGCGCCGAGCAATGAGCCGACATTGGTGGATATTTGCAGAATCGCGAACAGCCGCGCCCGCCGCGATGGGGCTTCGATACTGACGCCGTAGGCCTGCGCCGGGGCGATGTACCCGGCAAAGGCGCCCTGCAAGAAGCGCAGGACCAGAATGACCCAGATATCGCTGCACAGCGCCAGCCCGAGCTGGGTCAGCGACAAGCCTGCCAGGGCGCGGATCATCATCCACTTATGGCCGTAGCGATCACCGATACGGCCCCAGAAGGCACTGGTCAGCATGATGCCCAGCATCGGCCCGACATACACGGCAATGCTGGCGAAGCTGAAAACCGACGCCGAGGACGTCAGCCCGCGCAGGTGAACCGGCCAGAATGGTCCGCTCATTTCCATCGCGCCCATGGAGATGAGCTGGATCGCGAACAGAAGATAAATCAGGACTCTGACGTTCGAACCCTGGACGACACCTGTGTGGAACATGATCAGCCTCGGTGGTTAAACGCCAGCAAGCGGGTAGGGCAGCGTGTGCTGCAGGCGATGACAGGGTCGGCAAGATGCCCGGCTGCACGAGAGGTTGCAAGGTGTCGATACCGCTGCAGCGTCGGTATGCGTGAGTGCTTTGGCGCAGCCTGAAAAAATAAACCCTGGGAGGTGATACTTTTCCGCAGGTCGACTGGCAATAGGAGTGATTACCATTTTCTCTCGTTGGAAAGGATCCTTAAGCCATGTCTGTTGCAAGTCGACCTTGTGGTGAGTCTGCGTTATCCGTCGCGATTCGTACCGCCACGCTGAGTTTCGTTCTGGTCGCAGGAAGCGCCACCGCCTGGGCGGCAACCCCCGAGCAGGAGCCCGCCGCCGATAAAATCTCGAACGCTGCGGTGGTCGGCAACGGGCAAGGCTTGACCCTCGATGCGACCACTATCACCGGTACCGACAACAGCCCAGGTGCACTGCCACCCGTGTTGGCCGGTGGTCAAGTGGCGCGCGGCGCACGCTTGGGGATGATGGGCAACAAGGACGTGATGGACACGCCGTTCAGCGTGACCAGCTACACCGCCAAGACCCTGGCCGACCTGCAAACCGTGACCGTGGCCGATGCCTTGCAGCGAGACCCTTCGGTGCGCTCGACGGGCCAGGTGGGCGGCATCGTCGACTCGTTTTTCATTCGTGGTTTTCCAATCGGCGAGGGTAACCTCGGCGAGCTGGCCTACGATGGCGTATACGGCGTGGCGCCCAACTACCGGGTGTTTACCGACTACGCCGAACGGGTCGAAGTGCTCAAGGGACCGGGCGCGCTGATGTATGGCATGTCGCCGAACAGCGGGGTGGGTGGGGTGATCAATATCGTTCCCAAGCGGCCGTTGGACGAAGACCTGACGCGCTTTACTGGCAGTTATGCGTCTGATTCCTACGTGGGCGGACACCTGGACGTCAGCCGTCGATTCGGCTCGGAAAACCAGTTCGGGGTGCGCTTCAACGGCAGCCTCCAGGGCGGCGACACGGCCGTCGATGACCAGGAACGCGAACTCAACATCGGCGCGATCGCCTTCGATTATCGCGGCGAGCGTTTGCGTTTGAACCTCGATTTCATCAGCCAGAAAGAAAGTTTCGAAGGCGCCTCACGGCCGTTCAACTCCAATGTTGAGATTCCGTCAGCCCCTGACGGTCGCACCAACGCGTCGCAAAAATGGGGTTGGTCGGATACCAAGGAGCAGTCGGCCTTGCTCGGTGGTGAATACGACCTGACGGACGCGGTCACGGTGTTTGCCCACGCCGGTGGCGGCCGGTCGGACGTCAAGCGGATGTCAGACCAGGTGCCACGAATACTCAACAGTGCCGGCGATATCGTCAACAGGCCGGGATATTACAAATTCAACGTGGATCGCTCGACAGCCGACGTGGGGGTACGCGGGATATTTGATACCGGTCCTATCACCCACACGACCACGCTGATGGCGACCACTTATCAGGATGAGCTGTCCCGGGGCATCAACAACGGGCCGAATGTCTCTTCGAACATTTATCACCCGGTGGACGCGCCCAAGCCAGCCATCAATGCGCCCAGGGTGCTGCGCGTATCCGAGTCGCAGTTGTCCGGCTTCGCATTGACCGACACCTTGTCGGCATTGGATGACCGTGTCCAACTGACCCTGGGGTTGCGTCGGCAGAACGTCAAGTCGGAAAATTACAACACCGCCGTTTTCACTCCGTCTTACGACAAAAGCAAAACCACGCCGATGTTCGGTATCGTCGTCAAACCCTGGGAAGACGTATCGCTCTACTACAACTATGTCGAGGGTCTGAGTAAGGGTGACGCTGCGCCAGCTAACGCGACCAATTCCGGGCAAATGTTCGCACCTTATGTATCCAAGCAACACGAGATGGGCGTCAAGTACGAGCACGGCACCTTCATGACCACCCTGGCACTGTTCCAGATCGAGAAGCCCAGTGGCGAGATCGACGCGAACAATGTCTTCTCGGTGCAGGCCGAACAGCGCAACCGTGGCGTGGAACTGAGCGTATTCGGCGAAGTGGCCCCCGGCACACGCCTGATGGGCGGAGTCACACTGCTCGACGGCGAACTGACGGATTCCGCCACCGCGGCCAACCGTGGCAATAAACCGGTGGGCGTGCCTGAGGTACAAGCCAACCTGTGGGCGGAATGGGACACCCCGTGGATGGAGGGCTTTACTCTCACCAGTGGTGCGATTTATACCGGCAGCCAATACGTGAACCAGGCCAATACCCAGGAGCTGGATGCCTGGACTCGCTTTGATGCGGGGGCTCGCTACGCCACCAAGATCGAAGGTCGGCCTACGACTTTCCGAGCCACGGTTCAAAACGTCTTTGATCGCGAATACTGGTCGGGTGTCGCCTCGTATGGGGCGTTCTCTCCCGGTTCTCCGCGCACATTGCAGCTGTCGGCCACGGTCGATTTTTAAGAAGCAGGCAAGGGTGGCTCAAACCAAGGGCCACCCCCCTCGTTTATAGCGATCGATCAGAACTTTTTCGGCACAGGCAGGGGCCGGTCGATACCGTCACGGTCAGCAGCGCGTCGCGCAGGCAAGGGCACCAGCGAAACCAATTCCTCTTCGACGATTTGATTGCTCATGGCCAATTCCAGCTCGGGGCAGTCAATGCTGAGCCAGTCACCGTGCTGGAGCGGCACATTCGCGGTGCGATGGCTCAAGCTGTGAAACACGTAATGAACCAGCCCAGGCTCGAGAAACTGCTCATGTTTCTCCAGGAACTCCTCTGAGTATCGGCGCAAACTCTGCCAGCGATGCAAACTCATCCGGTGGTGACTTGCCGTCAAGGGTTGGCCGTCGCGTTCTATCTGGACATTGATGGCCAAGTCAGCCTGCAGTTCCCCCACGATTAATGCCGGGGCAATCGCACAGGTACGCAAGTGCGCATGCGTTGAAGAAATGGCGTCACGACTGTGCAATACATGATCGTGAATATCGTTGCCCAGGGTAAAACCAATGAAGCGCAGCGCACCAAACGGGTCGACCCAATAAAGGCAGACAATGCACGGTTCGCTACTGATGCTTTGCGAATGATAAGGCACCTGCAAAGGGTCGCCGTCGGTCTTGAGCAGTCGGCCGTTACCTTTGTAATACCAGGCTTGTTCTGTCTTGGCGGTACAGAGGGTGATTTCGCTGATCTGGACCAATAAGTTGTTATCGGGTTTGAGCGGTGGTCGGTATTTCACCGCCGCAGGCGTAAGCGGGTAGGGTCTGGACGGTAGGTCCTTGAGATAGGACTCCCAGTCCATATTCCGATCCGCGCAATGGGCGAGGGCTTCATACAGATTTCCCTGGGGTGGACGCACCTCCCGGCTTTGCCCGGACTTGAAGTCAAATACGCCAAGGCCTCCTCGCGGCACTGGAGAGTCCAGCAACATTACATAATGGGTCATCACTTATCCTCCAGGGTCAAGCGTGCGGACAGGGGGGCGTAGTCCTTGAGTCCGTTGAACGCCGGGTTTGCCTCTTTGAGCCGTAAGGACAGCAAGCCCCCCGTGATACTTCCGGCCAGTGCCAGGAACAGAATCGCGGTGAGCCCCCACGTCATGGCGATGTAGCCGGCGACGACAGGCGCGACGCCCCCTCCAAGAATCTCTCCGCAGCCCACCACCAGGCCCGTCGCGGTGGCCAATAGACTGGGCGGCACTGATTCGCTGGTCAGTGGACCGACCGTCATGCAGATCAGGCTGAAGTTGATAAAGGACAAGAAAAATAATTGAAGGAACAGTAGCCAGGGCAACGGTGGGCTGATGATCAATAAACCCACCAACAGCGCGCTGATCATGAAACAGATGGAAACCACGGGCTTGCGACCCAGTTGGTCGGACAAGCCGGGAATGACCAACTGGCCAAAAAAACCACCCAGGCCAATTGCAGAAATGATCATGGCCATGGAGAAATTGCTCAGGTGCAGAATGTCTGTCAGGTAGCTGGGGAGCAGGGCACACAGAACGAACTGGCACGTCAGTATGCAAAGCATCAAGGCAATATTGAGCCGCACATTCCCGCTGGACAGGGCCGTCCTCCACTGACTTTTGGAGGTGCGTGCAATCGACACCGCGCTGGGCGCCTGGGTCGGTTGGTAGGTTCTATAGAGGTACCAGGCCACTAACAGGCCGGGTAACGAAATGATGGCGAACACGGCGCGCCAGGATCCGAATATTTCCAGCAAGACGCCCGCCAGCAGCGGTCCGAGGCACAGGCCGATGATGGGGAACAAGGCCTGTTGAATCCCTAGATTGAGTCCGCGCCGGGAAGGCTGCGAGACTTCATCGGTGACAATGATACTGACTGGAGTGAAGGCACCTTCGCAGACGCCCATCAAGGCGCGCAAGAGCACCAGGCCCATCAGGCTGGTGATCAATGCAGACGCACCGGCCAGGAGCGATAGCAGGGTGATCGACAGCACCAGCAACTTCTTGGGGCCCAGTACCCTGATGGCGGCGCCCATGAACAGGGCAGAGCCTCCCCATGCAAATGCCAGGATAGCCGACAACATGCTCAAGTCCTGATAGTCCAGGGCCAAGTCACGCATGATCACCGGGAACAGCGGCATGATAATGAACCTGTCCAGTCCTACCAGCCCGAAGCTCAGCGACAGAAGCGTGATCATGCGTCTTTCATAGCCGCCCCAAGGTCGAGCGACCAGATATTTCATCTCCATGTTCCTTCCCCTTCTTTCCCTAGTGCTTTCGAAGCCCTCTCGAGCAAGGTGAACGCCTGCGATCGATACGCCTGCAGCCAGGGGCAGGTGTGCCCCTGGCTGGGTGCCGGTGTTTTACGGGGCTGTCAGGCGACCCACTTGCCCACGGCCATTTCCGCGGTGAAACCGGGGCCGAAGGCCGCCAGCATGCCCGTCGCGCCATCGACAAGCCCGCTGTCAAACTGGCGCTTGAGCACATCGAAGACCACCACGCTGGCGATGTTCCCGGCTTCGCTCAAGCTGTCGCGAGACTGCGCGACCCGACCGGGATGCAGGTCCAGTTGCAGGACCAGTTCATCAAGAATTTTCCGTCCGCCGGTATGGAAGATGAAAAAGTCATTTTGGGCGCAATGTTGATTGAAGGTCTCGTAGTTCAATTCCTCCATCATCGGTGCGACATCTTTAATGGAGTTCATGACGGCTTTGTCCAAGGTAAAGTGAAAGCCACTGTCCTTAACGTCGTATTTGATGTAGTGCTCGCTATCAGGCAGGAAGTAAGACCCGGTCTTGGCGATCTTGAAACCAGGTGCCTGGTCATCGGCGCGCATGACGCAGGCCGATACGGCATCGCCGAATAACGCCGCCGATATGAACGCGTGCAACTTGGTGTCCTGGGGTTGATAGCAGAGCGATGAGAACTCCAGGGAGACGATGAGGACATGGTTGTCCGGCGCCCGGCTGGCAAAATCATTGGCTCGATTGATCGCCGCAGCGCCTGCCACGCAGCCCAATTGAGCGATGGGCAGTTGTACGGTCGACGTTCGCAGGCCCAGGTCATTGATCAGGTGGGCCGTCAGCGAAGGCATCATGAAGCCGGTGCACGATGTCACCGCGACCATGCGAATGTCGTCGGTGGTCAGCCCGGCATTCTCAATGGCTTGGCGCGCCGCGATGGACGACATGCGGCGGGCTTCGCGCTCATAAACGATGCTGCGATGGGTAAAGCCGGTATGCACCGCCAGTTCATCGATAGGCAGGACCAAGTGCCGTTCGTTTACCTGTGTGTTTTGAATCATTCGTTTGGCAAGTGCCATTCGTGGATGATCATCATGCAACTGCTCCAGATGCTCGATCATTTGTTGCTGGGTGATCTTGTATTGCGGAAACAACAGACTGGGTTTGCAAAGAGTAGACATGACAAGTCCTCGGCTAGAAGCCAATAAAGTTAGAAGCACATTTAAGGCAATGACTGCAAAGCAGGACTCTGAAAGACAGAATCAAAGCAGCGGGCTGGGAGGCCAAAAACTTGACTGTTGTTATCGAAAGAGCGGGGTGTAGCGGACGCCTTGTTGGTTATTTCACCAAGACAAACTTATAGGCATATTGCCAGGCCAAGTTGCTTTCCCGGACATGTTTGCGAATAACCATGCGCACGGGCGCACCGCTGACGACTTGCCGGGGATCGATGACATCAACGATTTCCGAGGCAATCACCAGGCCATCATCCAGGCGCACCATCGCCATGAAACGGGGCACGGTTTCGCCATAGCCCATGGCCGCCAGTATCGGATTCTCGGCATGAGCGCTGACTTGGATCGTGCCGGTGCGTGCGCAGCGATACGGTTCCACATTCAACGAATTGCACGCGCCACACACTGTGCGCCGGGGGAAGAAGATCTCGTCGCAATCCTGGCAACGGCTGCCTTCGAGACGGTATTTGCCGCCGTGCTCACGCCATTCGCGCAACATGCTGGCAGTGGTCATGCGGTGAATCTGTTCAGGGTAAAGGGACATGGTCGGCTCCTTAATCGTTGGAAAGCACAATGACACTGTTGTGCGCGGCGTAACCGCCCAGGTTTTGCGAGACGCCAATACGAGCGCCTTTGACTTGGTTGTTGGACTCGCCGCGAAGCTGTCGGAACAACTCAGTAATGTGCAAAATCCCATCGCAACCGGAGGCGTGGCCGCGCCCGATGTTGCCGCCGTCAGTGTTCAGGGGAAGTTGCCCATCAAGGGCTATGCCGCCTTCCAATACGAAGTCGCCTGCCTGGCCTGGACCACATACGCCCATGGACTCCATTTGAATCAGCCCGGCGCCCAGCAAGTCGTAGACTTGCGCCACATCGATATCCTTTGCAGTGATACCGGCTTTTTTGTAGGCGATTTCGGCGCAGGCTATCGAGTTGGCGGAAACCGCCATGCCTACATCTTTTGGCAGCCCCGGAAATTGCAGCGTCGGGTTGTGATAGCGCGTCCCGAAATAGTGCGATACGCCGGTGTAGGCACAGCCACGGATAAATACCGGTTGGGTCGTGTAACGGTGCGCAAGGTGTTCGGCCACCAGGATGGCGCAACCGCTGGCTTCACCCCAGGCCAGCATCGAGCCACAGGCTTCGCTACTCTTGAGTGCTTCGAGGGACGGAATCGGCACGCCATAGCGGGTAGCCGTGGGGGTGTTATGGGCATAGATACGCATCTGCCGCCCAAACGTCGCCAATACATCCGCTTCGCGTCCTGCATAACCGAACTTTTCAAAATACTCGGCGGTCGCCAGGGCGAAGGCGTCTGTGTGTGAGATGCCGAGAAAATAATCGTATTCACATTCAGTGCTGGAGCCGATGTACTCGGCGTAGTTGATGTGGTCGGTCATTTTTTCAAAGCCGCCGCACAGAACGATGTCGTATTCACCTGAGGCGACCATTTGGTGGGCCATCTGGAAAGACACCGAGCTGCTGGTGCAGTTGGCAGTACTCATGAACGTGGGGGCAGGGCTGATACCCAGGGCATCGGAAATGGTCGGGCCCAGGCCTCCGTACTCAGAAATGCCTTCACCGTGGTAGCCATAGGCAACTGCCTGAAGTTCGCGGGGATGCATCTTGATGGCGTTGAGTGCTTGGTAGGCGGACTCGACGATCATCTCCTTGAAGGTCTGACGAACTCTGGAACTGCCCGGTTTAGGGGTATAGGCAGCCGAAACGATAGCAACGCGTCGTGCGCTCATAAAAAAGTGCTCCTTGCTGGATGGATTGGAATCAGAGATAGGCCGTCAGGGCATAGTCGGGCCGCAAGTATTTGAACTCGTACTTGATCGACGTCCCGTAATCCACGTAGTACTTATCCTCCAGCAGCGTGCGCAGCGGAACGTTGGTCTTTTGATAGGCTTCGATGGCATCGGTGACGGTCAAGGCAATGGCATCGCTGCCCGCACCAAACCCATAGGAAACCACCAGGATTCTTTCACCGGGACGCGCTTGATCGAGGACGTTGACCAAACCCAGCAAAGGGCTTGCTGCCCCGGCATCACCGACATTCTGGGCATAGATGCCAGGTTCGATTTGCGCCGTCGTGAAGCCCAGGTGCTTGCCGAGAGAGTAGGGGGTTGAGACCAGGTTTTGCTGGAAGACGACATAATCGAAATCAGCAGCCTGCGCATGGATCTTGGCCATCAATCCCGAGGCAGCACGGCGAGTCTGGTCTTCAAGGCCGATGCTGTTCTTGTCCGAGCCCAGTCCCATTCCCGACCGGATATAGCGGTCCCCTTGAGGCCTGATGTTGTCAGCGACATCCGCCGCGCAGGAAAAACTTGCGTCAAAGTACGCGATCACATTTTCTGTACCCAACAGCAGGGCCGCGGCGCCCGCTCCGGCGTAGGACTCTGTCAAATCACCGGGGGCGGTGTTGCGGTTGATCGTATCGGCGCCCACCGCCAACGCGTTGCCCACCATGCCCGATGCTACCAAGGCGTATGCGATCTGAAGGGCGCTGGTGCCTGATTTGCCGGCAAACTGCACGTCTGCACAGAAGGCGTCGTAGCCGCAGCCGAGCATTTCCAGGATGATCGCCGCCGAGGCCCGGGAGTCATAAGGATTGGTGCAGGTGCCAAGATAAAGCGCTTCAAGGGAACAAGGCGGCGCTTTGTCCAGCGCGCGTTGCGCGGCTAGCACGCCCAAGGTGATGACGTCTTCATCAGGTTGCAGCACAGCCCTTTCAAGGATGCCCAATTGACCCTTTACCAAGCTCAAATCGGTGTTTTTCCACACCTGGATCACGTCGTCCACCTTGAGCCGGCAGACCGGGATGCCCGCGCCATAGCTCACAATTCCTACTTTATTCATGTGTACTTCCTCCAGATTCCGTTCTTTCACCTGCTGGCAGAACGCCGTGACAGGTGCATGAAATATTTAGAAACTATCTATTGGTGCTCGCAAAGTGATAAATGGCGGTCCCATGCCTCATAAATCGGCAGGTCCAAGCGACAGAACCTACCGGTCAACCTATGAACAATAGGCTTGTTTTCGTACAATCATTATGTATGATACGAAACGTACCGTATCGTTAAGGTAGCGTTAAAAATTTATGACTTTCCTTCTCGTATCTCCCTATATAGAGGTAATAAGCGCTCAAGAGACCCCCTGCTAAGCAGAAGCTGAGATCAAATAAACATACAAAACGAAACGATCCGTTTCATTGCTTTTCGAGAGAATCCTATACCCTGAGTCTCTTTTGTCAAGCGCCATATTGGAGATTTTGATTTATGGCCCGTAAACCATCTCGGAGCTCCATTGGCTCATTGAGGAGCCCTCACACGCACAAAGCGATCATCATTTCTGCCATAGAAACCCTCAAGGAGTGCGGTTACTCGGGGCTGAGCATCGAGGCGGTGGCCCGTCGCGCTGGCGCGAGCAAACCGACAATCTACCGGTGGTGGGGTAACAAGGCAGCCTTGATCGCCGAGGTCTACGAGAGTGAAAGCGAGCAGATTCGCAAAGAGCCTGATAAAGGCTCTTTCAAGGAGAACCTCAATTTCTTGCTGCTCAATCTCTGGAAGGTCTGGCGAGAAACCATTTGCGGGGAGGCTTTTCGGTGTGTCATCGCTGAGGCGCAACTCGATCCCTGCACGCTGCCCAAACTGAAAGATGAATTCATGGAGCGACGTAGGGAGTTGCCTCGCAAGCTGGTGGAAAATGCTATTCAGCAGGGCGAGTTGCCCAAGGACACGTCGCGTGAATTGCTCCTGGACATGATCTTTGGGTTTTGCTGGTACCGGCTTTTGACTGAGCAGTTGGAGGTGGAAGCAGATATCAATGAGTTCACGACACTGCTGCTGAACGGGGCAATGCGCTCGACTTCGGCGGCGGTTCAAGATGCCGCCGAAGCCTGATTATCGGGAGGGGTTGCGCTTATTTCGTGCCGCTGAATCGTGCATGAAGGCTCGGCAGGATGCTGGCCAGGTGGTTGAACTCACACAAGTCATGCACGGCAAATTCATAAGCCAGGGTTTCCAGCTCCACTTCTCCCAGGCCGTTTTCTTCCAGTAGCCGAGCGGCTCGCTCGGCGCCTGGAAAACGCTGCATGGCAGGGTGGCTGCCGACCCAGTAGCGGCTCGTCAGGTACAAACCCTCCGGACACTCCTTGAACAAGTGCGCCATCAGCGACACCGGCACTTGCGGTTCGTGGGCCAGGCTCATCAAGGCGCTGACGCTGCCGTCTATTTTGGATTCGCGGTACAGATCCGGACAGAAGCCCAGCTCGCAGGGGGCCCTGAAATCAATGTGCAGGTGCATGAGACGGTCACCGACGTACTCAGAGGCGCAAAAGGTATTGCCGTACAAGCGCTCCTCGAAGCTCAGGGTATCGTCCAGGAGCCGCTCGTGATGAACGCAGGGGTTTTCCACATGGGCATAAGGAAACCACAGGGTGTAGCGTTCAGCCTCCAGTGGATGCCACATGAACCACCACTTGAGCATTTCAGCGGTGCAGTTGGGGAAAAACTTGCGACTTTGCACGTAGGCCATCGGCCCAGGCAGCAGGGCGTATCCGGCCTCTTCACTAATGAAATCAGCGGCGAGCATGCGGTTAAGGTCTTCAACGCTGGGCGTCAAGGTGTCAGCCAAGGGCATGGGGCCTTGCTGTATTTTTTCGACGGCACTGAGCGGCACGCTGATCTTCGAGCGGAAAAAGTCGGCGTAGGGTTTGCCTTGGATGGCCCGCTGATTGGCCAGGAACTGCTTCTGCATTGGCAATGAGAAGTAGGTGAAAGGTGTCATTACGCGCGCTTCCATGACGGTATTTCCTTGGTAGTGCGTGAAAAGCCCGCAGCATCGGCTGCGAAGTCCTCGCGCGGTGTTGTAAAGGGACAATGACGGGACCAAAATAGGTAGGCCAAAATAAAAAGTCAAATTTGAATTAGAACTATAAAGAGATGAGCTCATGGACAATGCCATTGGCAAGCCTTCCCTGCCTCGTGCTTCGCGACTCGATGGGCAGGCAACGCGGTTGCAGATTCTGGAAAAGGCGGGTGAGTTGTTTGCCGAACAAGGGTTGGCCAACACCACCAGCAAGCAGATTTGCGAACGTTCGCAAGCCAACAGCGCGGCGGTGAATTATCACTTCGTAAACAAAGAGGGCCTGTACCGCGCGGTATTGCTCGAAGCCCACGCTCGGTTGGTGCGCATGGAAACGCTGGTTTCGCTTAACGAGCGGCCAGGGTCGCCGCAAGACAAATTACGTGCCCTCATCACCGTGTTGGTCGAGCGCCTGCACGACCATCCGGATGGTTGGGCGCTGAAAGTGCTCACGCGCGAAGTGCTTTCGCCTTCTCCCGAGTTTGAGGTGGTACTCAAGGAGCAGTCGTTTCCCAAGGCGCACATACTGCGTGGCTTGTTGGGGCAAATCATGAACTTGCCAGCGGATCACCCGACAACCTTGCGCAGCGCCATCAGCGTCTTCGCCCCCTGTCTTTTTTTGCTTATCGCCCATCAGCCGTTAAAGCAGCATGTACTGCAAGGCTTGAATCTCGAGCCGCAGGGTTTGATCGACCACATGATGAGCTATGCCCTTGGTGGGCTCCAGGCAGTGGCGGCGACTGCGCACGACGCTGCAAACTGACGGTCCATGGTTATTGGGGGCTACCGATGGCGACGCGTGCCGTCACAGTCGCCAACGGGGAGCGCGATGCATCGTTGATGCTCCACAGGCGCTATTGTCCTTTGGCAGGCAGCCCCATCTTCGCCAGCGTCAGCGTTTCATCCGCGCGCCCCCATCCGCCGTCTGCCACCTCTTCGACCAGCACCATGGTGAACGGACGGACGCCCTCGCCGAAGTACTCGACGAACATTTCTGTGGTGCGATGGATGATCTCTTCTTTGCGAGCGTGGTCCAGGATCCCTTCGGGGAATTTGTAGTTGGCAAATGGCATGGATCGACTCCGTGGGTGTGAGAAAGATGCGGCAGGGCGAAGGCCCCTGGCGCGCATCTTTCTCCTTTGCGCCCTTGGAATAAATCCCTCTGGGTTGGCATCAGCATTCGACGTACGTGAACAATCGGCCGTCTGGACTCAGTGCGAATGACGCGGCTCACCACTGCGAGCGATCACCCGCAGATGCAACGTCGCCGGCTCCAGGCAGCCCCCGGTGGACAGTTGCCCCACCAGTTGCCGGTACAACTCCTGCCAGGGCGTTTGCGAAGGCGGGATATTCGGCGTCCACGCGAGTCGGCGCCGGGCCATCTCTTCGTCGTCGATCAGCAGGTTCACGGTGCGTGTGTTCAGGTCCACTTTCAGCCGGTCATTGGTTTTCAGCAACGCCAGGCCGCCGCCCACGGCCGCTTCCGGGGACATGTTGAGGATCGACGGGCTCGCCGAGGTGCCGCTCTGGCGGCCGTCGCCCAGGCAAGGCAGGGAGTCGATGCCTTGCTTGATCAGTGCCGCCGGCGGGGCCATGTTCACCACTTCGGCACTGCCGGGGTAGCCCACGGTGCCGACACCGCGAATGACCAGGATGCAGCGCTCGTCGATGTCCAGCGCCGGGTCGTCGATCCGCGCGTGGTAGTCCTCCGGTCCTTCGAACACGATGGCCCGGGCTTCAAAGCTATTCTCGGCACCGGGCTCGGACAGGTAGGTCTTGCGAAACGCCTCGCCCACCACCGACATCTTCATGATCGCGCTGTCGAAGAAATTGCCGCTGAGCACGATGAAACCAGCGCGGTGCTTGAGTGGGGTGTCGAAGGGGTGAATCACATCGGCGTTGCTGGTCAGGCTGTTGCTGACGATTTCGCCGATGGTCTTGCCGCTGACCGTGGCGCAGCCTTCGTGCAGGCGTCCGGCTTTTTGCAGTTCATACATGACCGCTGGCACGCCGCCGGCCCGATGGAAGCCTTCACCCAGGTACTTGCCTGCCGGCATACAATTGACCAGCAGCGGCACGTCTTCGCCAATCCGTTGCCAGTCGTCCAGGCTCAGCTCGACGCCCATGTGTCGGGCGATGGCGATCAGGTGTGGCGGGCAATTGCTCGAAGCGCCGAGTGCCGAGGCGACGGCGATGGCGTTCTCGAAGGCCTGGCGGGTCATGATCTGCGACGGGCGTATGTCTTGCAGCACCAGTTCGCAGATGCGCTTGCCGGTGGCGTAGGCCATTTGCCCGCGCTCGCGATAGGGCGCCGGGATGCTCGCACAACCGGGCAACGACATGCCCAGGGCTTCGGCCAGGGCGTTCATCGACAAGGCGGTGCCCATGGTGTTGCAGTGACCCACCGACGGCGATGCCGCGGTGGTCATTTCCATGAAGCCTTCGTAGTCGATCTCGCCGGCGGCCATCAGGTTGCGCGCATGCCAGAGCACGGTGCCGGAGCCGATCAGTTCGCCCTTGTGGTGACCGTCGAGCATCGGCCCGCCGGACAGGACAATGGCCGGCAGGTCGGTGGTTGCCGCCGCCATCAGGCAGGCCGGGGTGGTCTTGTCGCAGCCGGTGGTGAGCACCACGCCATCCAATGGATAGCCATGAAGAATCTCCACCAGCCCCAGGTAGGCCAGGTTGCGGTCCAGCGCGGCAGTGGGGCGGCGCGACTGTTCGGCGATCGGGTGCACCGGGAATTCCATGGGAATGCCGCCGGCATCACGAATACCGGCCTTGACCCGTTGGGCCAGTTCCAGGTGATGGCGGTTACAGGGGGTCAGGTCGCTGCCGGTCTGGGCGATGCCGATGATCGGGCGTCCCGATTGCAGCTCTTCGCGGGTCATCCCGTAGTTCATGTAGCGTTCGACGTACAGGGCGGTCATGTCCGCGTGGGCCGGGTCATTGAACCATTGCTCGCTGCGCAGGCGGCGTTTTGACGTGTCACTCATGATTCATTTCTCTCTTGTAATTGGATGAATCGGTCACGGTCGTGGCGTTTTAGCGCTCCAGCAGGCCTCGGGCGGCGAGGTTACGCAGCAAGGCGCTGACACCAAAGGTCCAGGGGGCGGCATCGCAGCTGTGGGTCACCTGGTTATGCAGGCTGCCGAGCAACGGGCTGCTGATGCTGACCACGTCACCGCGTTTGTGGGTGAAACCGCTGCCGGCATGGTCACGGTCTTCGGTGGGGGCGAACAGGGTACCGAGAAACAGCACAAAACCATCCGGGTATTGGTGATTGGCGTTGAGCGTCTGGCCCGCCAGGTCCTGCGGGTCACGGCTGATCTGGCTCATGGAACTCGAACCCTGCAGGCGGTAGCCGTCTTCGCCCTGTACCTTAAGATCGACCACGCAGGAGCGGACGTCATCCAGGCTGAAGTGTTCGTCAAACAGGCGAATGAACGGCCCGATGGCGCAGGAAGCGTTGTTGTCCTTGGCCTTGCTCAGCAACAGCGCACTGCGGCCTTCGATGTCCCGCAGGTTGACGTCGTTGCCCAGGCTGGCGCCGTGGATCTGGCCCCGGCTGTTCACCGCCAGCACCACTTCCGGTTCCGGGTTGTTCCATTGCGATATCGGATGAATGCCGATGCGGCTGCCGCTGCCCACGGCGGCCAGGACCGGTGCCTTGGTGAAGATTTCCGCATCCGGGCCGATGCCGACCTCCAGGTACTGCGACCACATGCCCTGTTCGATGAGCAAGTCCTTCAGGCGCATGGCTTGCTCGGAGCCCGGCACGATCGTGCGCAGGTTGTCGCCGATCACGCTGTGCACGGTGGTGCGTACGGCTTCGGCCTTCGCCGCGTCGCCGCCGGCCTGTTCCTCGATCACACGCTCGATCATGCTGGCGGCGAAGGTCACGCCGGCGGCCTTGATCACTTGCAAGTCCAGTGGCGGCAACAGCGACGGCTTGCTCGGGTCGGCATCAGGGCCGGTGTTGGCCAGCAGGGTTTCGACACTGGCGATGAAGGTGCCGGGCGTCTGTCGCACGGCGGCCAGCGGCGATTCTGTTTCCAGCAGATCGCTCAATGTCGCAAAACGATCCGAGAGATCGAACACACCGTCGCTGCGCAACGCAATGGGCGAAGGCCCGGCGATTCGGCCTGGCACCCAGGCACGACCAATCAGGGTACCGGCCACGCCATCGACGGGCAGGGTGTTCTCGGGAGTAAGCAGTAGCGACATGGCAAGTCTTCCTGTTCGTAAAGCCTTCACGCTAGGGTGGCCGCTCGATAAACTCCAATGAGATATATTCAGTATTTGATAACGTTGGGTTATCGCCGGCCTGAGGAATCGCCATGTCAGATCTGTCCTTCTCCAGCTTCTGTGGCTGGCTCAAATTCCGCCACTTGCTGCTGATCGACACGTTGGGGCGCACCCGCAACATGCACCTGGCGGCGCAGCAGATGAACCTCAGCCAGCCGGCCATCAGCAAGATGCTCAAGGAAATCGAAAGCCTGCTCGGCTTTGCCTTGTTCGAGCGATTGCCTCGGAGCATGCCGCCTACGGCTTTGGGCGAACACGTACTGCGGTATGCGCAGATTGCCTTGAATGATGCGCGCTCGTTCGTCGAACAGATCAGTAGTTTGCGCGAGGGGGGGCACGGTTTTCTCAAGGTCGGCGGGATCTTTGCCGCCACTGCGGTGGCTTTGCCCGAGGCGATCCTGCAGATCAAGCAGCGCTGGCCGTTGCTGTCGATTGAAGTGGTGGAGCAGACCAGTAACCACCTGATGGAGATGCTTGAAGAGAAGACGCTTGACCTGGCGGTGGCCCGTTTTACCGATCAAAGCCAGCAGCAGCGCTATGACTTCCAACCGTTGGCCCCAGAACCGTTCTGCATCGTGGTCAACTGTCACCATCCGTTGGCCGGCGCGGGCCCGGTCTCCTTGCAGCAGTTGGTGGACTTGCCGTGGATTCTCTATCCGGTCGGCACGCCGATTCGCGCACGCATGGAGCTGGCCTTCGCCGAGGCCGGGGTGGGAATGCCGCGCAACACCATCGACACCATTTCCATGCAGACCTTCCTCCAGGTGCTGCAACGCGGGCCCATGATCGGCATGCTGCCCAATGCGATGGTCGATCCGCTGCTCGAAAGCGGCCAGCTCAAGACTCTCGATACCCCGTTGCACCTGGTGCCGCAGGACTACGGCATTCTCACGCGCAAGGATGAGCCGTTGGTGGGCGCGGCGCTGGAGTTCGCCGAGATCCTCAAGGACAACGCCCGCCTGGCCGCCATGCAGCCTGCTTAAGGGCAGAATGAATCTGTGGGAGCAAGGCTTGCCCGCGATGCAGGCGCCGCGTTTTCCCTCAAACCGCGTCGTCTTCATCGCGGGCAAGCCTTGCTCCCACGGATAACTCGCTACAGGTTCCATGGACTTGAGGATTAGTTGATAACGCCTCGTTATCAACTAATCCAAAAATGCCATTGGGAAAGAATCGCTCCCCGACAGTAGAGTCCTCGTTCAATCGCCGGATGATTCGCTCATTCGACGTGACCCAATAAAAACAATCAGGGGTTACCTCATGCAAACCATCTCCGAGCAGTTGCCCACGCAGGCTCCCGCCTGCGAACTGGATTTCGAAGACCGGACCTACCGCAAGGTGATCTGGCGGATCCTGCCCGTGTTGCTGTTGTGCTACATGGCGGCGTACCTCGATCGAGTGAACATCGGGTTCGCCAAGCTCGACATGCTTAACGAGCTGCAATTCAGCAACACCGTGTATGCCTTGGGCGCCAGTATGTTTTTCTGGGGCTATTTCCTCTTCGAAGTCCCCAGCAACCTGTTGCTGCATCGCTTTGGCGCGCGGTTCTGGATCGCCCGGATCATGCTCAGTTGGGCGGTGATTTCCATGGCCGTGGCCTACACCGTGCCGCTGGCAGGCTTGTTCCACGTCGAATCGAGCACCATGTTCTACGTGCTGCGCTTTCTGTTGGGCATCTGTGAAGCGGGCTTTTTCCCCGGCGTGATCCTGTACCTCAACTACTGGTTCCCGACCCACCGGCAGAGCCGGGTGATGTCCGGGTTCCTGCTGGCGCTGCCGGTCAGCCTGACCCTGGGTGGGATACTCTCCGGCTGGCTGATGAACAGCATGCAAGGGGTGCATGGCCTGTCTGGCTGGCAATGGATGTTGCTCATCGAAGGCATTCCTTCGATCATCATGGCGTTCGTGGTGATCGTCTGCCTGGCCGACAATATCGACAAAGCCAAATGGCTGTCTGTCGCGGAAAAAGCCCTGCTCAAGGCCAACCTGCAAACCGACAACCAGGGCAAGGCCACGCGCTTGAGTGAAGTGTTCTTCAATCCTCGGGTGTGGTTGCTGGTGTTGATCCTGCTGACCTTCAACACCGGCTTCTACGGCCTGGCGTTCTGGATGCCGTCGATCATCAAGAGCACCGGCATCACCAACAGCCTGCACATCGGTTTGCTGACCGCCATCCCCTACTCGGTGGCCATCGTGGCGATGCTGCTCAACGCGCGGCATTCCAACCGAACCGGCGAACGGCGTCTGCACGCGGCCATTCCAGCCTTCATCGGTGGCGCCGGGCTGATCCTCAGTGCGTTCTTCGCTGACAACCTGGTGTTGTCCGTACTCTTCCTCAGTGTCTCCGCCTCAGGGATCCTCAGCCTGATGCCGATTTTCTGGACCCTGCCGGGCACCGTACTGTCGGGCGTCGCCGCTGCGGCCGGCATTGGCATGATCAACGCCATCGGCAACCTGTCGGGCTTCACCGGTTCGATGATCACCGCCGTGGCCGAAACCCTCACGGGCAATATCAACAACGGCACCTATGTACTGGCCTTGTGTCTTTTGGTCAGCGGTGGACTGATCCTGGCCATTCCCGCCTCGATGCTCGGCAGGACACCCAAGCACGCCACCACGGCAGCCCAACTGGAGACCGCATGAACCTACAAAACAAGCGCGTACTGGTGACGGCAGCGGGGCAGGGCATTGGCTTGGCCAGCGCCATTGCCTTCGCCCGCGCCGGTGCCGAGGTGTTCGCCACTGACATCGATATCCAGGCACTGGCGGGGATCGAAGGGATTACCGCCATGCCCTTGGATGTCACGTCGCCCGCTGCCATCAGCGCCGCCTGTGAACGCATCGGTGGGCTCGACGTGTTGTTCAACTGCGCAGGCTTTGTGCACAGCGGCAACATCCTCGACTGCGACGAAGCCGCCTGGGCACGTTCGATGGACCTCAATGTCACGGCCATGTACCGGATGATCCATGCGTTCCTGCCGTGCATGCTGGGCCGTGGCGGCGGTTCGATCATCAACATGTCTTCGGTGGCCTCCAGCGTCAAGGGCGTGCCCAATCGCTTCGCCTATGCCACCAGCAAGGCTGCAGTCGTGGGCCTGACCAAGGCCGTCGCCATCGACTTCGTCAGCCAGGGCATCCGCTGCAACGCGATCTGCCCAGGCACCGTGGATTCACCCTCGTTGCGCCAGCGCATCGCCGATCAGGCCACGCAGCAGGGCGTCGATGAGGCGCAGGTCTACCGGCAATTTCTCGACCGCCAGCCCATGGGCCGCATCGGCCACACTGAAGAGATCGCGCAGTTGGCGTTGTACCTGGGCAGTGATGCGTCCGCCTACACCACGGGTGCCATCCACATCATCGACGGTGGCATGAGCATCTGAACCCCGGTCTTCACTTGAGCAGGAGCACGACATGAAACTATTGCGCTACGGCGAAAAAGGTTCGGAAAAACCCGGGCTGTTGGATGCCGACAATCAGATCCGCGACCTCTCGGGCCATGTGCCGGACATCGCCGGTCAGGTCCTTGGCCCGGACAGCCTGGCAGCGCTCGCCGCCCTCGACCCGCGCAGCCTGCCGATCGTGGCCGGCCAGCCGCGCATCGGTGCCTGCGTCGGCCAGGTCGGCAAATTCATCTGCATTGGCTTGAACTACGCCGACCATGCGGCCGAGTCGAATATGGAGGTGCCCAAGGAGCCGATCATCTTCAACAAATGGACCAGTGCCATTTGTGGGCCGAACGACGACATCCAGATCCCGCGCGGCTCGCTCAAGACCGACTGGGAAGTCGAGCTGGGCGTGGTCATCGGTAAAGGCGGGCGCTACATCGACGAAGCCAATGCCATGGAGCATGTCGCCGGCTACTGCGTCATCAACGATGTGTCCGAGCGCGAGTGGCAACTGGAGCGCGGCGGCACCTGGGACAAGGGCAAGGGCTTCGACACCTTCGGCCCCCTCGGGCCGTGGCTGGTGACCCGGGACGACATTGCCGACCCGCATACGCTGGAGCTGTGGCTGGAGGTCGACGGACACCGCTATCAGAACGGCAATACCCGAACGCTGATCTTCAGCGTGCCGCAACTGATTGCCTACCTGAGCCGGTGCATGAGCCTGCAACCCGGCGACGTCATCTCGACCGGCACACCACCGGGTGTTGGCCTGGGCATCAAGCCCAACCCGGTGTTCCTGCGGCCGGGCCAGACCATGCGCCTGGGAATCCAGGGCTTGGGCGAACAGCGCCAGGTCACGGTGCAGGCGGACTGATCATCGGGCTCGTTGCCGTCATCTCGAGCAGGCTCGCTCCCACAGTGGATCTTCGACAGGCACAAAATTCATGTGCCTCGCAGGCCCCTGTGGGAGCGGGCTTGCTCGCGAAGGCGGCGTCACAGTTAATGAAGATGTTGAATGTGCTGGCCTCTTCGCGAGCAAGCCCGCTCCCACAGAGGATTGCGGATGTACGCGGATATTGTGCCCGCTGAAGATCCACTGTGGGAGCGAGCTTGCTCGCGATAGCGGTGGGTCAGTTTGCATCATCCCTTGGGATCAACACGCCTGACACGCTTCATCACCACCACAAAAAACACCGGCACAAACACCACCGCCAGCGTGGCGGTGATCATCCCGCCGATCACTCCGGTACCGATAGCCTGCTGGCTCGCCGAACTGGCGCCCGTGGCAATCGCCAGCGGTACCACCCCAAGGATGAAGGCCAGCGAGGTCATGATGATCGGCCGCAGGCGCAGGCGTGCCGCCTGGAGCGTGGCGTCGATCAGGTCGTGGCCTTCGTCGTACAGGCTCTTGGCGAACTCGATGATCAGGATCGCGTTTTTCGCCGACAGGCCGATGATGGTGATCAGCCCGATCTTGAAGAACACGTCGTTAGGCATGCCGCGCAACGACACAGCCAAGACCGCGCCGAGTACACCCAACGGCACCACCAGCAACACCGAAGTCGGGATCGACCAGCTTTCGTACAGCGCCGCCAGGCACAGGAACACCACCAGCAGCGACAGGCCTAACAGGATGGGTGCCTGGCTGCCGGACAAACGTTCCTGCAAGGACAACCCCGTCCACTCCTGGCCCAGGCCCGTCGGCCCCAGGGCCACCAGCCGTTCGATTTCAGCCATGGCTTGCCCGGTGCTGTAGCCCGGTGCCGGTTCGCCGGAAATGCTCACCGCCGGATAGCCGTTATAGCGGGTCAATTGCGCCGGCCCCTGGGTCCAGCGGGCCTGGACGAAGGCTGACAACGGGACCATTTTTCCGCTGTTGTTGCGCACATGAATCTTCAGCAAGTCTTCGACCTGGCTACGCTGGTCGCCCTCGGCCTGGACCACCACCCGTTGCATACGCCCCTGGTTGGGGAAGTCGTTGATGTAGGTCGAACCCACTGCCGTGGACAACACACTGCCGACGTCGGCAAAGGAAATGCCCAGGGCATTGGCCTGCTTGCGGTCGACCTCCAATTGCACCTGCGGCGCCTCCGCCAGGGCGCTTTCACGCACATTCATCAGTATCGGGCTTTTGTCGGCGGCGGCGAGCAATTCGCTGCGGGCCTGCATCAAGGTGGCGTGGCCGAGGCCGCCACGGTCCTGCAAACGGAACTCGAAACCGCTGGAAGTGCCCAGGCCATCCACGGGCGGCGGCAGCACCGAGAAGGCCATGGCGTCCTTGATTTGACCCAGCGCCAGGTTGGCACGGTCGGCGATGGACGCCGCCGAATCATCGGCGCCGCGTTGCGACCAGTCCTTGAGGGTGGTGAAGGCCAGGGCCGCGTTCTGCCCGCTGCCGGAAAAGCTGAAACCGAGAATGATCGTGCTGTCACCGACTCCCGGTTCGCCGGCGTTGTGGGCTTCGATCTGCTCCACCACCTGCACCGTCCGGTTTTTGCTGGCACCCGGTGGCAGCTGGATGTCGGTGATGGTGTAGCCCTGGTCTTCCACCGGCAGGAACGAGGAGGGCAGGCGACTGAACAGCAGGCCCATGCCCACCAGCAACACGCCGTAGATCAGCAGATAACGGCCGCTGCGTTTTACCGCATAGGCCACCCAACCGTGATAGCGCTCGCCGAATCGGTCGAACCCACGGTTGAACAAGCCGAAGAAACCCGTCTTGGCGTGGTGATCACCTTTGGCGACCGGTTTGAGCAAGGTCGCGCAAAGCGCCGGGGTCAGGGTCAGGGCGAGAAACGCCGAGAACAGGATCGAGGTCGCCATCGACAGCGAGAACTGCTGGTAGATCACCCCCACCGAGCCCTGCATGAAGGCCATCGGAATGAACACCGCCACCAGCACCAGGGTGATGCCGATGATCGCCCCGGTGATCTGCCCCATGGCCTTGCGCGTGGCCTCCTTGGGCGACAAGCCTTCCTGGGCCATGATCCGCTCGACGTTCTCCACCACCACGATGGCATCGTCCACCAGGATGCCGATGGCCAGCACCATGCCGAACATGGTCAGCACGTTGATCGAGAACCCCAGCGCGAGCATCGTCGCGAAGGTGCCCATCAGCGCCACCGGCACCACCAATGTCGGGATCAGGGTGTAGCGGATGTTCTGCAGGAACAGGAACATCACCGCGAACACCAGCAACATCGCCTCGCCGAGGGTGTAGATCACCTTGGTGATCGAGACCTTGACGAACGGCGACGTGTCATAGGGAATCTTGTACTCCACGCCGGCCGGGAAGTAGCGCGACAGCTCGTCCATCTTGTTGCGCACCAGGGTCGCGGTGTTCAAGGCGTTGGCGCCCGGCGACAGTTGTACCGCCACGGCAGTGGACGGCTTGCCGTTCAGGCGCGTGGAAAACTGGTATTCCTGGCTGCCGATTTCCACCCGTGCCACGTCGGCGATGCGCACCGTCGAGCCATCGGGGTTGGCCTTGAGCACAATGTCGGCGAACTCCTGCGGCGTGTTGAGCTGGCCTTTGACGACGATGGTCGCGGTGATTTCCTGGGTGCTGCGGCTCGGTAAATCGCCCAGGCTGCCGGCCGACACCTGGGCGTTCTGCGCCACGATGGCGGCATTGACGTCGGCCGGGGTCAGGTTGAAGCCGACGAGTTTCTGCGGGTCGATCCAGATCCGCATGGCCCGTTCGGCCCCGTACAACTGGGCCTTGCCGACACCGTCCAGGCGCTTGATCTCGTTCATCACGTTGCGCGCCAGGTAGTCGCTGAGGGCCACGTCGTCGAGCTTGCCGTCGCTGGAGGTGAGGGTGATCAGCAGCAGGAAGCCGGCGGAGACTTTGTCCACTTGCAAGCCTTGCTGGGTCACCGCTTGCGGCAGGCGCGACTCCACGGCCTTGAGGCGGTTCTGCACGTCGACCTGGGCCAGTTCCGGGTTGGTGCCGGGTTGGAAGGTCGCGGTGATGGTGGCGCTGCCCAGGCTGCTCTGGGACTCGAAATACAGCAGGTTGTCGGTGCCGTTGAGTTCCTCCTCGATCAGGCTGACCACGCTTTCGTCCACGGTTTGCGCCGAAGCACCCGGGTAGACGGTGTAGATCTCGATTTGTGGCGGGGCCACGACCGGGTATTGCGCCACCGGCAGTTGCGGGATGGCCAGGATACCGGCCAACAGGATGAACAACGCGACGACCCAGGCGAACACCGGGCGGTCGATGAAGAATTGCGGCATGGCTTAGTGTCCTGCCTGTGGCCCGGGAACCTGGGCGAGGGGAAGTGGGGAATCGTCGACCCGGACCTGCTCGCCGGGACGGGCGTGTTGCAGGCCTTCGATGACGATGCGGTCGCCGGGCTTCAAACCTTGCGTGACGACCCAGCGATCGTTTTGCGCGGCGCCCAGTTGCACCGGTTGCTGGCTGACCTTCTGCTCGGCATCCAGCAGCAACACCTGGGCGACTCCGGCGCTGTCTCGCAAAATCGCCCGCTGCGGCACGGTGATGCCTTGGCTGTTGACCGCCTGTTCCAGGCGCACGCGAATGAAACTGCCAGGCAGCAAGTCCAGGTCGGGGTTGGGGAATTCGCTGCGCAGGGTGATCTGGCCGGTGCTCGGGTCGACGCTGAGGTCGGTGAACAGCAACTTGCCGGGCAGCGGATAGGGGCTGCCATCGTCCTGAATCAACGTGGCCTTGGCCTGGCCCTGGCCGACCGCTTGCAAAAGCCCTGCGCGAAAGGCGCGGCGCAGGTCGTTGAGTTCGCGGGTCGACTGCGTGAGGTCGGCGTGGATCGGGTCCAGCTGCTGGATCAATGCCAACGGCGTGCTTTCGTTCTGCCCGACCAGGGCGCCTTCCGTCACCAGGGCGCGACCGATCCGTCCGGAAATCGGCGCGGTCACCGTGGCGTACCCCAGGTTCAGCTTCGCTCGTTCCACCGCGGCCTTGCTGGCCGCGACGTCAGCGGCGGTCTGGCGCACGCCGGCCCGGGCGTTGTCGTAATCCTGGCCACTGATCGCCTTGTCATCGATCAACTGGGCATAACGCTGTGCCTGCAAACGGGCCTGGAACGCATTGGCCTCGGCCTTGCGCAACGCCGCTTCGGCACTGTCCAGGTCGGCCTTGAACGGTGCCGGGTCGATGCGAAACAGCACCTCGCCCTGTTTGACGTCGCGGCCTTCACGAAACACCCGCTGCAAGACCACGCCGGCCACCCGCGCCCGGACTTCGGCCACCCGCGGCGCGGCGATCCGGCCGCTCAGCTCGTTGCTGATCGACAGTGGCCGGGCCTGGACGGTTTCGACGCGCACGCTTGCCAGCGGAGCGGATGCCTCTGGGGTCGAGGTGCTATCACAGCCACCGAGCAGCAGCGCCCCGACCAACAGGCCCAGTGTGACGAAAGGAATCTTGGACATGGTGCTTCCCCAATATTGAGCTGCCCATGGTAGGGATCGAGTCCAACGACAGGGGTGAAGCTTTGTAGGCGCTCTGTGAAATTGTGTAATGGCCCCTAAATCCGAAAGTGACCGACCAGTTGCTGTTGGTGATTGGCCATCGCACGCAACGAGTGGCTCGCCTGCGAGGCTTCTTCCATGCGGCTGGTCAAGGTTTCACTGATCCCGCGAATGTCGCTGA
This sequence comes from Pseudomonas sp. A25(2017), assembly GCF_002001065.1. NCBI lineage: Bacteria > Pseudomonadati > Pseudomonadota > Gammaproteobacteria > Pseudomonadales > Pseudomonadaceae > Pseudomonas > Pseudomonas sp. A25(2017). The sequence continues at coordinate 155,567 of NZ_MUOA01000046.1, read as the reverse complement.
CGCGGTGGCTGATGTCTTCCACCACAGCGCTTTGCTCCAGGGCAGCGCTGGCGATCTGCTGGTTCATGTGTTCGATCACTTCCACTGCGTCGGTGATGCGCTGCAGTGCCGCCTGGGTCTTGTCGACGTGAGCGACGCTGTCCCTGGCCAGCTCGCGGCTCGACTGGGTGCTGTGCACGACGTCCTGACTCAGTTGCTGCAACGCTTCGATCACCGAGCGTATTTGTTCGACCGAATTCTGCGTATTACTCGCCAGATGCCGCACTTCGTCGGCCACCACCGCGAAACCACGCCCCTGTTCACCCGCCCTGGCGGCCTCGATGGCGGCATTCAAGGCCAGCAGGTTGGTCTGCTGGGCAATGGCGCAGATCACGTCCAGCACCTGGCCGATGTGTTGACTGTTGCCGGCCAGCGCCTGCACTTGCTCAAGCGTGGTCTCCAGGCGCCGGTCCAGGCTGTCGATGCTGGTGACCGCGTTGGCGAACAGTTCACGCCCCGATCGGCTGGCGCTTTCGGCGACGGTGGCGGCATCGGCCGCCTGGTGGGAATGGCGGGCCACTTCCTGGGCACTGGTGCTCATTTCATGCAAGGCCGTTGCCGCCAGTTCGACTTCCCGGTACTGCGTGTGCATGCCCGCGCTGACTTCCCGGGCCACCTGTGCCGACGTGTCGGCGGTGTTGCGGGTGTCCAGGGAGGCTTGCTGGATATCGCGGATGATGGGCTGCAATTTGTCGAGAAAGCGATTGAAGCCCTTCGCCAGTAGGCCCAATTCATCGTGGCGGTCGTTGGGCAGGCGCTGGGTGAGATCGCCGTCGCCGTCGACAATCGCATCGAGCATATGCGCCACCCGCAGCAGCGGCCGGGTCACGCCGTAAGCGGTGAGCCAGATGAGCAACAGGCCCAAGCCGGCAGCCAGCAAGCCGAGGCTGAGGTTGAACCAGTTGGCCTGGCGATGCTTGTCGTCCAACTGTGCCTGCATGTGCAGGGCCGGTGCTTGCACAAGCGCTTCGGGCACGCGTATCTGCAATTGCCAGGGGGTATTGTCGGGGACGGTTTGCACGGCTTGTCGAACGTCGACGGAGGTGCCGTCAACCGTGCCGCTATGACCGGCAACTTGCCCTGACGGGGAAAGAATGTTGATCTCGCTGTGGCCGGGATACAGGTCGTTGGCAAGGCTGGCGGCGAGTTGCTGGAGGGTATCGAGGCTGATGTCCATGCCCACCACGCCGATGACTTTGCCCTGGTCCAGCAACGGTATGGAGATGCTGCTCATCAACGTCTTCTGGCCTTCGACCTCGATCGCGTAGGGCTCTGTCACGCAGGTGCGCCCCTGGGTTTGCGGGCAGACGTACCAGGCGTTGGCCGGCTCGCTGCCCGGTGGTGCGGTGTTGGCGCTGATCTGGGCTTCGCTGAGCACCTCTTGCACCAAATGGCCGGGTTGGCTTTGCGACCAGTACAGGGCAAAGCGACCTTTTTCATTGCCGGCCAGATCGCGTTGGCCAGTGAAACCGGCATCTTCACCGACCAGCGCGTCGGGCAGCAGCACCACGTAGAAACCGAGGACTTTTTCACGGTTCTGAAGGGCTTGGCGGGTCGCGGCGATCAGGTCCCGGCGCAGTTGCCCTGGCGTCAGTCGCCCGTTCCGCGCCTGGGCGCGCAGTTGCAAGACCTGCTGGGCAAAACCTTCCCCATAGATCGCCGTTTCGCTGAAAAAGCGTTCCACCCGCTGACCGTGGGCCAGGCCCTGTGCCTGCAAACCTTCCAGGGCCGAGCGCCCGAGCAGTTGACTGCTTTGCTGCTTGAGCAGCGTCGCGCCTTGCTGGTTCTGATACAGGGAGGCGCCGGTCAATGCCCCGACGACGGCGAGCAGGCACAGGCCACTCAAGAGCGTGATTCGCCATTGGATAGAGAGACGAGCGAAGAACATGCTGAAGTTTCCTGCGCTTAGGGGCTTTTATTGTTTTGGGCCCAGCACTGTTTGAAGGACGGGCGAGGCTATCTTGCGGCAGGAAGCGCCTGCCGGTTATCCCGAATCGGCAGCCGTTGTGCGCCGGCATTGGGCTAATGCGGGGCACTTAGAGCGACGACGTCCCCTGTGGCGAGGGGATTTATCCCCGTTGGGCTGCGCAGCAGCCCCCTAAGCAGTCAACTCAATCTGTCTGATACACCGGGTTGCCTGCATTTAGGGCCGCTTCGCGCCCCAGCGGGGCGGTGCGACGTTTCGCTAAATCCCCTCGCCACAGGAATGTCCTTGGCTCTGATGGGGCTGACCTGTTTTGGGGCGCGGCTTCGGATGCTGCCGTTTTGGGATAGCGAGTGGGTTTGGCAACGGCCTAGCATCGAATCCAGTGTGCAACCAGAACAATAAGCTTTTGGAAGTCGGCGAAGCTGGCGTCTGCGATCCAGCAACAACTGCCTCATACAATAAGGTCAAGAACAATGAGCGTATCTTTCCCGATCAGCAGTTCGACGGAGTTGAAGCGCGGCGCCTTGGGTGTCGGTTTCATCATCTTCTTTGTGATTTCGGCGGCGAGTCCCTTGAGCGTCATCGCCGGCGGTTTTCCCATTGGCATCATGCTGGGCAACGGCGCTGGCACACCGGCATTGCTGCTCCTGGCCTTGCTGGTGTTACTGGCGTTCTCGGCGGGCTACACCGCCATGTCCCGCCACATGACCAACGCCGGTGGTTTCTATGCCTTCACCTCCCGCGGTTTGGGGGGCTTGGCCGGTGGCGCGGCGGGGGTGTTGGCGATGTTTGCCTACAACATCCTCCAGGTCGGCCTGTATGGCATGTTCGGTGGGGTGGTCAGTGGCACGATGGCCAGCGTCTTTGGCCTGGACTTGCCTTGGTGGACCTATTCGCTCCTGGCGATGGCGAGCATTGCGATTCTTGGCTATCGCAAGATCGACCTGTCGGCCCGGGTACTGTCGGTGGTGGTGATTGCCGAGTACCTGGCGATCCTGACGCTGGATTTCGCCATTCTCAAGACCGGTGGCGACAGTGGCATCAATCTCGATTCGTTCGAGCGCAGCCATGTGTTCAGCGGCACGCCGTCCATCGGCTTGCTGTTCTGCTTCGCGGCGTTCATCGGCTTCGAGGCCACCACCATCTACGGCGAGGAGGCGAGGAATCCGCACCGCACGATTCCCATTGCCACCTACAGCTCGGTGCTGTTGATCGGTGGTTTCTATGCCTTGTCGGTCTGGGCGATGGTGATCGGCGTCGGGGCCGACAAGATCGTGCCGACCCTGCAGGCGCTCCAGGATCCAACGACGTTCATCTACGGCATGTCCGATCATTTTGTCGGCCCGCACCTGACCCAGATCATCCGCGTGCTGTTCATGGTCAGCATCTACGCCGGGCTGCTGGCGTTCCACAATGCCGCGGCGCGTTACTTCTATGCCATCGGCCGCGACGGTTTGCTGCACAGCCGGTTGGGCACCACCCATCGCGTGCACCAGAGTCCGCACATGGGCTCGGTCCTGCAAAGCCTGATCGCGGCGGTGGTGGTGCTGATCTTTGCCGCGCTGGACGCTGATCCGATCCTTCAGCTGTTCGCCTGGTTTTCCAACCTGGCCACGCTGTGCGTGATCCTGCTCATGGCGCTGACCTCAGCGGCGGTGTTTGTCTATTTCCGCGCTCACCCGGAGCTGAAGCTGGGGCTCTGGCGCGGTCGGATTCTTCCGGTCTTTTCGTGCCTGGCATTGCTGGTGGTCCTGGCCCTTGCGGTGATTCATTTCGACGTGCTGACCGGCGCCAGCCAGCTCCTGTCCTATGGCCTATGCGCGGTGATTCCCGCCGCGCTGATCGTCGGTGTGTTCCTCGCCGCTCGATTGCGCAAGGCATCGCCCGAGCGATTCATGGCGCTGGGAAGCCACAAGCTCTAAGGCGTCAGGCACAACGTCAATCCACCCAGAAAACAAGTCCGCTGTCGTTCGGGACGGTTCGTCAGCGCGTGAAAGGAAGGTTTTATGCACGATTATCAAATGCTCATCAATGGGGCTCGGGTCGACGGTGAGAACGGGCACTTTGATGTGCTCAATCCGGCGACCGGTAAGGTGTTCGCTCGATGCGCGGCCGGTTCCCTGGCCCAGCTGGACCTCGCTGTCGAAGCGGCGCAGTCGGCCTTTGTCGAGTGGCGACACAGCACCCATGAAGATCGCCGCCAGCGCCTGCTGAGCATCGCTACCGATCTCGAACAGGAAGCCGAGGCCTTGGCCCCGCTCATTGTCCTGGAACAGGGCAAACCACTGGAATTGGCGTTCTCCGAAGTGATGGGCGCGGTGGCCTGGACGCGTTATGCCGCCGAGCAGCAGATTCCCGTGGAGTTGGTGGAAGAAACCCCAACCCAGCGTATTGAACTGCACCGCAAGCCGTTGGGCGTGGTCGCGTCGATCACGCCTTGGAATTGGCCGTTCATGATCGCTGTCTGGCACATCATGCCGGCATTGCGGGCCGGTAACTGCGTGATCAGCAAACCGTCGAGCCTGACCCCCTTGAGCACCCTGCGCCTGGTGGAAGTCATCGCTCGCCACGTGCCTCGGGGCGTGATCAATAGCGTGACCGGTGAGCAAGGGTTCGGCAGTGCGATCACCGCCCACGCCGGTATCCAGAAAATTGTCTTCACCGGCTCCACCGCCACCGGCCAAAGCGTGATGCGCGGCGCCGCCGGCAACCTCAAGCGCCTGACCCTGGAGCTGGGCGGCAACGATGCCGCCATCGTGCTGCCAGGCACCTCGGTCGAGGCGGTCGCCGAAGATATTTTCCAGGCTGCATTCCTGAACATGGGGCAGACCTGCGCCGCCCTCAAGCGCTTGTACATCCACCAATCCCAGTACGAGGCCTTTGCCGAGGCCCTGACCCTGATCGCCCGGCGTCAGGTGGTGGGTGAGGGCCTGGCGCCCGGGGTCACGTTTGGCCCGGTGCAGAACCTCGAACAGTTGAAGCTGGTTGAGGAACTGGTGGCCGATGCCCGTGCCCAGGGGGCGCGGGTGTTGTGTGGCGGTGCTCGTCTGGACCGCCCGGGCTTTTTCTATCCGCCGACGCTGGTCGCCGATGTGACCGATGGGCAGCGCCTGGTGGATGAGGAGCAGTTCGGGCCGGTGTTGCCGCTGATTGCCTATCAGGATGTCGAGGATGTCCTGCGTCGCGCCAATGCGGGCGACATGGGCCTGGGTGGATCGGTCTGGGGACGCGACAGCGAGCAGGCACAGGCCCTGGCCAGTCGCCTGGAATGTGGCATGGCCTGGGTCAACTGCCATGCGCAGATCCAGCCGAATACGCCGTTTGGCGGCAGCAAGATGTCCGGGTTCGGCGTCGAGTTCGGCCTTGAAGGGTTGCTGGAGTTCACCGGCCAGCAACTGCTGTACGTACGCAAGCGTGAAACAGAGTGAGGACTGCAACCATGTACGAGCACTACAAGACAGCACAAAAAAAATTCTGGCACCCGATGAGTTCTTCGGCGCCAGCCAACCGCTCCAAGACGTTGATCATCGCCCGTGGCGACGGTAACTACATCACCGACATCGAAGGCCATCGCATGCTCGATGGTATCGGCGGTTTGTGGAACGTGAACGTGGGCCATAATCGAGCTTCAGTGAAGGCGGCCATTGCCGCGCAGCTGGACGAACTGGCTTATTACCAGACCTTCGACGGCATCGCCCATCCGCGGGTGTTCGACCTGGCCGAGCGGCTGACGTCGATGTTCGCCCAGGAAAACATGGCGCGGGTGTTGTTCAGTTCCGGCGGTTCCGATGCGGTTGAGACGGCCCTGAAAATGGCCCGCCAATACTGGATCGCCAGCGGCGAGCCAGGGCGCACGCGCTTTCTCTCATTGCGCAATGGTTACCATGGCGTGCACGTGGGCGGCACCTCTGTGGGCGGCAACGGCGTGTATCACTACAACCACGGGCCGCTGCTGGCTGGCTGTCATCTGCTCGACACGCCGTGGCTGTACCGCAACCCCTGGGACTGCCGCGATCCGGAAGAACTGACCGCGCACTGCATTCGTCAGTTGGAAGACCAGATCGCGCTGCTCGGCCCGCAGACCATTGCCGCGCTGATCGCCGAACCGGTGCAAGGTGCCGGTGGTGTGATCGTGCCGCCGGCGTACTACTGGAAGGGGCTGCGCGAAGTCTGCGACCGCCACGGCATCCTGTTGATCGCCGATGAAGTGGTGACGGGTTTCGGCCGCACCGGCTGCATGCTCGGCAGTCGTGGCTGGGGTGTCGCCCCCGACGTACTGTGCCTGGCCAAGGGCATCACCGCTGGTTACATCCCCATGGGGGCCACGGTCTTCAACCAGCGCATGGTCGATGCCATCGAGAACGGCCCGGGCTTCAGCAACGTCATCATGCACGGCTACACCTACAGCGGGCACCCGACTGCCTGCGCGGCGGCCCTGGCGGTGCTGGACATCGTCGAGGCCGAGGATCTGCCGGGCAACGCCGGGAAGGTCGGTGCCCAGTTGCTGGAACAACTGCAACCGCTGACCGAGCGTTATGCGGTAGTGGGCGAAGTGCGCGGCAAGGGCTTGATGATCGCCGTGGACCTGGTGGCGGACAAGGCCACGCGCGAGCCGCTTGACCCTGCTACGGGCCTGGCCTCGCGCATTGCCGAGCAGGCGCGCCTGGCCGGCGTATTGATGCGCCCGATAGGCAACAAAATCGTGATGTCGCCGCCGCTGACCCTCACGTCCGACGAGGCCGCCATGATGGTCGGCGCGTTGGACAGCGCGCTTGCCGACTGCCGTTAGCCCAGCCAGCCGGCGCCGCTTGCGGCACCGGCTCCTGAATATAAAAACAGCCTATCAAAGGCGCACCACAAGGAGCTCTAGCCATGCGGAACCTATCGCGTATGGGATTTTTCGGCAGTGGCCTTGCCTGTACGCTGGCGCTCTGCGCTGCGAGTCAGGTCCAGGCCTATGAGTTGTATGCCGATGACGACACTCACCTCAACGCCGACATGCTGGCCGTGTTCGGTCTTTTCAACAGTCGCAAGAACTACGACGGCACGCCAGGTGGTTCAACCTGGCGCGAAGGCTTCATCAAGTATGGCGTCAGCGGCGACCAGGGCCTGGCCGGCCATGGCACCGCCTACGGGGCGTTCAGCCTGGTCAGTTCCGCCACCTGGGGCGATGGCGACGCGGCCGGCAATACGTTGGGCAGCGAGCGCACGACGAAGATTGAAGACGCTTACCTGGGGTGGCGTTCCGCCGATCTGTTTCCCGTGCTGGGGCAGGACGGCGTCGATATTTCCGGCGGCCGCCAGGTGGTCAAGCTGGGCAGGGGATTCTTGATCAACGATGACGGGCCGAATCTGGGCAAAGGGCCTGCCGGTGGTCGCTTGAATCGCGGTGGCGCCTATTACCTGGCGGCCCGGCACGCGTTTGATCAAACCGCCGTATTACGTCTGGGCGGGCAGGATGGGCTGCATGGCAGTGTGGTGTGGCTCAAGTCCGATAACCGCGCCCAGGCCGAAACCGAACTGGCCGCCGGCACGCTCGATTACACCGCCAAGGCGGGCACGTTGGGACTGACCTGGATACATGGTCTTGACGTGAACGAGCAGTGGGCCAGCGATTTCCAGAAGCAACGCAAGGGCATGGACGTCTACAGCATTCGTGGTGAAGGCGACGCGGGCATCGAAAACGCCAGCCTGGCATTCGAATACGCCTGGCAGGACAAGGACGCCGGCCCGCAGAACGCCTGGTACGCCGAGGCCGGCTACACCTTTGCCGATCTCGCCTGGGCCCCGAAGCTGACGTATCGCTACACCCGCTATTCCCAGAAGTGGGACTCGCTGTTCACCGGGCTCAGCACGGGCTACGGCACCTGGTTCCAGGGTGAAGTCGCGGGCAATTATGCCGGGCCCTTCAACAGCAACACGGGCATTCATCATGTCGGCCTGACAGCCAAACCGTTGGAAAACCTGACCCTTGGTGCGCTGTACTTTGATTTCAACACGGTACGCAAAGATAGCGCCCTGAACCTGGATGCCCGTGAGCTGGATCTGTATGCCGAGTGGGCCGTCAACGAGCATTTGATCATCACGCCGCTGATAGGCCTCTACAAGCCGGATCGGGATGCAACGACCGGGGGCAATCAAGTGGCGGGCAATGGCACCAACGTGTACAGCCAGGTGACGGTGGCCGTGCCGTTCTGAAGCAGGGGCTGTTCGATAAACCTTGTGGCGAGGGGATTTATCCCCGCTGGGGCGCGACGCGGCCCTAAATGCAGGCAATCCGGTGTGTCAGACAGATTGAGTTGACTGCTTAGGGGGCTGCTGCGCAGCCCAACGGGGATAAATCCCCTCGCCACAGGGGATCGTTTCTCTTGAGTGAGCAGTGTCTGTGCTTTCTAGCCGACAGCAGGCGGGTTGTGCATGCGCTCGGCAATCCGTCGGGTGGTGTCCATCACCATTTCAACCACGGTCTCCTGGCGCAGCAGTTTGAAGCTGTCGGTGCTGCCGACGGCTGAAAGGCTGCCTACCACCTCGTCGAGCCCGGGGTTGATGATCGGCGCCGCGATACCGGTGAGCCCCAGGTTGAGTTCATCGTGAGTCAGGCAATAGCCGTCCTTGCGGATCTTTTTCGCCGCTTTGGAAAAACTTGCCCAGTCAAAGCCGTTGTCGGGGTCATTGGCCATGTGTTCTTCGAACAGGCGTTGCAGGCGCCGCCCCTTTTGGAAGGCGATCAGCACCTTGGATTGCGCACCGCGAAAAAACGGCAGTGGCTGGCCGCGACCGAATGCGAACTGGTAGGTGTTATCGGGTTCGGCGATGTAGGTGTTGATGATGTGGCCGTCATAGAAAACGCTGGCGAACACCGCCAGGCCAGTGGCCTCGGACAGCTGGTGCATCAACTCGCGGCCCGCCACGAGGATCGGGTCGTACTGGCGCATCATCCAGTCGAGTTCAATGATGCGTGGCCCCAGGCCGTAGCTGCCGGCATCCACCCGGACCAGCAGGCCAGCATCACACAGGTCCTTGACGTAGCGGTACACGGTCGCCCGTGACAGGCCCATGCGTTCGGCGATGGTGTCGGGGTCGATCTTCAGCGTTGCCGGGCCGAACAGGTCCAGCACACTCAGCATTTTGCTCAGACTGCTCATTTCGCTCCTAAAGGGGGGAATGGCGCGTAGGTGGTCGTTTGGGTGAGCACTATAGGTAGGTGCGCCGATGATGGAAAGCCCGCTCACTAGACGGACAGAGCGTTGCCACGATACGCCAGTGCTTGAGAAAAACAAACGGATTGATGGCCTTATTCTCGTGGTTATTTTGCATAAATCTCAAAATAAGAGCTTTTGTGTGTAAAAAATACTTGAGTGGAGGGTTCTTCTATGTGATAAATCTCAGCCACTGCAAACGCTCGATCAAGAGGGCTGGAAATGAATGGTGCGCAACTGATAGTGAAAGCGGCGGTGGCGAGCGGTATCGAATACTGCTTCGCCAATCCCGGAACGACTGAAATTCCCCTGGTGGCAGCCATGGCCAGTGCGCCAGCCCTCAAGCCGGTGTTGTCCTTGTTCGAAGGGGTGTGCACCGGTGCTGCGGACGGCTATGGCCGGATTGCCGGCAAGCCGGCGATGACCCTGACTCACCTGGGGCCAGGCTTTGCCAATGGCATTGCCAACCTGCACAACGCGCGTCGCGCCAACACCCCGATCGTCAACGTCATCGGCGATCACGCGTCCTGGCACGTCAATTACGATCCGCCTTTGGCCAGTGATATCCAGGCGTTGGCCGGCAGCGTTTCCAAGTGGGTACGTACCTCGCGCACGGCATCGGGCGTTGGTGAAGATTTCCAGGAGGCGGTGCGTGCCGCCTGGCAGGCCAACGGCCAGATCGCCAGCCTGATTCTGCCGATGGACCTGCAAGCCAACACGGTGCAGCACGAGAAAGCCTTCACCGCATTGCAGGCCCCGGTTCGGCGTTTTGCCGGTGACCGGATCGAGGCGGTCGCCCAGGCACTGCGTGATGGTCGGCGCCTGGTGTTTATCGTCGGCGACCAAGGCTTGTCGGTCGCCGGGCTCGAAGCGGCGGGGCGCCTGGCGCAACTGCCGGGCGTGCGCCTGTTCGCCGAAACCTTTCCGCGCCTGAGTTATCGCGGCGGTGGTTTGCCTGACCTGGATCGCCTGCCGTACTTCCCCGAAGTCGCCATTGAGATTCTTGACCAGTACGACGCGGTGGTGTGCGCTGGCGTGCCGGAGCCGATCAGTTATTTCGGCTACGAAGGCATCGCTTCTCGCCTGGCCGAACGTGAACGCCTGCTCTGTCTGGCGGAAGTAGGGGACGATGTTGCCGGCGCGCTCACTGCGCTGGCCGATGCCCTTGAAGCGCCGGCTTATGTGCCAACGCCAACCGGCATCGAGCTGCCGCCAAGCGAAGCTACGTTGACCCCGCAGTCCGTGGGTCAGGTGTTGGCTGCGTCGCTGCCGGACGACTGCATCGTTTCGGTGGAAGGCGGGACGTGCGGCTATCCATTCTTCACCGCTTCGGCCCATGCCGCACGGCATCGGGTCTTGACCAACACCGGTGGGGCCATCGGCCAGGGCATCCCGGTGGGTTTTGGCGCCGCCATGGCCGAGCGTGGCAACAAGGTGTTCTGCCTGCAATCGGACGGCAGTGCCCAGTACACCATCCAGACCTTGTGGAGCATCGCCCGCGAGCAACTGCCGGTGGTGATCCTGATCGCGGCCAACCATCGCTACGCCATTTTGCAGAACGAGCTGCGCCGCTTCGGCATGACCGACCTGGGCCCCGAGGCCCTGAGCCTGACGGTGCTGGACCGTCCACGGATCGACTGGAAGGCCTTGGCCAAGGGTTACGGCTTGCCGGCCAGCACCGTGCACACCAACGGTGAGTTGCAGCGCGCCCTGGCCAACGCCAAGGCCGATGGCGGTCCTTGCCTGATTGAAATGGCACTGTGAAGGAGCGGATATGAACCCGATTCAATTGTTACCTACGGTCGAGAAGTTCCTGTCGCAACCGGGTCGGCTGTTTATCGGTGGCACTTGGCAGGACGCCGCCGATGGCCGTCGGTTTGCCGTGGAAAACCCGGCCACTGAACACACCCTGGCGCAAGTCGCCGAAGGTGGCGAGCGCGACGTCGATGCCGCCGTCGCTGCCGCCCGCGCGGCCTTCACCGGGCCCTGGGCGCAGCACTCACCGGCCCAGCGCGGGTTGTTGCTGTTTCGCCTGGCGGAACTGCTCGACCAGCATCGCGAAGAGCTGGCGCAACTGATCACCCTGGAAAACGGCAAGCCGATCGGCGCGGCCCGGGGCGAAGCGGCCAGTGCGGCCAATATCATTCGTTATTTCGCTGGCTGGCCGACCAAGATCGAAGGCAGCACGCTGCCGGTATCGCCCTCCAGCGGCGCACCGATGCTCAACTACACCTTGCGCGAGCCGGTGGGCGTCTGCGCCTTGATCGTGCCATGGAACTTCCCGCTGACCATGTGCGTGTGGAAGCTTGGCCCGGCGCTGGCGACCGGTTGCGTCGCGGTGCTCAAGCCCGCCGAGCAGACGCCCCTGGTTGCGATTCGCCTGGTGCAGTTGATCGAGGCCGCCGGTTTCCCGGCTGGAGTGGTCAACCTGCTCACCGGCCTCGGCGTGCATACCGGCGCACCGCTGGCCCAGCACCCGGACGTGGACAAGATCGCCTTCACCGGTTCGACCCAGGTGGGGCGGCTGATCGCCCAGGCGGCCACCGGCAACATGAAGAAGGTGTCGTTGGAGCTGGGTGGCAAGTCCCCCAACATCATCCTGCCGGACGCCGATATCGCCCGTGCCGCCAAGGGCGCCGCCGACGGCATTTTCTACAACCAGGGGCAGGTCTGCACCGCCGGATCGCGTCTGTACGTGCATGCCAGCGTTCTCGATCAGGTGCTTGAGGAACTCCAGCGCCACGCGGCCGCCCATGTGTTGGGGCCAGGCCTGGATCCGGCCAGCAGCATGGGCCCGCTGGTCTCGGCCCGGCAATTGGGCACGGTGCGTGGCTACCTGCAACGGGGCCAGGAAGAAGGCGCCGAGCTGATCTGCGGCGGTGACCGGCCGGCCCACCTGGAGCGCGGCCACTTCATCCGGCCCAGCGTGTTTCTCGACCGCGCCGAGCGCGCCTGTGTCGCCCGGGAAGAAATCTTCGGCCCGGTACTGACCGTCATGAGCTGGACCGAGATCGATGAACTGGTGCTGCGCGCCAACGACTCGCCCTATGGCCTGGCCGCCGGTCTCTGGACCCGCGACTTGCGTTCCGCCCATCGCGTGGCCGCCCAGTTGAAGGCCGGCTCGGTGTGGATCAACTGCTGGAACGTCGTCGACCCGGCCTCGCCATTTGGGGGTTACAAGCAATCCGGCTGGGGCCGGGAAATGAGTAAGAACGTGATCGATGCCTACACCGAAACCAAAAGTGTCTTCGTCGATCTCGCCTGAGCCGAACAATCACAAGAGGAACTGCTATGGATCTGGAATTACAAGGCCGCGTGGCGATCGTCACCGGCGGTGGCATGGGCATTGGCAAGGAAGTCGCGCGCTTTCTGTCCCAGGAAGGTTGCAAGGTGGTGATCTGCGCGCGGCGCATGGAGTTTCTCCAGCAAGCCGCCGAGGAAATCACCGCAGAGACCGGCAACGAGGTGCTGCCGCTGTTCTGTGACACCAACCAGATGTCGGCGGTGTCCGACATGGTCGAGGCTGCCCACAAGCACTTTGGCCGCATCGACATCCTGGTCAACGGCGCCGCGGCACCGTCCGGTGTGGTGCGCAACGACATCGAACATGCCGGCGACGATGAATTGCTCTCGGACCTCAACACCAAGGTGATCGGTTATTTCCGTTGCGCCAAGGCCGTGACCCCGCACATGAAGGCCGGCGGCTTCGGTCGCATCATCAACATCGGTGGCCTGACCGGGCGTGGCAGCAAGGTCCTCTCGGGCATGCGCAACCTGGCCATCGCCCACATGACCAAGACCCTTTCCGACCAACTGGGCCCATCCGGCATCACGGTCAATCTGATCCACCCCGGCGTTGTGGACACCCCGCACATCCAGGAGCTCTACGAGCGCGAAGGGATCAAGCAGGGCAAGACGCCCGAGCAGGTGGAGCAGGGCTACATCGACGCGACGCCGATCCGGCGCACGCTGGCACCCATCGAAATGGGCTGGCTGATCGGTTTCCTCGCATCCCCCAAGGCCGGTGCGGTGACCGGGGAATCGATTGGCATCGACGGCGGCTTGACCCGCGGCATCTTCATTTGAGGAGCAGCAGTGATGAGTAACGGAACCCTTTTGGTCGCCACCGTAGGGCAAGCGGTGATCCGCAGCGCCGACGATGGCCGTACCTGGCACCGCCTGGGCTTGGGCCAGGACCTGGAATTCGACGCGATCACCCGCTCCCTGAGTTTCCATCCGGGGACACCTGAGGTGATCTATGCCGGCACCGACGTCGGCCTGTGCATCAGCCGTGATACCGGCGGCCATTGGCAGCGGGTGGATTCGCCATTCAACGGCCAGACCGTCTGGAAGGTGGCCGTGGACCCGCAAGATGCACAGCGCATTTTCGTCGGCACCGGTGCGCCGTCGCGCGCCGTGCTGTGGCGCACCCTCGACGGTGGTCAGCACTGGGAACGTGCCCCGGTTGAGATCCCGGAGTTCTGCGACGGCGTCAGTCGTCCGCGCTTGCTGGCCTTCGCCTACGACCCGACGGATCGCAACCAGCTCTGGTTCGGCCTGGAAGAGGGTGGGTTGTTCCACAGCCGTGACGGTGGCGACAGCTGGACCCGTGTCGATGACCGCCTGCTGTGGGACTACAACTCGGACGTGCACAACATCGTGGTCCTGCCCAACCATGGGCAAAAGGTCATCGTCGTGGTCTGTGTCAACGCCGTTTACCGCAGCCTCGACGAGGGACAGACCTGGACCGGCATCGTCGCCCGGGAAACCTTCGGCCTGTACTACGTGCGCGCCATGAATGCCGCGTTGGGCAGCGAGGATACGCTCTACCTGAGCATTTCCGACGGCACCCCTGGCACCACCAGCAAGGTACTGGTCTCCCGGGATGCCGCCCTCAGTTGGGAAGTGTTGCCACTGCCGCAACAGCCCAACTCCTGTGTCTGGGCGATTGCCTTGAACCCCGCCGACCCTCGCCAGATTGTCGCCGGCACCAAGTATGGGCATCTGTTCACCTCCGAGAACGGCGGTGACGGCTGGCAGAAGCAGTGGCGTGAATTCAGTGAAATCGCTGATGTGCTCTGGACGCCCGCCGTGGCGCAAATCAAGTCCGGGCATCAATCCATCATCAAGAAGAACTGAGGTATCGCGCGATGAAAGTCGAAGTCGTTCGTACTCACCTGTCGCTATCCGTGAGCGACCCTGAAGTGTCGGCGCGTTGGTACGCCGACGTGCTGGGCATGCATGAAAGCGCCCGGGGTGAAAGCTGGATCATGATGGCCTTCGGTGCCAAGCACCACGACATCGCGTTGCTGCGCGCGGCACCCGGGGCCCACCAGGGCGGCCTGGGGCTGCAGCACTACGGGCTGGAGATCGCGGGCGACATGACCACCCTGCGCAAGCTCTACGGCATGTTGCTGAAGAAGGGCGTCGAGGTGGTGAAGATCACCGACCACGAGATCGGTAACGGCGTGTATTTCAACGACCCCGATGGCAATCGCCTGGAATTCTTTCTCGAGTCCGAACACGACGATGCACGCGGCAAGGCCCGCTTCAAGGCCGCTGGAGCCCCCAGCCGGCATTTCGATCTCGACCCACTTTGAAAGAGACTGCTCTTATGAAAACCGCAAATTTCGCCAGTTACCACATCCGCAAATGGTACAGCTTCGTCGAGGAAACCCTGGCCAACGAAACGGGCCAGTTGGCCGACGGTGAACCGCTGTTCAAGTACGCCATTGGCGCGGTGATCGCCAACCCTTATGCCGGCCGTTTCAGTGAAAGCCTGGCCGAGCTGATAGAGCCGTCACCTTTGCTGGGCCAGGAGTTTGGTCGGCGCATCCGGGTAATGGCTGGCCAGCGCGAGATCGTCAGTTACGGCAAGGCGTGCCTGGTGGGCAGCCAAGGCGAGTACGAACATGGCAATGCCTTGCTGACCAACCCGGCGGCGGATCCGATCCGCGTCGCGTTGGGCGGCGGCAAATCCTGGGTGCCTTCCACGGGCAAGCGTGGCGGGCCTGGCGTGACCATCGATGTGCCGCTGGCCCACAAGGATGCGCTGTATGTCCGTTCGCACTACGACAGCATTTCGCTGTCGTTCGGCGATGGTCCCGCAGCCGACGAGTTGGTCATCATCTGGGCCTTCGCCACGCGTGGGCGCTTGCATGCGCGCCTGGGTGGTCTCCAGGCTGCCGACGTCAAGGGCAATGACGGCCTGTATTGAGGTACGGATCGTGGGAAGCGAACGAATGTCTGCAAACAGCCAGTTCTTCACCAATCGATCAGGGCTGCGCCTGCATTATCTGTCCTGGGGCAATCCGTCGGGCATCGCGGTGGTGCTGCTCCACGGGTTGCGCTCCTATGCCCAGACCTGGGATGGCCTGGCCAATGCATTGGGCGAGCGGTACTGCTGCTACGCCCTTGACCAGCGTGGTCGTGGTTACAGTGACTGGGCGGATGCCGCCAGTTATCGGACCGAGGCCTATGTCAACGATCTTGAAGATCTGGTGGCGCATCTGGAGCTGCGGCGTTTCGTCCTGGTGGGACATTCTCTCGGTGGCACCAATGCACTGGAGTATGCGCGGCTCAATCCGGGACGACTGCAAGCGTTGGTGATCGAGGACATCGGCCCTGGTTCTTCGGTCAGCGGTGACGGCGCCGAGCGGATTCGGCGCGAGATGAGCCAGACACCGTTGTTGTTTCCTGACTGGGAGAGCGCCGCCCAGTTCTGGCTGCAAGCGCGACCTGGCCTCTCTCAGGAGGGGCTGGCTTCCAGGTTGATGTATTCCATGAAGGAAACCCTGGCTGGCATCGAATGGCGTCACGACCAGCAAGGTATTGCCCAGGCGCGCCTGAGTATTACCCCGACCGACCTGTGGCCGGCGGTACGGGCGCTGGATTGCCCGACGCTGTTCATTCGTGGCGCCCGTTCCGATTTCCTGCCCTTGGCGACCCTCGAGTCGATCAAGCAGGCCAATAAGTGGGTGCGCACAGAGGAAATCGCCGACGCCAGCCATTACGTCCATGATGACCAAAGCGCAATGTTCAACCTTGTCGTCATGGACTATTTGTATGACCAATGCCTACAACCACAACAACAAAGCGGTGAATAGCGATGAAGCAGGAGAAAACCCAGGTTGTCATCGTGGGCGGCGGCCCGAACGGGATCACGGCCGCTCATTACATGGGGCTGTACGGTATCGACTGCATCGTCCTCGAATTGGCTGACGGCGTGCTGCCGTATCCCCGCGCGGTGGGCATGGATGACGAGGCGCTGCGGGTGTTGCAGGGCATCGGCATCGCTGAACTGGCGGCGCGCGACATGATCTGCAACGTGCCCCTGCGTTACTACAATGCGCGAGGCGTGTGTTTTGCCGAGGTCAAGCCGAGCACGGCAAACTATGGCTGGCCGATGCGCAACATCTTCATGCAACAGTTGCTTGAAACGACCTTGCGCGAGCAGTTGGGCAAGCACGCCAGTGTCGCGTTGCGCCAGGGCCATGAAATGCTCGATCTGGAGCAGGATGCCGAGGGCGTGACCTTGCAGGTGCGCGATGCCCAGGGCGAGCTCTATCAATTGCAGGCGCAGTACGTGATCGGCGCCGATGGCGGACGTTCCAGCGTGCGCAAGAAACTCGGTATCGAGTTGCTGGGGCTGACCCACCCGCGCAAATGGGTGGTGATCGACACGGCCAACGACTCCCTGGATGCACCGTACACCGCCCTGCATGCCGACCCTCAGCGACCCTTCGTCTGCATCTACCTGCCGTATCAGCAGCGGCGCTGGGAGTTCATGCTCCTGGAGGGCGAAGACGAGACCCGGATGTGCGAAGAGGCGACGATCCGGGACTTGATCCGTGGGCATATCGGCGATGCGGTCGATCAACTGGAAATCATCCGGATCCGCGCCTACACCCATAACTCCCGGGTCGCGGCGCGCTTTGTCCAGGGCCGGGTGGCATTGGTGGGGGATGCGGCGCATATTTCCCCGCCCTGGGCCGGGCAGGGGCTCAATTCCGGCCTGCGTGATGTCGCCAACGTCAGCTGGAAGCTCGCCGCGATCCTCCAAGGGCGGGCGTCGTCGGCGATTCTTGCCAGTTACGACCAGGAGCGCCGTGGGCATGCGACCGATCTCATCGCGTTGGCCGACAACATGGGCGCTGTCCTGGGGCTGACCAACCCGTTGATGGCCGGTGTGCGGGACTGGTTGTTCCAGGCCGTCAACAGCGTCGACAACCTGCGCTCGCACTTGCTGGAATTCAAGTTCAAACCCAAGGCAACCATCACCAAAGGCCTGGTTCATCACGAGCGCGCCGAGCTGCATGAGGATGATCTGGTTGGGCAGTTGTTCATCCAGCCGTCTGTCGAAGATGCCCAGGGCCAGCGCCGGCGCCTGGACGATGTGCTGGGGCATTCCTATGCGGTGCTGGGGTATCGGGTCAATCCGAGCGAACAGCTCAGTGAAGAAACCGCCGCTTGGTGGGCGCGCTGGGAGACGCGTTTCATCCAGATCAATCGCTCGCGCAGTGGCGTGGGGCGTAACCAACCCTTGTCCGCCAATGGCGCCATTTGCGTCGAGGACGTCGATAACCGCTTGGGCGAATGGTTTGCCAAGGTGCGTGACTGCGTTGTGGTGGTGCGACCGGATCGGTTCGTTGCCGCGATCACCACACCCGAGCGGCTCGAAGGCGTGTTGCGCAAATTGGCGGAGCAGCTCTCATGAGGCGTGAAGACGATCTTCTGGTCCGGCTTCAGGATGCCGCGCAGGCCGTACACGCCTTGCCTTCGCTGGAGCCTCAGGCCGTCGCCCAGCAGGAGGGCTACACCTTGCAACGCGAGGCGCTGCGTCGGCGCCAGACCGCTGGTGAGCGGTTGACCGGGTGGAAAGTGGCCTTCGCCAGCCGCGCCGCCCAGGACCGTTTCGGTATTGATGAACCGGTATTGGGCGCGCTGACCGATGCCATGGCTGTGGAACCCGGCAGCACGGTGACCCTGGCACGGCTGATCCAGCCCAAGCTGGAAATCGAGCTGGCGTTTGTCCTGGGGCGCACGCTGGTGCCGGGTTTCTACAGCGACGAGGACATCTTCGCTGCCATCTCCGAGGTCGCGCCGGCATTCGAAATTGCCGATTGTCGCTGGCAGGACTGGCGTTTCGGCGTCGGGGCGTTTCTTGCCGACAATGCCGCCGCGGGGCTGTATTGCCTCGGGGCGAGGGTGGGGTTCGATCCGGATCGACTGCCCGAAGTGAACTATCGCCTGGTGCATGACGGCGTGCCCTGCGGTGAAGGTAACGTCCTGGCGCGCGAGGACACCCCTCTGGCGAATCTGTGTTGGCTGGTCCGGCGGTTGCTGGCCGACGGGCAGCGCGTTGAAGCGGGGCAGGTGGTGCTGTCCGGGGCGTTGTTGGCGCCGATGGACGTCAGGGCAGGCGAATATCGTTTGCACATGCTTGGCACGGAACTGGCTTTGGTTTTCCGGCGATAAACACTGTTCACCGTAGGAGCTGCCGAAGGCTGCGATCTTTTGATCTTTCGCTTGAGATTCAAGTGTCTTTGGAAAGATCGCAGCCTCGCTTCGCTCGACAGCTCCTACACAGCGTCCGACACAGCTCCTGTATAGCACCGGGTAGTAAGTACAGCGTCACCGAGGAACAATGATCATGTTCGCCGAAGTCCGTACCTTCAATGATCCTCAGCAACATGCCGGTTCGATCCTGGGCTGGCAACAGGTCTATGACCAACTCGGGCGTGGCTGCCTTTCCAGCGAACTGCGGCAGGTGTGTGCCGATCGTTTCCAGATATTCCAGGAGGTGCTGGATAAACGTGTGGTGCAGCGCGGTTGCGCGCCCAAAGGGCGCTTGTGCATTGCCATGTCGCTGGGCGGTGCGCCGGTGGTCCAGGGGCACCAAGTGGGCGCTCACAGTGTCGTGCTGTTGCGCGATGGCGAGGACTTCGTCTTGCACGCCCCGGAAGGCATGCACTTCTTCGCGGCTAATGTCGACACGGTGCGGTTCGCCAAGCTGGCGGCCTACGAACTGTCGAGCGAACAGCTCAAGCGCTTGAAAAGCGTGTCCCAGGTCAGCGTGGATGAGGCGGTGCTGCGCCGGGTGCAGCAAAGGATCCACCCACTGTTTCGTCACCTTTTGGAACAGGCGGACGCGGTCAATCCCGCCGCGGAAAAAATCCTCGAAGACGTCCTGCTCAACGCCTTTCTCGACCTGTTCAGTCACGCTTCGGACGAGGTGCGTGGCCGGCGCGGCAATTTTGCCGTCAGTGCCTATCTGGTCAAACGTTGCCAGGAGCTGGTCGTCGCCAGCGCCGATGTGCCCTTGAGCATCCTCGATTTGTGCGAACAATTGCGGGTCAGCCGCAGGACCCTGCAGAACAGTTTTCAGGCGGTGACCGGGATGCGTCCGGTGGAGTACCTGCGCAACCTGCGGCTCAATGCCGTGCGCCGGCGTTTGATCACGACCCGTGCGGCGGCACTGAACGTCAGTGAAATCGCCGTGGCGATGGGTTTTTTCCACCTGAGTCATTTCGCGGCCCATTACCGGGCGCTGTTTGGCGAGTCACCCTCGGATACGCCCCGGGCGCCTGCATGATGGGCTCCAGATGCGCAGGCGAAATCTGTGGCGAGGGGATTTATCCCCGTTGGGCTGCACAGCAGCCCCAAAAGCACTGAACTCAATCTTCCTGGCACACCGAGTTGCCTGGTTCGGGGGCCGCTTCGCAGCCCAGCGGGGATAAATCCCCTCGCCACAATTCATCTAGCCAGCCTTAAGTGAACGGTATTCGCGATGTTACCGAAGCGCCATCTTGCACCCCTAAAAGGCAGCCACTGAGCTATTTGGTAGCACACCTGGGCGATCCAGGTCTTCAGGTTGGCAGTCGTTTTTCCAAGTAAATTCCTTAAAATCAATTACTTGCACAGTGGTGCGTGAGCTTGGCACGCATTCTGCTTTTTTGAATCCATGGATAATTGGATACAAAAATGCAGAAGGTGCTGCCATGCAATTTGCCCCGACTTACGTTGAACGCCCACCGATGACTGCCGAGGAGGAGGCCTACAACTTCCTGCTCGATGCGATTTGTGGCGGTCGGTTACGCAAAGGCGACCGGCTGATTGCCGAGGACATCGCCAACGAGATCGGCATGAGCCGGATGCCGGTGCGCGAAGCCTTTCGCCGTCTGGATGCCCAGGGCCTGGTGACCCTGCGACCCAATCGCGGGGCGATTGTCAGCGGCCTGGACATCGATGAGTTGCACGAAGTCTTCGAGATGCGCAGCGCCCTGGAAGGCCTGGCAGTCCGTGTCGCGACAGCCAGGATTGGTGAGCGCCAGTTGGCTGCCTTGGAGCGACTGCTGGACGAGATGGACGATTACCGCGAGGAAAGCGCCGAGTGGGTCAGCCGCCATCGCGCGTTCCATGAATACCTGTGCAGCCTCAGCGGTCGCCCGCGATTGCTCAAGCAGATCAGCGCGCTCTATTCCCTGATCGAAGCGCCCATGCGCCTGTGGTTGCAGCACGTGGAAAAGCCCCTGAGTGCGCGCCAGGAGCACATGCTGATTCTCGACGCCCTGCGTGCGGGCGATGCCGACAAGGCCGAGGCGGTGGTGCGTGCGCACATCGAAGGCACCGTTCCTGAATTGATCGAGTTCCTGCAATCAAAAAAATAACGAGAGCAGGTTTCGAATCTGCCCGTGTTCTGACTTTGAGTACTGCCCGTTACTTACTGAACTGGAGTGTCTGGTCATGCATAAGCCTCGCCTGTTGGTTGCCGCTTTATCCTTGGGTTTCTGTGCGCAGTGGGCGGTTGCCGCGCCCGTTGTCCCGGAGCGTTTGCTCAAGGTCGATAAACTCGTCTACTGCTCGGGCATGGATTCGCCGCCGCTGGTGTCCTTTGATGAGGCGCAGAAACCCAAGGGACTGACCGTGGACCTGGGGCTGGAAATCGCCAAGCGCCTGGGCGACAAGAAGGTGGAGTGGCGGGTCATTCCCTTTTCCGGATTGCTCCCCGCGTTGCTGGCCCGCCAGTGCGACATGATCGTCGACCAGTTGTTTGATAAACCCGAGCGCCGCGAGGTGATCGACATCGTCAACTACATGTATTCCAGCCAGGCGGTGGTGGTGCCCAAGGGCAATCCAAAGGGCCTCAAGACACTGCCGGATCTCTCCGGAGACAAGGTCGCGGTGCTCAACGGTTCCACCATCAAGACCCTGCTCGACGCCGAGAACGAGACCCTGGCCAAGGCCGGCAAGCCGCCTATGAAACTGGTGGTCTACAACACCGACACCGATGCCTTCCAGGCCCTGCGCATCAGCCAGGTCGACGCCTACGGCACCACCGTGGAAACCGCCGGTTACTACGCCACCATGGCGCCCGATCTGTTCGAGGAGGGCGTGCCAGCCTTCAGCCGGATTCTCACCGGCCTGGGCATTCGCAAGGACGATCCGCAACTGACCGCCGCCGTGCAGCAGATCATCGGCGATATGCGCAGCGATGGCAGCTACAGCCAACTGCTGGGCAAATGGCATGTCGCCAGTGACACACTCGATTGAGGTGAACCGTTGATGAATTTCAATTGGGATGTGTTCTGGCAGTACCTGTTGCAGCCCAGTGGGGTGTACCTCACCGGGCTCTGGTTGACTTGCCTGATCAGTGTGCTGGCGATGTTGCTGGGCTGTGCTCTCGGGCTGGCCGCCGCGCTGTTGCGGTTGTCGAGCAACCCCTTGCTGCATTTGCCTGTGCGTTTTTACGTGTGGCTGATGCGCGGTACACCGTTGCTGGTGCAGATCGTCTTTCTCTACACCGCACTGGCCGCCGGCGGGATTTTCCGCTTCGAAGACATCGACCTGTTCGGCCTGGTGATCCCCGGCAATATCCAGGCGGCGATCATTGCCCTGGGCCTCAACGAGGGGGCCTACATGGCCGAGATCATCCGCGCCGGCATCGGTGCGGTGGACAAGGGCCAATACGAGGCCGGGCGCTCGCTGGGCATGACCTTCGCCAAACTGATGCGCCGCATTGTGCTGCCCCAGGCGTTCCGGGTCATCGTTCCGCCGCTGGGCAACGAGTTCAACGTGATGCTCAAGAACACCACGCTGGTCAGCGTGATCGGCGTACAGGAGCTGTTGCTCAGTACCCAGATGGTCACGTCGGCGACGTTCCGGGTGTTCGAGCTGTACCTGGTGGTGGCGATCTATTTCCTGTTGCTGACCACGTTGTGGGGCTTTTTCCAGCGCTGGCTGGAGGCCCGTTTCGGCCAGTCGGACCGGCCCTCGTCACCGCCGCCGGCGTCGATGCGGATGTTCGGTCGCAGCACCCTGAACCTGCTGAGGGCACGTTAACCATGGCGCATAAAAGCGAAGAGCTGATCATCGAGGCGCTGGATGTCCACAAGTCCTTCGGCGAGCTGCAGATTCTCAAGGGCATCTCCCTGCAAGTGCGGCGCGGCGAAGTGGTGGTGCTGATCGGCGCTTCGGGCTCCGGCAAGACCACCTTCATCCGCTGCATCAACTTGCTGGAGGACATCCAGGGCGGGCGCATCCGCGTCAATGGCCGGGCCATGGGCTATCGCGAACGGGCCGACGGCAGCCTGGTGCGTGAGTCGGAGCGCAACATCGCCCGGCAGCGGCGGGACATCGGCATGGTCTTCCAGCGCTTCAACCTGTTCCCCCACATGACCGCCCTGGAGAACATTATCGAGGCGCCGATCCAGGTGCTTGGCGTGACTCGCACCGCAGCGTTGGAGCAGGCCCGCGGCCTGCTGGAACGGGTCGGCCTGGCGGACAAGGCCGATCACTACCCGTCGATGCTCTCCGGCGGCCAGCAACAGCGGGTGGCGATTGCCCGGGCCCTGGCCATGAAACCCCAGGCCATGTTGTTCGACGAACCCACCAGCGCCCTCGACCCGGAGACTGTCGGCGAGGTGTTGCAAGTGATGAAGGAGTTGGCCGAGGAGGGGATGACCATGGTCGTGGTGACCCATGAAATGGGTTTTGCCCGGGAAGTGGCCGACCGTGTGGTGGTCCTGGACCAGGGCGAGCTCATCGAGCAGGGGCCGCCGGAGCAGATTTTCTGTCACCCCATTCATCCTCGTACCCGGGCTTTTCTCAGTCGCGTGTTATGACTTTTCCCGGCCACTGAATTCCTGTATCGAAGAGCCTTCACCATGCTGAAATTTTCTGCCCACGAATATCCTTATCCGTCGCAACGCCAAAGCGTTTTCGCCCGTCGAGGCATGGTCGCCGCGTCCCAGCCCCTGGCTGCCCAGGCGGGCATCGAGATCATGCAAAAGGGCGGCAATGCCATCGACGCCGCCATCGCCACCGCAGCCGCACTGACCGTGGTCGAACCCACCGGCTGTGGCATTGGCGGTGACGCCTTTGCGCTGGTCTGGTGCAAGGGCCAGTTGCACGGCCTCAACGGCAACGGCCATGCACCGGCTGCCTTGAGTATCGAGGCGGTCAAGGCCGCCGGCCACGAGCAGATGCCGCTCTATGGCTGGACACCGGTGACCGTCCCGGGCTGCCCGTCGGCCTGGGCCGAGTTGTCTCGACGCTTTGGCAAGCTGCCCTTTGCCGAGCTGCTGCAACCGGCGATTAGCCTGGCGCGGGACGGCTTTGCGCTGTCGCCGGTGGTTGCCCATCAATGGCAGGTCGCGGTGAACGAGTTCACGCCCCATCGCGATGCCGTCCTCGAGGCCTGGTTCGACACCTTCCTGATCGAAGGCCGGGCGCCACGGGCCGGGGAGGTTTTTCGCAACCCGGCCCAGGCGCGCACCCTCCAGGAATTGGCCGACACCCGCTGCGAGAGCCTGTATCGCGGCGTGTTGGCCGAGCGCCTGGACGCCCATTCCCGGGCCAGCGGCGGCTATCTGCGCGCCTCGGACCTCAAGGATTATCGCGCCCAGTGGGTGGACCCCATCCACGTCAATTACCGAGGCGTGGATGTCTGGGAAATCCCGCCCAGCGGGCAGGGCCTGGTGGCCTTGATGGCGTTGAAGATATTGGAAGGCTTCGACTTCGATCACCGTGACAGCCAACAGACCTGGCATCGCCAACTGGAAGCGATGAAGTTGGCCTACAGCGACGGCCTGCACTACATCACCGATCCTTTGCACATGCGCGTGGCGGTGGCTGACCTGCTCAGCGATGACTACAGCGCCCACCGTCGTCGGCAGATCGGCGAACAGGCCCAACCGCCCGCGCCCGGCGACCCCCACGCCAGCGGCACGGTGTACCTGGCGACTGCGGATGGGGAGGGCAACATGGTCTCGTTCATCCAGAGCAACTACCACGGGTTCGGCTCTGGCGTGGTGCTGCCCGACAGCGGCATCGCCCTGCAGAACCGTGGGCAGGAGTTCAGCCTCGATTCGACCCACGCCAACTGCCTGGCCCCAGGCAAGAAGACTTTCCACACCATCATTCCCGGTTTCCTCACCCGCAATGGCGAGGCCCTCGGTCCCTTCGGCGTGATGGGCGGCTACATGCAGCCCCAGGGGCATGTGCAGATGGTCATGAACCTGGTGGATTTCGGCCTGAACCCGCAAGCGGCACTGGACGCACCGCGCTGGCAATGGCTGGGGGCGATGAAGGTCGGGATCGAGCACGGGGCCTCACGGGACCTGGCCAATGCCCTGGCACGACGGGGGCATGAGGTCCAGATCGCCAGCGACCTGACCGACTATGGCCGCGGCCAGATCATCCTGCGCGACCCGGTCAGCGGTGTGCTGTGTGGTGGTACCGAACCCCGGGCGGATTCGCATATTGCTGTTTGGTAAATACGTGATCCGCCGATACCTGGAATATCGGCAGATCGCGTTGCCGCTCAAGCCTCAGTAAGGATTGCAGTACTGTGCGACAGCCCTGGCCTGGTCGACGTAAGGCCGTGCCGGCTCAAGGTTCCACTCGGGTTTGTTCCTGACGGGTTTGCCATCGAAGGTTGCCGCCAGATGACACACCAATTGCCGGCGGAGGGACCCGCCGTAGACGCTGTATTGCCGCCATTGCCCGTCGTCTTTGTGCTTGTTGTACAGCTCGGCAAACATCCTGTCGGTCTGGTCATCCTTGATCGCGCGACCGCATGCCGTGGGCACGACTTGGAGCGACCAGGTGTCGGGCCCAAGCTTCGGATCAGGGCGTTTCACCCAAGTGCTGGATTCGATGTAGCGGTCACAGAATTGTTGCGTGGGCGGCGACGGGGTTTGGGTGCAGGAGAACGTGGCCTTGCTGCCCGGCGTCCTGGGGAAGTCGATCTTGATGATGTTGCGATCCTTGCCGGTCTTGTCCTTGTAGTCCCGTTGGTTGGCCAGGGCATCGTTCAGGCCACGTTGATCGCTGTAGAAAAACGCCAGGATCGGCAGTGCATCGTCTTTCGGGTTACCCAGGCGCAGTTCGGTCTGGGTTTGAAATTCGCGGGTATTGATGACTTGCCGGGCGCCCATGAAGTTTCGAAACGCGTCGACCCGTTCCCGGCTGCTCATGGGGTTGCGCATATTGAAACCACATTGCAACTGGTCTTGCTTCCTGTCGTTGTTGAACCGGGTGAAGTGCGCGACCCAGGCATTGGCATTGAGGATAGGCGGCGCCATGGCCTGGCAGACCGCCTCTGTCTGGGCGGTGTTTTTATTGTTGCCACAACCTCGATCATCGCGAAAGTCGGTCCAGGCATCGTTCGGAAATGCACAGTAGATGTGCACCGGGGTTTCCGGTTCGCGTACCTGGTCGATCGGCGTGATGATGTAGCCGTTCTGGGTGCTCATGCCAGGGTCTTCATAGCTGATGCCATCGACCCGCATCCAGGAGGCGGCAAAGGTGCCCAGCTCTTTCGCTTTCGGGCTTGGGTTCCAGACATCCCATTTCTCGCCCTTCGCCGGGTTGGCGCGGTGAGTGCCCCTGATCAGCAACCCCGAACAATCCGAGGCTGGGTCCTGCCGGCAACTGTCGACGGTGTTGTTGTACAACCCCTCCACCCGTCTCAGCGTCTCTTCGCACGACTCGGCGTTGGCCGCTGTCGGTTGCCAGAACAATGGGAGGACGAGCAGTGGCGTGATCCTTTTCAAACGTGTCTTCATGACGTGACTTCCTTGTGTGGGAACCGGTAGCCGGCACGGCATTCCATGCCGGGGAAAGAGAAAGCAGAAGGGTTTGTGGTGCCGGCCGCGGGGTTCATTGAGCCTGTCGCGGGCATCGGCGGCGTTGTGGACGAGGGCAACTCAACGCGAGAGCGAATGGCAACCAGCCGCGGCATCGAGTTCCTGGTGCGCGTCCTTGAGGATGTTGTAGTTGGGGTTGATGCGGGGCTTCAGCGGATCATGCGGCGACTGGGCAGCTACCGCCTGGAACGCCAGGGGCAAGGTAAAAAACGCACGAGCAGCTGCGCACATGTCGACACTCCTTGTCGAACGAGATGGGTGAGTTTCAAGGTAGTCAACCGATTCCCGCAGGTCAAATCAGCGCCTTTCCTTCAGGGGCCATTCCCGAGTGGATCTTGATGACGACCTTGCCCTTCGATCGTCCTTGTTCGACATAGCTCAGGGCATCGGCTGTTGCGTCGAAGGGGAAGGATCGGTCAAGCACCGGCTTGATGCTGCCGGATTCGACGAGCGTGCTGATCTCACGCAGTTGAGCGCCGCTGGCACGCATGAACACGAAGGCGTAGCTCACACCTTTTCGGCGGGCCTTGCGGCGTATACCGCTGCTCAACAGGCCCATGATCAGTCTCAGCACCCAGGAAAATCCCTGGGCCCGGGCGAACTGCGGGGTGGGTGGCCCGGAGATGGAAATGAGCTGGCCGCCGGGTTTGAGGATCTTCAGCGATTTCTCCAATTCATCGGCGCCCAGGCTGTTCAACACGACGTCATAGTCCTGCAGAACGTTGGCGAAATCCTGTTGCTTGTAATCGATGACAATGTCCGCGCCCAGGGCTTTGACCCACGCCACATTGGCGGTGCTGGTGCTGGTCGCAACGAAGGCGCCGAGGTGCTTGGCAAGCTGGATGGCGAGGGTGCCGACGCCACCTGAACCGGCCTGGATGAAGACCTTTTGGTCTTGCTTCAGTCGGGCGGTTTCAACCAGTACCTGCCAGGCCGTCAGGGCGACCAAGGGCAGGGCAGCGGCTTCTTCCATGCTGATGTTTGCCGGTTTCACGGCCAGGGCATTTTCGTTCACTGAGATCTGCTCGGCGAAGGTGCCGATGTACCCATCCGGGGCGCGGGCATAGACTTCATCGCCCGGCTTGAATTGCTCGACACGGGATCCCACGCGGACCACGACCCCGGCCACGTCATGCCCCAATACCAAGGGAAACGAGTAGGGCAGGATCAGTTTGAACTCGCCTTTGCGAATCTTTGAATCCAGGAGGTTGACGCTGGCGGCGTGCACGCGGACCAGAACGTCGTGGTCAGCCACTTCAGGAGCCGGTACCTCGCCAATACGTCCAGCGTGCTTGCCGTAGCGGTCGATTAAAAATGCCTTCATGGTGCTTTGTTCTCATAAGGGGGCAACAGGCTGGTCAGGTGTCCAGAAATACCGGCGCTGTCCTTCGCGCCGGCGCCCGCTAAACGATGATCACGCCGGGTCTTGATAGCGTTCGGCAACATGGGACTGCCGGATTTGCCCGAGCAGGCCTTGACGCGCAGCCTGCAAGGCATCCCAGCGTGCTTCTTCATGCAGGGGTGGGATGGTCACCGGCTCGCGACGATCAAAACCGACCAACGCGGCATCGACCAGGTCACCGACTTCCATGACTTCACTCAAGGTGTTGATATCGATGCCCGCGCGTTCCCAGATCTCGGTACGGGTGGCCGCTGGCAGGACGGCTTGCACGTAGACG
The DNA here is from genome assembly GCF_002001065.1 of Pseudomonas sp. A25(2017). Taxonomy (NCBI): domain Bacteria; kingdom Pseudomonadati; phylum Pseudomonadota; class Gammaproteobacteria; order Pseudomonadales; family Pseudomonadaceae; genus Pseudomonas; species Pseudomonas sp. A25(2017). Next base: position 127,573 of record NZ_MUOA01000046.1, on the reverse strand, counting down.
CCTTTCGGGGAGAGTTCCAGGCTGAGGCCCTGGGAGAGAAACAATACGAACGCCTTGGTCGCGCCGTAGACCGACATACCGAACTCCGGTGCCAGGCCAACCACGGAGCCAATATTGATAATCGCGCCGTCACCCGCTTTGACCAGGCGTGGGGCGATGGCGCTGGCCAGCCGGACCAGCGCGGTGGTATTGAGCGCCACGAGGTGCGCGACGCTGTCGGTCGATTGTTCGATGAAGGTGCCGGATTGGGCGGCACCGGCGTTATTGACCAGGATGCCGATGTTGGCGTCATCGCGCAGCCGGGCTTCGACGGTTGTCAGGTCGCCGATCTGAGTCAGGTCGGCCTGGAGAATATCGACGGCAACGTTGTGTTCGCTGCGCAGCTTGGCGGCCAGGGCTTCCAGGCGCGCGCTGTCGCGGGCCACCAGGACGAGATCGTGTCCACGTTGCGCAAAGCGCTGGGCATAGACAGCACCAATGCCGGTGGAGGCGCCAGTGATGAGAACGGTTGTGCGAGTGTCCATGGGAAATTCTCTTCTTCAAGGTATTGATGAGCGAGTCGCGCGCGGTTGTTCAGGCGCGCAGTCGGGTCTGGCCGGTGTTACCGCGCGCTGGATTCAGCGAGCGTTGGATAATCGATGTAGCCCGTCGCACCACCACCGTAGAGGGTAGCGGGATTGAATGCCGACAAAGGCGAACCGGTTCTGAGCCGCTCCACCAGGTCCGGATTGCCGATGAACGGCCGGCCGAAGGCGATCAGGTCAGCCTTGTCTTCGACGAGTCGTGAGGTAGCCAGGTCCAGGTCGTAGCCGTTGTTGGCGATGTAGGTGTTTTTGAAGCGCTGGCGCAAGGCAGCAAAGTCGAAAGGCACAACGTCGCGCGGCCCACCGGTCGCGCCTTCGACCACATGCAGGTAAACGATGTCGAGGGCGTCGAGCTGGTCGACCAGGTAGTCGAACTGCGCCTGTGGCGCGCTGCTGGACACACCATTGGCCGGCGAGACCGGCGAGATGCGCAGGCCGGTGCGGTTGGCGCCGACTTCATCCACCACGGCCGCGGTGACTTCCAGCAGCAGGCGCGCACGATTTTCAATCGAGCCGCCGTAGGCATCGGTGCGCACGTTGGCGCCGTCCTTGAGGAACTGGTCCAGCAGGTAGCCGTTCGCGCCGTGGATCTCTACGCCATCAAATCCCGCGGCGATGGCGTTCGCCGCCGCCTGGCGAAAATCGTTGACGATCCCCGGCAACTCGCTGATGTCCAGCGCTCGCGGTTCGGAAACGTCCTCGAAACTGTTGTTGACGAATACCTTGGTCGCCGGACGCAAGGCGGAGGGGGCAACTGGCGCCGCACCATTCGCTTGCAGGTCGACGTGGGAAACGCGGCCGACATGCCACAGCTGCAGGAAAATCCGCCCGCCTTTGGCATGCACGGCCTCGGTGACCGTGCGCCAGCCGTCGATCTGCGCCTGGGTGTAGATCCCGGGTGTGTCCTGATAGCCCTGTCCTTGCTGGGAAATCTGTGACGCCTCGGAGATCAGCAGGCCGGCCGACGCTCGCTGGCTGTAGTAAGTGGCAGCGAACTCGCTCGGTACAAAACCTTGCCCCGCACGGTTACGTGTCAGCGGCGCCAGGACCACTCGGTTGGAAAGCGTGAGATCACCCAACGTGTAGGGCGTGAACAGGATCTGGTCGGTCATGGCGTCTTGTTTCCGTCGGTTTGGATAAAGGGAGCGCGTGCAGCCTGGCGAGGTGAGCACGGCTTTTCATTAGGATGATGATCGAAATCTAAACTGTCAACGAATTTGATTATGTTCGACATCTATGTATGATGTGAGCATGATTTTCGAGCAGCACGAGGGAGTGAAAAATGAGGGTGACCAAGGCCCAGGCCCAGGCAAATCGAGAGCACATCGTCGAGACGGCCTCTGTCTTGTTTCGCGAGCGAGGCTTTGACGGTGTGGGTGTGGCGGACCTGATGGCGGCTGCTGGCTTCACCCATGGCGGGTTCTACAAGCATTTCGGCTCCAAGGCCGACCTGATGGCCGAAGCGGCAGCGAGCAGCCTTGCGCAGTCGCTGACCGACAATGCGGGCATCGACGTGCCTGATTTCGTCGATCTTTACGTGTCCAGGGACCACCGTGACGGCCGGGGCGGCGGTTGCACCATGGCGGCACTGTGTGGCGACGCTGCCCGTCAATCGCCCGAACTGAAGGCCACCTTTGCCCGCGGCGTCGAAAACACCCTGGCCGCGCTCGAAAGCCGGTACGAGGCCGGGCAAGACGCGTCGCAGGAAGCACCGCAGGAAGCGATCAGGGCAAAAATGCTCGACATGTTGGCGCATGCCGTCGGGGCGATCATGTTGTCGCGGGCCTGCCCGGACGATTCCGTGCTGGCCGATGAAATCCTCGAGGTTTGCCGCGCCCAGATCATCGCGGCGCTGCCGCCGTCGCCCGCGAAACAGCCTGAGTGATCATAATGCTGTTCACTTAAGAAAAACGGTGCACCCGTGGCCAGCAATTGCTCCCGCTGGGCCGCGAAGCGGCCCTTTTTGTGAGCGCTTTGCACTCAAGCGGGAGCAAGCTCCTATCAAACAAAACGCAAGCACTTGATTTTCTATAACAAATTCCAGGTCAAGGCTGCACGGTAGCGAGAATGTTCAATTTCCACTGAAAATGTGGTTGCCCAGAATCTATGGCCAACTATCAGACCGCCTTCGCGAGCAGGCTCGCTCCCACAATTGGACCGGAGTACGACCGGAAGAGCCAGGTCGGCTATGAGGCCGCCTCGCGACGGACGTTGATCTCGGCGCCCCGTTAACTACGATGGCCGAACGCAGGCATTGCGTAGTGGGCAACCCGGCATGGATGCCGGGTTAGCCGCGCTGGGCCATGGATGGCCCTTCGCGGCGGCCCACGGAGCAATGCCGGAGTGAGGGCACACCGAGCCTAGGCGAGGTGCCGAGTGGTGGGGCAAAAGCGTTTTGCTTACTTTTGACTGGGCCGGCTCCCGGGCTTCTCAAAAGTGAGCCGCCGTCAGGGCGGAACCCTAAGTGGCCGTTACCGCAGCGATGGATATGTACTCGGCCATAATCCTGGCCAACTGTCAGACTGACTTCGTGCGCAAGCTCCTATTCAAAAACTCAGGTATCTGATCTTCTAAATAGATTCCAAGGCGCAGGCTACACAGTGGCGAAAGGGTTCACTCTCCTATACGTGGTCACAGCATGCTATGCCAACAACGACTCCACGCCGATACCGTGTGGGCCGCTCTCCCTCTCGGGTGCGAACACGCCAGTGATAACTGCGGCCTCTGTCCTGCGCGCACCTCCTATCTGAGGCCGAATAATTGTTTGCTGCGCGACAGCGCAGCGTCGGCGACTCCCTCGCCACGGGTTTGTCGGCGGTCTTATAGCGACGCCCTGACCACCAGCGGGCAATCCACCGGCTGGGCGCCCGATACCTCGAGGTTCTCGATCAGGTGCCGGGCCGCCTGGCGACCGATCTCGTAGTACGGCAGTTGTACGGTGGTCAGTGGCGGGACGAACAGTTCGGCGATGCCGATCATGTTGTCATAGCCGAGCACCGCGACATCGCCGGGAATTTTCAGGCCGCGACCCAGCAACAACTGATAGGCGCAGAAGGCGATGCGGTCGTTGCCGCAGACCAGGACGTCGAATTGCGGACGGCCGTCAACGATGTGCCGGTCGAGAATGGCGGCGGTTTCACCATAGGCGTCGTGATCGGAAAGGTCGTATTGCAGGAGTGCTTCAGGTGCCAGCCCGACGGCTTGACAGGCGCGTTGCAAGCCTTGCTGGCGCAGACCCCAGGCAAGACTCTTCCTCGGTAAATTGATACACAGCGGGCGCCGATAGCCTTGGCTCAACGCATGCTGCATGGCTCGATGTTGCCCGGCTTCATCATCCGGCACATAACTGACCAGGTGGCTGTCATCGGCCAGGCAATTGGCGAGCACCAGCGGTTTGCTCTTGAGTCGCTCGGGAATGCTCACCTGGCGCAATCCCATGGCACTGAAAATCAACCCGTCGGGGCGGTGCGACAGCATCAGGTCGATGTTCTGGTCGGTGGGCGGGTTGCTCAACAGGTTGAGGATGAAGACGTTCCAGCCTGCCTGCTGCGCGGTCTGTTCGATGGACAGCAGCAACTCGACGGCGAACGGTGTGGTCGCGGTGTCCAGTGCGAACACACCGATGGTGCGCGCCTGCAGGTTGTCGCCGCGCATCCTGCGCGCCGACAGGCTCGGTACGAATTGCAGTTCCTCAATGGCGCGACGTACCCGCTGAAGGGTTTCGGGGCTCAGTTTTTCCGGCGTGTTGAGCGCGCGCGAAACCGTCATCAGGGATACGCCGGCCAGCTGTGCAACGTCTTTCACTGAAGTCATGCGAAGTGCGGCCAGTCAGGTTGACGCAGAATCATGACACAGGCCCTGGGCTTCTCGCGACTCCAATGGCGGTACTCACAGCCAGCCCGAGTCCAGCGGCCACGCCTTGGGGATGGCGACGCGCCCGCCAGTGCCGTTTGCCAACAGTTTCACCCCGAGGCTGTCGGGCCGCGGATAGAGGCGGCTGCTGAAGCTGAAGCGGCCGTTTTCCTCAAACACCTCGATGGACGAGCGATCGAGAAATACCCGCAGGTGCAGTTGCGTTTGCGTCGGCTCGATCGACACGCTGCGCTGACCGCTCACTTGCGCACCCGAGCGGCTGCGATCGAGTACCAGGCGTTGCAGTGACGCGTCGTAATAGAGCAGGGTTTGCTCCTGCTCATCGGCACTGCAGCGCAAGGCAATGCCCAGGTGGCCTTCGGTGCAGCCGAGCAGATCCAGATGCACATGGATCTCCAGCCTGTCGCCCTGCACCTGCGGCACCCAGCGGCTGCCCGACTCGCCCCACGGCGCGATGCTCGGCAGCGGCGCCTGGCGCAGCGCGGTCAGTTCCCGTGCCGGAAACACGCCAAGGCGATCGCCCTGCAGTTCAAGCTCGCGGGGCAAGCCGAGCATGCCGCACCAGTGATGGGCCTGGCTCGGCATCGGGCTTTCCCACATGTCCAGCCAGGCCCACACCAGGCGCCGACCATCGGCGGCCTCCAACGTTTGCGCGGCATAGAAATCGTGACCGTTATCCAGTTCGATGAACGGCCCGCCGGTGAAGTGCCATTGGTTGTCGAGCCGGCCGATGCGATAACCGGTCTGGTACTTGTTGAGCCGTTCGTAACCTTCGGGTTGCATGCCCTGGGGGGAGTACAGCAGCACGTCACGCCCGTTTAGGCGAAACAGGTCCGGGCATTCCCACATGTAGCCATCGCCCTCATTACCGCTGGACACGTAGTCGAGGAACTCCCAGGTGTGCAGGTCGGTGGAGCGGTACAGCGGCAGCAGCGGTTTGTCGCCCAGGCGCGCGCCGGCAATCAGGTACCAATGGCCGTCCTCCTGCCAGACCTTCGGGTCGCGAAAGTGCATGATCGTTTCTTGCGGCGCGTCTTCGATGACGGCGCCATGCTTGACGAACCGGATGCCGTCGTCACTGGTGGCCAGGCACTGGACCTGGCGGATAAAGCGCTCGTCACCCACTTCTCCCAGCCAGGTGTGCCCGGTGTAGATCAGCGCCAGGGTGTCGCCACACACCACCGCGCTACCGGAAAAACAGCCGTGGCGGTCAAAGTCATCGCCTGGCGCCAGGGCAAGGGGCAGATGCTGCCAATGGACCAGATCGGCGCTCTTGGCGTGTCCCCAATACATCGGACCCCATTTGGCATCGAAAGGGTGGTGTTGGTAGAACACGTGATATTCACCACGGAAAAACACCACCCCGTTAGGGTCGTTCATCCAGCCCGCGACAGGCGCCAGATGATAGTCAGGGCGATAATCGTCGATGAGACGAGACTGACCTTCACTCAGCGCCTGCTGCGCATGTTCAAGGGGGGAGGGCATGGGGGCGTTCATGGCATTTACAGACACAGTCATAGGGCGCCTGCTTTTGGCGAGCGCTGTGGGACGTCCTCCGGGAGGACTTCAATAACAGCAGGGTGGCGTCTCAAGGCCGTGCCATCCGCGTCGAACAGATGCACGCTGCCGAACGCCAGTTGCAGTTCAACCCGATCGCCCACTCGCCATCCGGCATTGACCTCACAGCGACAGATCAACGGTTCATCCTCGCCTGACTCCAGGTGCACGTAGGTTTCGCTGCCCAGGTATTCGACCCCGACCACGACGACCCCAGCGCTGCCTTGCGCCGCTTTGAGCGACACGTGTTCCGGGCGAATCCCCAAGGTCAGCGGACTGTTCGCGGCCAGGTGGGCGCTGTTGAAGGGCAGGGGCGTCATGCCCAATAAAGGGCTGTCGATCTGGCTGGTTTCACCTGGGGTGTGCAGGCGCGCCGGCAGAAAGTTCATCTTGGGCGAACCGAGGAAACCGGCGACAAAGCGGCTGGCCGGGTGCTCGTAGAGTTCGCGTGGCGAGCCGACCTGTTCGATGCGCCCGCCATTGAGCACGACAATCTTGTCCGCCAGGGTCATCGCTTCAACCTGGTCGTGGGTCACGTAGATCATGGTCGAGCCCAGGCGCCCATGCAGCCGAGCGATTTCGTTGCGCATCTGCACGCGCAGGGAGGCGTCGAGGTTGGACAGCGGCTCGTCGAACAACAGAATGTCCGGTTCCCGCGCCATGGCCCGGCCCATGGCCACGCGCTGGCGCTGTCCACCCGACAGTTCCCGTGGCTTGCGTTGCAGCAGTTTGTCCAACTGCAGGATCTGCGCGGTTTTCAGCACTCGCTCGCGCAGGGTGGTCTTTTCGGTCTTGGCCAGTTTGAGGCCAAAGCTGATGTTGTCGTAGACGCTCATGTGCGGGTACAGCGCATAGGACTGGAACACCATGCCGACGCCACGCTCGCGCGGCTCCAGGTCATTGACCCGGCGTCCGTCGATCAGCAGGTCGCCGTCACAGATCGAATCCAGTCCGGCGATCAGCCGCAGCAAGGTCGACTTTCCGCAGCCCGAAGGGCCGACGAAAACCACGAATTCACCTGCCGAGATTTCCAGGCTGACGTCGCGAAGAATGCGTGCGCCGCCCAATTGTTTGTTCACGTTGTCCAGCTTCAACTTGATCACGATGCTGTTCCTTTCTTATCTGTGTTGGGCCTCAACCCTTTAACGCGCCGGCAGTGAGGCCGGAAACGATGCGGCGCTGGAAGACCAGCACCAGAATCACCAATGGAACCGTGACCAGCACCGACGCCGCCATCAACAAGCCCCAAGGCAATTCATGGGGGCTGCCGCCGGAAATCAGCGCGATGGCGACCGGGACCGTGCGTTGCGAGTCGGTCAGGGTGAAGGTCAGGGCAAACAGGAACTCGTTCCAGGCGGCGATGAAGGCCAAAAGCCCCGTGGTGACCAGTGCCGGCCAGAGCAGCGGCAACAGCACGCGGGTCAGCGTGACCCAGGGTGACGCACCGTCCATGATGGCGGCCTCTTCCAACTCATGAGGCAGTTGCCCCATGAAGGTAGTCAGTACCCAGACGGTGAAGGGCAGGGTGAAAATCGTGTAGCTCAGGATCAACGCCCAGGACGTGTTGTACAGGCCCAGGGCACGGATCACTTCGAACAATCCCGACAGCACTGCGACTTGTGGAAACATCGAGACGCCCAGGACCATCATCAACACCACGCCGCGTCCGCGAAACTTCACGCGGCCCAGGGCATAGGCGGCGGTCAGGCTGAGGAACAACGCCAGTGCGACCACGCTCAGCGCGACCACCAGCGAGTTGCCGATGGCCCGCAGGAACGAGGCCTGGCTCAGCACGGCGGCATAGTTGGAGAAGTCTGGGTTGTCGATCCAGTAGCTCACCTGGAACAAGGCGCTGGACGGCTTCAGCGACGTCACGATGGCGTAGTAGAACGGGAAGACCGCATACAGCAGCAAGATCCCGATCAGGCACCAGAACCCGGCGCGCAGCAGGGTTTTTTTCAGCAGGCGCGGGCTCATGAGCGAACCTCCAGTTGACGGCGTCCGAGGTACAGGTACGCCATGGCGATGACCGCCACGACCAGGAACAGCAAGGTCGAAGCGGCGCTGCCGTAACCGACGTCCTGGAATTCCACAAGGTGCTGGCGGGCATAGACCGACATGCTCATGGTGCTCGATGAGTTCGAGGTCAACACATAGATGACGTCGAACACTCGCAAGGAATCGAGGATGCGAAAGATCGCCGCCACCAGCAATGCCGGCATCAGCAGCGGCAGGGTGACCCACCAGAACACTTTCACCGGGTGAATGCCATCGACCCTGGCGGCTTCGTAGCAGTCGCTGGGCAACATCTGTAAGGCCGCCAGCATCAGCAGCGTGACGAAGGGCACGGTCTTCCAGACGTCGACGACGATCACTGCCCACATCGACAGGTCGGCGTCGGCTGTCCAGGCCAGGGGCGCATCGATCAGGCCGAGGCCGAGCATTATGTGATTGATGATGCCGAACTGGTCGTTGAGCATCCATGACCAGATTTTCGCCGAGACGATGGTCGGGATCGCCCAGGGGATCAGGATCAACGCCCGCACCAGGGCGCGTCCGGTGAACTTGACGTTCAGCAGCAACGCCACCAGCAGCCCCAGTACGATTTCCAATCCCACTGACACCACGGTGAAATGCAAGGTGTTGCGCACCGCATTCCACCACTGTGGGTCGACCAGGATGCCCGACCAGCCAGCACTGCTGTGAAACAGATAATTGCTCAAGCCGACAAAGCTGGCATCGCCCGTGTCGGCCAGGCTGGCGTCGGTCAGGCTGAACCAGAATGTGCGCAGCAGCGGCCAGGCCGCCACCAGGGCCAGGCACAGCAACATCGGGCTCAGGAACAGCCAGGCGGCGCGAACGCGACGGCGTTGTACCGGCGTTTCCCGAGTGAGCAGGTGCTCGTCGTCGCCGGGGGCGAGTGTAGTGGAGACAGACATGGTGATTTCCTTCCTTGTGGCTTACCAGTTCCGGCGTTTGATGCGCGTAAGTTCGCTTTCCAGTTCGGCCAGCGCTTGATCGACCGGCCGTTCGCCCGCCAGCACGCCGTGCACTTGATCGAAGAACGCATTGGAGACCCGTGGATAGCGGTCGGCGGTGATTGAAGCAGGGCGCATGACCCCATCATTGAGGATGCTGCGCAGTTGACTGTAGTAAGGCATGGCCGCGAGCAACTCGGGATCCTGGTACAGCGACTCGATCACCGGGTTGTAGGCGCCAACCAAGGCGCGGTGTTTCTGCTGTTGGGCGCTGCTCAGGTAGCTCACCAGCTCTGCGGCGAGCTTGGGGTTGGCGCTGTAGCGCGACACCGCCAGGCCCCAGCCACCGAGGGTGGACGCATGGGTGCCCGTCTCGCCGCCGCGGGGCAGGGGAGCGACGCCGACCTTGTCCTTCACGACGCTGTCCTGGCTTTGCACCAGGGCCCAGACATAAGGCCAGTTACGCATGAACAGCGCATTGCCCGACTGGAAGACGCCGCGTCCTTCTTCCTCGGTGTAGTTGAGTACGCCACGCGGGGAAATGTCTCCCACCCAGCTTTTGGCCAAGGTCAATGCGGCCCTTGAGGCCTGGCTGTTGACCACGATGTCGCCTTGCGGATTGACCAGCCCGCCTTGCGGCTGGCTGCTGATCCACTCCAGGGCATTACACGTCAGGCCTTCGTAGGCGCGCCCCTGGAATACATAGCCCCAGGCATTGGCGTTCCCGGCATCACGCTCGGCTTGCTGGACAGTCTTGGCGGTAGCCGTCATTTCTTCCCAGGTCTGGGGCACGGGCTTGTTGTACTTCTCGAGCAAGTCCTTGCGGTAATACAGCAGCCCCGAGTCGGTGAACCACGGCATGGTCACCAGGCGCCCGTTCACCGTGGCGTTGTCCACCTGGGCCTGGAAGTAACCTTGGGTAGCGTTGGCAGGAAGCACCTCGCGCAGGTCCATCAAGTGTTTGGCAAGCATCCCCGGCCACACCATGTCGATCTGGATGATGTCGATGTCGCTGGATTGCGCACTGAGGATCTGTTGGTAGAACGACAACCGTTCGGTTGCCGAGTTAGGGGTGGAAACCACTTCGACGCTGTTGCCGGTCTGTTTCGACCACGCCTCGACGGCCTCCTTGCACAGTTGCAATTCAGCACCCACGGCACCGCAGGAAATCGTCAGGCTGGCGGCTGTGGAGAGGGATGGAAACCCGACGCACAGGCCGAGCAGTGCCGCTGGAAGGATCGATTTGAGCTGTTTCATAAAGCCCTCTTTATTTTTGTTTTTAGAAAAGTTAACGTTAACATCGCCAAATGTATCAGTGTATTTGCGATGAGGCATCCTTTTTTTCCTTGGGTCTGACAATTCAGAACCTGGGCAAAAAGGCCGGTCGCGGCAACAGAACAATAAAAACAAAACAGGGAAAAACCACATGCAGAAAGCATCAAGCTGGCTACTCGTAGGTGTGCTCGGCGCCTCGGCGACCACTTCACAGGCCGCGACTCTGGAAGAGCGCATGGCCGCGTTCGAGGCCCGTGCCAGTGCAGCGGAAAAGCGTGCCGCCGCCGCCGAACAGCAAACCCAGGCACTCGCCAGGGAATTACAGCAACTCAAACTCGCCACGCCCGCCATGCAGCCGGTGGCGTCCGCCGCTACGGTCCCCACGCTCGATGCTCGCCTGGCCAAACTCGAAGCCAGCCAGCAAAGCACAGAGAAGCAGGGCAGTGGTGCGCACCTTACCGACGGTTTCAGCTTCAAGGGCTACGCCCGCTCCGGGTTGCTGATCAATGATGGGTTGGGCGGTGGTCGTGGCGGTCCGTACACCACTCCGGCCGGTTCTGTCGGCGGCGCTGTCGGGCGACTCGGTAACGAGGACGATACCTACATGCGTATCGACCTGTCGAAAGAGCAATACGCGCAGAACGGTACCCGCTCCAAGTTCACGGTTTCCATCGCCGATGGTGTGGAGAGCTCCAACGACTGGACCGCCGATGAAAGCAACCTGAACGTGCGCCAGGTGTTTACCGAACTCGATCACCTGGCGGCATTCAAGGGCAACTCGATGTTCGAAAACTCCACCCTGTGGGCTGGCAAGCGCTTCGACAGGGACAATTTCGACATCCACTGGCTCGACTCCGACGTTGTCTATCTGGCTGGCACCGGTGGCGGTATCTACGATATACAGATGAACAAGAACTGGCGCTCGAACTACTCGTTGATCGGTCGCAACTACGGGGATTTCAGTGAGGGCGGCGTCAATGCCGATGTGGAAAGCTACATCCTGACCTCCAACCAGTTTTTCGACAATGGCCAGTGGCAGTGGATGTTCAACGCCATCGGCTCGAAGAAAAACGACTTTGCTACCCGCACCAACGAAGCGGGGCTGGCGCCGGCCGATTCCGGCTTGCACAGCATGGTTGCCAATCACCAGAAAAACTTTTTCGGCCGCGAAGGCTTCTTCAAGACGGCGCTGCTCTATGGCCAGGGATTGGGGGCGGAGGTCAAGAACGTCGGTGCCGATGGCGAATTGATCGACGATGCCCGTGCCCTGCGTCTGGCGCTCTACGGCGAGACACCTATAGCGTCCGACTGGCGCATCGGCCCGAGCCTGCTGGCCGAGCAAAGCAAGGACCGCTACGTCAAGGGCGACGATTACCGTTGGATGACCCTCAACGTGCGGTTGGCCAACGAAATCAACAGCAATTTCGAGATGGCCTACGAGATGAGCTGGCAAACCATGCAGCTCGACCCCAAGGGTTACATGCAACGCAATGCGGTCGACGGCAACTTCTGGAAGTTCACGGTCGCCCCGACCTTCAAGCCTGACCTGGGCGATCTGCTCACGCGTCCTGAGCTGCGCCTGTTCGCCAGTGTCATGAACTGGTCTTCGGACCTGGACCGGTACAGCACCACCGACTCCTTCGGCAAGACTGACTTCAACGCCGGTGGCACCTGGCAGTACGGCATCCAGATGGAAACCTGGTTCTGATGCCGGCCAGTTGAAGCCTGTGGGAGCGAGCAAGCTCGCTCCCACAGGAGCTGGGGCTATCGAAGCGCATTTAATGAACCCAGGTCCATCCGGGCAGGTCACTCGTTTGTCAGGAACGACAATATGATGGAGCCGCCGATGCGACCTATGTACTTCACCAGCCTATCCTTTACCGCGCTGCTGTGCGTGGCCTGTTCAAGCCAACCGCCCGCTACATGGGGCTATGCCGACGCCCAGGCACGAGCCAATCTCCCCCCCGACCAAGCCTATCCCGAACTCTTTGAAGCGGTGCAACGCGAGCAGGTGTTCACTGACCAGAAGCATTTCGTGGACGCACTGCCCAACCGTGATCCAGCGCAGATCCGCGCCGATTACCTGGCCCGACGTAACCGCGATGGCTTCGATATCAAGGCCTTCGTGAAAGACAATTTCATCGAATCCGGCGAAGCCGAAAGCCCAGCATCCAAGCCCGACGCTCCGATCGAGGCACACATCGACAGCCTTTGGCCGGTACTGAGTCGATCCTACAGCCAGGTGCCGGCCTACAGCAGCTTGTTGCCCCTGCCGCAGCCCTATGTGGTGCCCGGCGGACGTTTTCGCGAGATGTATTACTGGGATTCGTATTTCACCATGCTGGGGCTTGAGCAGAGCGGCGATAAGGCTCAGGTCCGGCAGATGACCGACAACTTTGCCTACATGATCGACACCTACGGCCACATTCCCAACGGCAATCGCACCTACTACTTGAGCCGGTCTCAGCCGCCATTTTTTGCTTACATGGTGGAGTTACAGGCGCGTATCGAGGGCGACCAGGCCTATGGACGATACCTGCCGCAGTTGCAGAAGGAGTATGCCTATTGGATGGAGGGCGCCCAGTCACTCAAGCCCGGTGCGGCTGAGCGGCACGTGGTCAAGCTTGCCGATGGCAGTGTGCTCAACCGCTATTGGGATGCCAGCCCGACGCCTCGACAGGAATCGTGGTTGCAAGATGTCCGCACTGCCGAGCAGGCGCCGGAGCGGGCCAGGGAAGAGCTCTGGCGAGACCTGCGCGCTGGCGCCGAAAGCGGCTGGGACTTCAGCTCGCGTTGGTTGGACGATGGCCAGAACCTGGCGAGTATTCGCACCACGGCCATCGTGCCCGTGGATCTGAATAGCCTGATCTATCATCTGGAAAACACCATCGCCAAAGCCTGCGAGACGGTGCAGAACAGCCCCTGCGTCCAGGCTTACGGCCGGCGCGCCGAACTGCGCCAGCGTGCCATCGAGAAGCACTTGTGGAATGCCGACAAAGGTTTCTACGTGGACTATGACTGGCAACGCAACCAGCCACGCCAGCAGCTTACGGCCGCGACGCTTTTCCCGCTGTATACGGGGCTGGCGTCTGTCGAACATGCCAATCGCACTGCCGATGCGGTACGTGACGGCCTGTTGCGCCCCGGCGGCATCGCCACCACCCAGGTCAGTAATGGCCAGCAGTGGGACGAGCCCAATGGCTGGGCACCGTTGCAGTGGGTGGCGGTGGAGGGGCTGGACCGATACCGGCACACCGCCCTGGCGCAGCAAATTGGCAGCCGCTTCTTGCAGCAGGTCGAGAACCTTTACCGCAAGGAAAACAAGCTGGTGGAGAAATACGATCTGTCCGGGCGCGGAGACGGCGGGGGAGGCGGCGAATATGAACTGCAGGACGGCTTCGGCTGGACAAACGGGGTGACGCTAAAGCTGCTGGGTAAATATGCTGAAACGTCGTCAAGCCTTATGAGTGAGTGAATGCCACACACATTCCCTGTGGGAGCGAGCCTGCTCGCGAAAGCGGTGGTTCAGCAACATTGAGGGTGGCTGACACACCGCCATCGCGAGCAGGCTCGCTCCCACAGGGGATGTGTATGGGCTCGCTATTCATGCACCGTCACCCGATTGCGCCCGGTCTTCTTCGACGTATACAGCGCCTGGTCCGCCCTGGCGATCAGGTCGGCGTGGTCGTTCGAGGGTTGGCTCAGGTCGGCCACGCCCAGGCTGATGGTGAAACGGATGGTTTGGTCGTTGTACACCACCTCCAGCGCCTCCACGGAGTGCCGCATGCGTTCGGCGAAAGTGAGTGCACCGCTGCTGTCGGTATCTGAAAGCACCACGCCAAACTCTTCACCGCCATAGCGCCCGACCACATCGGAGTCGCGCGCATGTTCGAGCAGCAGCCTGGCGACTTGCTCGATGACCTTGTCGCCGGCCTGGTGACCGTAGGTGTCGTTGACCCGCTTGAAGTGATCGATATCGAGCATCACCAGGCTCAACGCATGGCCGTAGCGCTGGTGCCGGGCGTAGGCGGCTTTCAGGTTGCTCTCCCAATGACCGCGGTTGTACAGCCCTGTCAGCCGATCGGTGCTGGAGAGTTCCTGCAGCTGGGCGTTGGCGGCCTGGAGCTGGTGCCGGTTGGTGGCGACGTCGGTGACGTCATAGATCACCAGGCAGATGTGCTTGATGGTGTTGTCAGGCGAGCGCAGCGGCAGCAGCGTGGTGTTCTGGTACATGAACGCTTCCTGGCCGGTGATCGGTTGGTAGCTCTTGAACCGAATCAGGTACGGGCGCTGCTCCCAGACCGTGAACGCTGGCGTGCCCAGGGTCGCGACACTTTCCACCTTGCGGCTGAACCACTGGCGATCGACTTCAGGGAACAGGCTGAAAAAATGCTGATTGTGGGCATCCTTGGGCTGCACCCCGGAGCGGTTCTCCATGAAGGTGTTCCAGACCTGCACGCGGTACTCGCGGTCGAGCACCACGACACCGACGTCGATGCTCTGAACGATGGCCAGTAACCAGTGAAACTCGTTCAGATCGATGGGATCGTTCATGGCTCAGCTCATCAGGTAGGCGAGTTTGTGGGTCAACCGTTCGATGGAGTCTTCCGTGAACAGCAGCAACAGGTCGAAGCGAATATCGTGTCCTTCCAGGCTGTAGCTGATTTCCACCGCCAGGGTCTTTTTCCAGTGCTTGCGGTTGACCTGGATCAGGTCATCGATGGCCGCGTGCTGCCCGAGGATCTGCGGATGCCCCTGGGAAAACACCACATCGATCTGTTCGGCAATGCTGCTCAGGCACGCACCGATCAAGACGCTGGAAAGGTCCAGCAACATTTCCAGGTCTGAATAATCGGCGCTCTCGCGCTGCATCAGTTGCGCGATGTCGGCGATCTCCGAGTCATGGAATATCAGCAGGGCTTCGCCGGCGATACCGCTGCCGATAAAACCCTGGCAGATGGCCGTGAGTTGCTCGGAGCTGCCAACGTCGTTCAACGCCATATGCAGCTCACCGACCTCGAGAATGTTCACGTTCGGCACCGGCAACTGCACAAAGACCCCCAGTACCTTGGCGATCAGGGCCGCTGCCCGGCCGATGGCCACGTTGACCGTCTCGCGGAACACATCGTGGAAACTGATGGCCACGTTCGTGGTCGAGCGATTCTGCAACGGCACCTGGCTGGCTTGGGCCAGTAGCCCCAGCCGCTCCAGTGTCTGGCGCAGTTCGTTTTCGTCGAACGGTTTTTTCAGGAACGCCATCGCGCCCAGCTCAAGCACGCGGCGCACCGCCTCGTCCTGGACGTCACCGGAAATCACGATGACTTGCGCCTTCAAGCCCTCGGCGCGCAAGGCGCTCAACACCTGGTAGCCATCCATCTCCGGCATGGTCAGGTCGAGCAGCACCACTTGCCCCAGGCCTTGGCGTATGGCGTCCATCGCCTGGCGCCCGTTGACCGCCTCGGTGACCGAAACCGGCCAGTCTGTCGGCAGCGCGCGCAACACCTGTTTGCGCGCCATGTTGGAGTCGTCACACACAACCAGGGGAATCAACGGCACAGGGGCATCCATTGGCGTTCAATGGTAGGGAAGGTCCTACGTACATCATTCATAGGCTGGCAGGGGCCCTTTGATTAACGAACAGGATTTATCAGGCGTCGCGTCCTGCATGAAAGACTTGCAGGGCACTGTTGTATTAAAAACTGGACCAATAAGTCAGGGGAGTCAACTGCACTTCGTCATTACAACCGGCGCAAAGCCACGGTCGGCGTGCCGATTGGCAGTGGCAGGCGCAGTTTGTGGTCTATAGTTTTCTGCAGGTTCGGAATCCTTCAGTGCCGGCGACCAGGAACCACGTACGCCTCGCAGCGTTACCGCGTCGGATACCCGCAGGCCGTCAGCAGTGAACAATGCAGGGAGCACACCATGGCGATCCAACGGGCGAGTGTACTGACGTCGGCCCAGGATGTCGCCCCTCGTGAAACCGCCCAGTCCGATGCGACGAGCAATCGGTTTCGGCGCCGCTTCGACCAGGTCCAGGAAGCCTACATTCTGTTCCCGCTGCTGGCCGTTCTGCTGTTGTCGGTCATCTGGGCGGGCACCCTGTACCTGATCGAACTCGAACAGGCCCGCGCGCAGCAAGGCATCGCCGAGGCGAGCCTGGAAATCGGCGCCACCTACGAAGCGCAGATCCTGCGGGCGGTGCGTGAAATCGATCAGACCCTCAAGCTCGTCAAGTACACCTACGAGTCCGAACGCGAGCCAAACCCGCTGCCCAAGCTCAAGGCACGTGCCTTGCTGCCTTCGCCTTACTTGTTTGATGTCAGCGTGGTTGATGCCAGTGCCCTGGTCGTGGCCAGCACCCAGTCGAGCGAGGTGGGAAACCGGATCGCCAAGGATGAGCTGCAAACGGTGGGGCGTGACACTGCACTGTCGATCAGCCGCCCATGGAAAAGCCCGGCGACGGGGGAGTGGAAGTTGCGTTTCAGCCGGCGGCTTGACACGGGGGCTGGCGCATTCGCCGGGATCGCCATGGTTGAAGTCGATGCGGCCTATTTCGTCAGCAGTTATGACACCTCGAAGCTTGGCAATCAGGGCTTGCTCGGCCTGCTGGGCATCGACGGCGTCTTTCGGGCACGGCGTAGCGGGGAAGCGATATCGGCCGGCGATGAGGTCGATTACGCCGCCGTGGTGCCGGACACCGAAAACACTGACGCCGTACGCTTGATCAACGGAACGGACGGTGTGCGGCGCTACACCAGTGCCCGCCAGCTCTACGACTTTCCGTTGGCGGTGATTGTCGGCTTGTCCGAGCAAGAGCAACTGGCCGCGGTGAACCAGCAAGCGCACACCTACCTCTGGCGCACGGCCGGCGGCAGCCTGTTGCTGGTGTTGTTGGCGGGGCTGCTCGCCCGGATGAGTTGGCAACTGGTGCAAAGCCGTCTGCGCGCTGGCGAAGCGAAAATTGCCTACGCCGAAAATGTCGAGTATCTGGCCTATCACGACGGCCTTACGGCGTTGCCCAATCGCAGTCTGTTCAGCATGCTGTTGAGCCAGAGCATCGGTGAGGCAAGCCGTTATCGTCGGCAACTGGCGGTGCTGTTCCTGGATCTCGACCGCTTCAAGCAAGTCAACGATACGCTTGGGCACGATGCCGGCGATCAACTGCTCAAGGAGGTCGCGCTGCGGCTCAAGGCGTGTCTGCGCACCAGCGATACGGTGGCCCGATTGGGCGGCGACGAATTCGTGATCCTGCTGCCGGAGCTGTCCGATGACAAGGACGTGGCAACCACCGCCCAGAAAATCCTCGGCGCCATTGCCCGGCCCTTCAACCTCCAGGGTCAGGAGTTCCGGGTGACCGCCAGTGTCGGGATCAGTGTGTTTCCACAGGATGGCCTGGACGAGCAGACACTCAAGAAAAACGCCGATATCGCGATGTACCAGGCCAAGCAATGCGGCAAGAACAACTTCCAGTTCTACTCCGCGAAGCTGAACGCGGACTCACTGGAGCGGATGACGCTGGAGCTGAGCTTGCGCCACGCGCTGGAGCGCCACGAGTTTCAGCTTCACTACCAGGCCAAGCGAGATATTGGCAGTGGTCGCATTACCGGCATGGAAGCGCTCCTGCGCTGGAACCATCCGGACCTGGGTATCGTGGCACCGATGCAATTCATCCCCGTCGCCGAAGAGACCGGTTTGATCGTGCCGATCGGCAAGTGGGTGCTCAAGACCGCCTGCCAGCAAAACGTGGCCTGGCAGCAACAGGGATTGCCGCACCTGGGGGTCGCCGTGAACCTCACGGCACGGCAGTTTGCCGATGAGAACCTGCTCACGGACCTGGCTGAGATATTGGCCGAAACCGGTATGGATGCACGTCTGCTGGAGCTGGAAATCGCCGAGAGCCTGCTCATGCAGGACGTCAAGAGAGCGTTGAGCGTGTTGACCGGGCTCAAACACCTGAAGGTCCGCATCGCCATCGATGATTTCGGCATTGGCTATTCTTCGCTCTCTGCCCTCGAACAGTTTCCGCTCGACGTCATCAAGATCGACCGCTCGTGTATCTGCGATACCAGCAGCGTGTCGGAAGACAAAGCCTTGACCGAGGCCATTATTGCCATGGGCCGGACCCTCAGCCTGACCGTGGTGGCCCAAGGTGTGGAAACCAAGGAACAGGCCGATTTCCTGCGCGACAATGCCTGCGACGAGTTCCAGGGCTTTTACTTCAACAAGCCGGTTCCCGCCGATCAGTTCAAGGTATTGCTGCAAGCCCAGGCGGCCGACACGGATCTCGATAACTAAGGCCCGCGCTTATTGCGGGTCAAGCGGTAGTGCCCTGACGCTGCCGTCCACCTCCCGAGCATCGATATAGCCAATGGTGCCGGGGTTCTCTGCAACACGCTTCTTGACCTCCGCGCTGTTCGAAACAGCCTGCGGCGGTTGGCCCCTGCCGGTAAAGATGATTTTCGACCAGTGCGCCTTGAGCTGGGAGGCGGACTTGCTTGTGAACATTGTGTAGAACTCATCGCGGGTCGGCGAATCTTCCGTCAGGTCAATGGGAATTGCCTGTCCGCCGTCGGGGAAACGACTGGTCTTGCCGAGGAAAATATCCGCCACCTGATTGGGCGCGAGCGCTTTCACCGGGCTGGACGTGGCGACGACCACGACCACCTCGGCCTTGACGGCAGCGCTGGCTGCGCACAGGGCGAGCCCCGCTACGGCGAATCCGATGAGCCTCACAAACCCCATGGCCTGCTCCATCAGAATACAAAATCGACAGCTAGGCTGATGACGTTGAGCGAGCCCCCCGACGTGAAGTCCGGTTGGGGGTTGATCAACGGACCGACCGAGTTGCCCTTGAAACGTGTGTGATCGTATTGCAGTTTGGCGTCCATGTTCTTGGTGAAATCCCAGCGCACGCCAAGGGACACGGTCTGTTGGCCTTCATTTGAGCCCAGGACAGAGTTGAGCGCTCCGTTGAGCTGCTCGGCAACCCCCGCCAGGGCGGGCGGCAAGGCCGATGTCGTCAAGCCCGGGCTGGAGACTTCTGTTTCGGTCCTGGATCGAGCGTAGGTGACATAGGGGGTGAACGCTGCAACGCGGTACCCGCCGCTGATGTACCAGCCACTGGTCCTGCCCAGGCCGGAACGGCTATCCAGACGCCCCCATTCGCTCATGACGAACCAGTCGCCCGGGTCATAGCTGGCGCCCACTCCGAAGAATTCGACAGGCGTGTCATCGGAGTCGTAGCGATCAGCGATGGCGATGCCTTCGGCACCGAACGCCCTGAGCGTATCGAAGAGTGAATTGAACGGCTCCAGGGTCAGGTCGGCTTTCATGAAGGTGATGCGCGTGGTCAGGACGCCGAACTCGGTGGTGTTGGTGACCCCCCAGAAATTTCTCGTCAGTACCTTGCCGGCGCCGTCAGGCTGACGGGTGTCGTTCTGGCCGTAGTGCGCCTGCACGGTATTGGTGATTTCATCGACACGAAACCGGTAGCTGCCATCGATGCCGTCGCTGCTGGAAATCGGCATCAGGCTGTAGACCTCCATGGGCGCACGCACCCAGGGCAGGGTGTAGCCCACTTTTCGAGTGTCGGAGACCAGGAAAGTCGGCAATACGGTACGGCCAATGCGGGCGTTCAAGTCCGGCGTGAACTGGTACTTGATGTTGGCCCACTCGACAAAGGGGCGGTAGCTGTTGTCGTAGCGCTGCTCTGAAATGACCTGTACCACGGCCGACAGCTGCGGGGTGAACGTGGCAGTCAGTTGGGCACCGATCAGGCTGTCGACGTCGGCGCTCCAGTTGCGTGAATGACCGGCGCCGTTGGGTTTGAAGATACTGGAGGTGAAGTCGGCTCTTTTTTCGCTGGAATGGACGATCCCCACCGTGCCGAAACTGCTTAACGAGAACATATCGGCGGCGTCGGCGCTGGCGCCGCCGGCATACAGCGTCACGACTGCCAGGACCAGGGTATTGGGTCTTGTCACCATAGGGTCAACGTGACCTCGTTGCATGGATCGCCATTCGTCTGTTCCTTGTAACGGTGGCTGAAACTGCGCGCTACCACGCACCGAAGCGTAGCCTAGATCGCCAATTTGAGCGTAAAGGTCGCACCTGTTCCCGGGCCATCGCTATGGGCTTCCAGCGAGCCGCCCATCTCCATGGCCGCCAGCACGCAGCTGTGCAGACCAAAACCATGGCCATCCTTGCGCGTGGTAAAGCCATGGGCAAAGATCCGCGTCAGGTTCTCGGGCGCGATGCCTTCGCCATTGTCGATGACCTTGATGACCAGGGTGTCTTCTTGGGGGATCTCACTCTGAAGGATGATTTGAGGGGTGAACTCCGGCCGGTCATTCATGGCTCTGCTGGCGTTTTTTATCAGGTTGATAAGGATCAGCAGCACCCGGTGCTTGTCCAGTTGCAGCAAGGGTGTTTCGGCCAGGTTTCGCACCACGGTTATCCGATGCGCCGCGATGATGCCGGCGTTCATGCGCAGGGCATCCTCGATCAGTTCCTTTATCTGCACGGTTTCGGCAAGGCTGGAGGGGCCTGCATACGATTGCTGGGCGGAAACGATTTCCTTGATGTGGTCAACGCTTTTACTCAGCTGGCCGAGTTCCTCGGTCATGCTCTGTTGCTCGACCGCAAGCGCGTCCACCAGTTGGTTCAGGTAGCCGGGCAGCAGTTTGCCTTTTTCGTCGTGGGAGATGAAGTCGCCGAGGTCCTCGGCATGTTCGTTCATCATCTGCACCGCCTTGCCGAGCCCCAAGGCCTTGCTGGTGCGCAGCTTGCGGGTGACCAGGTCGGCGGAGATATTCACGCTGTTGAGTACATTGCCCACGTTGTGCAGGACGTTGGTGGCGATTTCGGCCATGCCGGCCTGGCGGGCGGCCGCGGCCAGTTGCGTCTGGGCTTCGGCGGCGCGCAGACGGCTTTGCGCCAGTTGCCAGCTCATCCGGGCGAGCAGGCCCACCAGCAACACCAGCACCAGGCTGCCGCCCGCGGCGCGCCAGAGATAGGTACGCGCTTGCTGGTTCACCGCGGCCAGTTGCTCTTGCTCGGACAAGCCGACAATCACCGCCAACGGAAAGTCGTAGAGCTGACGGGCACTGGTGTAGCGCCGCACCCCGTCCCATCCGTTGACCGAGAGCACGGCCTCGGTGTTTTCGGCGTCTGGCACCACGG
Organism: Pseudomonas sp. A25(2017); assembly: GCF_002001065.1. NCBI lineage: Bacteria > Pseudomonadati > Pseudomonadota > Gammaproteobacteria > Pseudomonadales > Pseudomonadaceae > Pseudomonas > Pseudomonas sp. A25(2017). The sequence goes on along the minus strand of NZ_MUOA01000046.1, from coordinate 106,125 downwards.
CGCTGTAATCGACCGTATCGCCGGCCAGTACCGTTTCCCCGGTGCGCCGTACGCGGAAGATGCCGTCGGTGCCAAGGAGCCCGAGCGCACCCTGGTCGCCGAGTTTCGAGGCGTCGTAGCTGCTGACGAAATAGGCGGCATCGACCTCGACCCTGGCGATCCCGGAAAGCCTGCCGTCCGCCGCGTCGAGTCGCCGGCTGAAGCGCAAGCGCCATTCCCCGGTGACTGGGCTTTTCCACGGATGGCTGATGGACAGTGAGTCGCTATGGCGCAGCGTTTGCTGCTCATCCGGGTCCGCGATGTTTTCCCGGTCGTTGACCCGCGTGCTCGCCACGAGCCTGCCGTCCGGGTTGACCACACTGACGTCAAACACCAAGGCCGGCGGCAACAAGGCCCGCTCCTGGAGCCGACGCAGGGGATTGGGCTCGCCCTCGGCCTCGTAGGTGTATTTGACCAGCTTGAGGGTTTGATCGATTTCGTGAATGGCGCGCAACATTTGCGCTTCGTAGGTGGCGCCCATCTCCAGGCTCGCTGTCGCGGCGCTCTGCTGCGCGCGAAGGTGTTCAACCTTGATCAGGTACAAGGTAGCGGTCCAGATGACCAGCAACAGCAGCGCGGCCAGCAGCGGGAACAGAATGTAGGCTTCCTTGGCCTGGTCGAAGCCGAACCGAAACACGCCGGCCTCGCTATCGCCATCCATCTCTGCATGATGGGCAGGGCCAGGGGCCAACCTCAGTGTTTCAGGCCGCTGGATCGGCATAGTGTGCTCCCTGCATTTCACTATTGAAGGCGGGTGGTTATCCGACGCGGTTTATGGCTCGAGAGGATGTTGCTCCAGGTTGCACGAGCGAAAATTTTTCGGATTTGCTAGGAACTATAGACCACAAACCGTACCTGCCAGTGCGCGGTGATACGGATCGGTTTTCTGTATGAACAGGCGCTTGATCGCCCTTGAGGGAGGTAGAAGCCAGTGTCACCCAGCTTCTATTTGGTGCTTGGATTTCTGCTGCGTTACATGGCTCGGTCGACCCCTGACAGCGCCGACCGAGCCAACCTTACCACCTGAAATTAACGGAGGTTACCAACTCGCGCTCGTCGCCGTAGCGGCAGATGGCAAATTCACAGTAGGTGTACTTCTTGTTCGTCACGTTGTTTGCGTTGAGGGCAACGTCCCAGTTCTTGTCGATCTGGTAGCTGGCCATGGCATCGAACAGGGTATAGGCCGGCATTTGCGAGTCGATACCCGAGGCCTGGGTCGTTCCCTTGTAGCGAGCACCACCACCGACCTTCAATTGCGGCAAGCCGAGCAGGGCGAAGTTGTAGTCGGCCCATAGGGCGGCCTGGTGGTACGGCGTATCTTCGCTGCGCTGGCCTACTTCGCTCTGGACCACGCTTTTGGTAATGCGTGCATCGGTGTAGGCGTAGGTCGCAATGACACTCAGTTGAGGCGTCAGCTCTGTTTTGGCTTCCAGTTCCAGGCCACGGGAGCGTTGTTCGCCAATCTGCTGGGGATTTTGGCCTGACAGGTCACGCTTCACTACGTTTTCTTGCGTCAGCTCATAAACCGCTGCGCTCAACAGCGTGTTGCTGCCAGGGGGCTGGTAGCGGATGCCGATTTCGTACTGCTTGCCTTCGGTGGGATCGAAGGTCTGGCCAGGCGCTTCGGACACCGCGACCGGGAAGAACGACTCGCTGTAACTGATGTACGGCGCCAGACCGTTATCCGCCTGGTACACAAGGCCGGCACGCCAGGTGGTGGCTTCGTTCTTCTGGTCGATCTTCTGACCCGTGGCGAACCCTTTCTGATCCTGGTCGGCCCAGTCGTGTCGGCCGCCGAGCAGCAGTAACCAATGGTCGTCGAACTTGATCTGGTCTTGCAGGTAGATGCCTGTCTGCAGGGTATCGATCTGTGAGCCACGATCACGACTTTGTCTATCATCCACCACTACCGGTTGCCCGTAGTTGTAGTCACCGAGAGTGATAGAGGGTGCGGCGCCCCGGAAGTTATGCGAGTCGTACGAGGCGTCGTAGGTGTCAGCACCCACCAGGAAGGTATTTTCCACGCCACCGATGTTCCAACGTGTCTCGACGTTGGTGTCGCTGGCCAGGGCCCTGGAGCGCTCGTGCCGGTCGCTGTACTGACGGCTCAGGATACCTGTGGTAGCCGCTGTATTAATGGCCAGCGGACTTGTCTGGGCCTGCAGGTACTTCCATTTCACATCCGCTTCGTAGTAACGCAATTTGTTGCTGATGCGGGTGTGCTCGTCGAAACGGTGTTCGAACTCGTAGCCGATGGCGGACATTTCGCCATTCATATCGTCGTAGTCAGGCTCGCCGATAAAATCGTGGCGGCCGATGGTGATGGGGCCGTTGCCGACACCTTTGACGAGTTGGTAGGGCAGGGGGGCGGAGAAGCGTGTGTCACTTTTTTGATAGAAGGACAACAATGTCAGCGACGTGTCTTCGTTGGGACGCCAGGTCAGGGCCGGGGCGATGTAGGTCTTGTTGTCGTTGATGTAGTCCTGCTGGGTATCACTGTCGCGCTGAAGCATGGTCAGGCGATAGCTGAGGGTCTCGCTGTCGCCGAGCGGGCCGCTGAAGTCGGCTGTCAGTTGCTTGCGATCATGATTGCCATATTGCAGGCCCAATTCATGCAGCGGTGTTTCGGTCGGGCGTTTGCTGACGCCGTTGACGAACCCACCCGGTGACAGTTGCCCGTAGAGTACCGAGGCGGCGCCGCGGATCACTTCCACGCGCTCCAGGCCGAAGGGTTCCTGGACGCCGTCGTAGGAGTTGTTTTGCAGGCGCAGGCCGTCGCGCAGCGAGCCGCCGGTGGCGGACTCTACGTCGAAACCACGAATGCGGAACCGATCGGAGGTCCGGTTGAAGCTGCTTGGTTGGCTGGTGAAGCCCGGGGTGTAGCTCAGGGCATCGGCCAGGGTGTCTGATTTGCGATCGCGCATTTCATCGGCGGTCACCACGGACAGCGACTGTGGCGTCTCAGTGATGGCCGCGTTGGTTTTGGTGGCGCTGGTGTTGCGCAAGGCGACTTTGCCGTTGACCGGGCCTGTCGGGTTCTCCGGAGCGGCGGCATTGATGTTGATTTCACCGAGTTGAACCGTTGTACCCTTATCGGATGTTTCATCCTGCGCGGCGATCGCCTGCGCTGAAAAAATGCTCCCCAAAGCCAGTGCAAGGGTGCTCAGGTGAAATGCTGGATGACGCATGACGTAACGTTTTTCGGTGCCAACTGTTGTTTTTTTTCCGAGCATCGACGGAGTCCTTGAGTTTACATTTTGGCTTCGGGGGCCTTTATGCCCTGATTCGGTTGGTTCAGCAGACCATCAGGGTTGGTGTCTACTGGCCATATGTTAGCTGTAAATGATAAAGGTTTGCATTAGTATTGTCAGTCTTGTAGGCAATTATTTTATTTTCGACATATTCTGTCGCCCACTTATGCCCCCAGCGGATTCCCTTTGGTTGTACGGGACAAAAAACGATGGGGCATTGCTCGATGAACACATTCGATCAGGCCTTTTGGGCGTGGAGGGACGGTCATGCTGAAAGCCACCGATGTGCGGCTGAGCTATGGCGAACAGCAGATTCTCAACGGTGTCAGCCTGGATATTCCTGAAGGTTGTTTCACGGCGTTGATCGGGGCGAACGGGTGCGGCAAGACCACGTTGTTAAATGTGCTTGCGCATATGCTGCGGCCGAGTACGGGCGAGGTGCAGTTGTCGGGGAAGCGGCTGGGGCAGTATTCGCGTCGAACGCTGGCACAACACCTGGCGTTATTGCCGCAGCGCACGACATCGCCAGCCGGTATGAGTGTGCGCGAGCTGGTGATGCAGGGACGTTTCCCCTGGCAGACCTGGTGGCGCCAATGGTCCGAGCAGGATCAACAGGCCATTGACCGGGCCATTGACCTGGCGGGCATCCATCCTTTGCTTGATCGTTCCTTGGCCACCCTGTCGGGGGGGCAATTGCAACGCTGCTGGATTGCAATGACCCTGGCCCAGGATACGCCGGTGATCCTGCTGGATGAGCCAACGACATTTCTCGATATTGCGCATCAGATCACGCTGCTTGAGTTGCTGGTGGATCTTCGTGAACAAGGCAAAACCATCGTGGCTGTACTTCACGACCTGAACCAGGCCGCGCGTTATGCCGATCACCTGGTGATGATGCGCGAAGGGCGCGTGCTCGCCCAGGGCGCACCTGCCAAGGTGTTCACTCGGGACAATCTCAAAGCGGTGTTCGATCTGGATGCGCACATCATCACCGACCCTTATTCCGGTGATCCGTTATGCGTGCCGCAGACGAGCCGAAGCCAGCCATTGGCTGTGCGGGAGGCGATGTGAGTCAGGGTTTACGGTTGCCGGTCTGGTTGGGCTTGTTGATGGCAATTGCCTTGACCTCGCTGCTTCATCTGGCCGTCGGCGCAAAGGACATACCTTGGCATGAAGCTTGGCAGGCCTTGGTCGCCTATGCGCCGGGCAACCCCGACCAGAGCGTCATCCGTGGCAGCCGCTTACCGCGCCTGCTGGTCGCGATGCTGGTGGGGGCCAGCCTCGGGCTTGCCGGTGCAATCATGCAGGCGGTGGGTGATAACCCGTTGGCCGATCCGGGCATTCTCGGCATCAACAGCGGCGCTGCGTTATTCGTCGTGTTCGGCTTGCTGGTGCTGCCGGGCAACGATATGTCGATGATTCCATTGTTTGCATTTGCGGGGGCGTTGGTGGCCTCCGTCGGCGTCCTGCTGTTGGCGGGCCGGGGGCACAATCCGATTCGGCTGACACTGTCCGGAGCGATGATCGCGGCACTGTTCAGCGCCATTACCTCGATTCTGCTGCTGCTCGATCAGCAGGGGCTCGACAGCCTGCGGCGCTGGCTTACCGGCTCCATCGGAGTGACCGGGGGCTCGATGCAGGCTTGGGTCTGGCCTTATGTCTTGCTCGGCATGTGCCTGTGCCTGGTGAACGTCCGTGCATTGAATGCTCATCGTCTTGGCCCGCAGGCTGCGGCCGGCATGGGTGTCAATCTGTTGAAAATGCGCGTGCTCGGCTTGGCGTCGGTGGTCCTGTTGTCCGGGGGGGCAGTGGCTTTGGCGGGGCCTATTGGCTTTGTCGGTCTGGTGGTGCCTCATGCGGCTCGACTGTTGTTCGGCGATGATTATCGTCGACTGTTGCTGGCCGCCCCGTTGCTGGGAGCGTTGCTGCTGATTCTGGCGGATATCGCGGCAAGGACCGTGGTGCGTCCGTTCGAGCTCAATACCGGTATCGTGACGGCGCTTATCGGCGGCCCTATTTTTGTCGTGCTGGTATTGAGGAAGGTCAGATGATGCGAGCGGGATTGACCTTGCCCCGGGCGTATCCGTTGTTGCCTTGGATTGCGCGACCGATCGACTTGATTTCAGTGTTGTTGCTGACGGTTGCCGTTGTTGCGTTGGCGCTGTACGCATTGACCGTCGGCAGCTACTCACTGAGTGTCGCCCAGGTCTGGCAAGCCTTGCTGGCGCCTGAGCAAGTCAATTCGACAATGCGCAACCTGCTCTGGGAACTACGGCTGCCGCGTGTCTTGCTGGCGGTCCTGGCTGGTGCGGCCATGTCCCTTGCCGGTCTGTTGATGCAGTCGTTGACGCGTAACCCGCTGGCGGCGCCGGGCCTGGTGGGCGTGGAGTCAGGCGCCAGCGTCACCATGTTGTTGATTATCGTGCTCTGGCCGGCGCTTTTGCCTCTGGAATTCTATCCATTGGCGGCACTGGCCGGAGGGCTGGCGGTGGCGTTCTTCGTTGCGCTGCTGTCCTGGCGCCAGGGCATCTCGCCGTTGCGCTTGATCCTCGTCGGTGTCGGTCTCACCGCGATGCTCAGCGCGGTGGCCGACCTGCTCATCACTTACGGCAATATCGATCAGGTGGAGTCGGCCCTGATGTGGCTTGGCGGCAGTTTGCACCGTGCCAGTTGGCCGCAGGTTCATAGCCTCGGCCTCTGGCTATTGGTGGCTGGGCTGCCGTTGCTGTTCTGTCATCGTCAGTTGAATCTGTTGCAGTTGGGTGAAAAAGTCGCACTCAGTCGAGGGCTGAATGTCACGTGGATCATGGTTTCGTTGTTGCTGTGCAGCGTCATGTTGACGGCGGCTGCAGTGGCGAACGTGGGCACCATGACGTTTGTCGGGCTGGTGGCGCCTCATCTGGCGCGACAGATGGCGGGTGACCGTCATGGCGCCTTGATCCCCTTGTCGGCCTTGGTCGGTGCGTTGTTGGTGCTGGCCGGTGACACGCTGGGTCGGGGGCTTTTGCCGCCCCTGCAGTTGCCCGCAGGGCTGGTTGTCGCAATCATCGGCGCGCCGTATCTGATTGTTTTGCTGGCGCGTCAACGCAGTCGCTGAAAACACGGCGACGCTCATTGGAAATGTGTGGAGGTAAACGCGTGCGGGACCGGGTTAAAGGTTTTTTCCGAGGTGTGCTTGGCATGCTATGTGTGCCGTTGGCATTGGTGGCTGTACAGGCTGGCGCCGCTGAAACCAAAGTGTTCGAGAACAGTTTTGGCCGAGTCGAGGTTCCCGTAGCGCCGCATTGCATTGTGTCGTTGCATGACTTCAGCCTGACGGCCCAGTTGCTGGAGTTGGGGGTCAAACCCTGTGGTTCGACGGGGCGCAAAAAGCTGTTCTCGGACGTGTTGTTCCGCGGGACGCAGGAGCGGTTCGATGTGACGGGCATTCAGTATATCGGCTCGCACCAGGCGCCCGATCTGGAAGCCATTGCCGCCTTGAAGCCTGACTTGATCGTGGGTTTGTCCTATCACGCCGACCTCAAGGACAAGCTCAGCAAAATCGCCCCGGTCGTGCTGCTGCCCGCTCGGGAAAGCGACATCAAGACTTACGCCAAGCAACTCGCCGACCTGGTCGGCAAGCCGCAGCGCTATGCGGAAATGCTCAACGAATATCAATGGGTCGTCAGCGAGTTCAAGAAGCGCGTGAAAGATCCTTCGCGCATTACCGTCACGACGCTGGAAGTCTACAGCGATGGCTTTCAACTGATCGGTCGCGGCGGCATGGACGACGTCATCGGCGATTTTGGCCTGGGGCGTGTCGCCGCCTACCGCGAGGCGCGCCAAAACGTGCCTTACAGCCTGGAGCGCATCGGCGACTTCGACAGCGATTTCATTATTGACACGTATGAAGAGCTGCTCGACTCGGAAGCCAGCACAGCGGCGTTTCGTCAGTCCCCACAGTGGCAGAATCTGTTTGCAGTGAAGAATCGTCAGTTCCTGTACCTCAATCGCAGCCGCTATGCCGATACGATGCAGGGCCTGGTGGGTTCTGCCTATCTGCTGATGTCGCATATCGCCGAGCGCGAGAGCGTGCTGCAGGCCAAGTAAAACGTATCATCTGCGATACAATCATCATTAATGACAATGATTCTCTATTGCAGGTGTTACTCGTTTGTATTAGTTTATGCTCTCGAAAAATACGCTGATCGCAATGGCGGGGGGCTTAAATGGAAAGCGGTTTGATGCGTGCACAGGTTCAATTCATGGATGTTGTACCGGGTAGCGAGCAGACCCTGCCGTTCATACTCCAGTCCCCGCTTGCCGGGGATGCCTGGCAAGCCAGCCGGGCGCAGATCCAGCAGGTCGTAGAAACTGAGTTGCCGCGTGCGGGTGGCATTTTGTTTCGCGGTTTTGCGTTCAAGGGAGAGGCGGACTTCGAGGAATTTGCTCGTAGCTTCGGCCATGAACTGCTGACCTACGACTACGCTTCCACCCCGCGCACCAAGCTCAACAACCGGGTATACACCTCCACCGAGTACCCGGCCCATCAGGTTATCCCGCTGCACAATGAACAGTCCTATTCGCTGAATTGGCCGATGAAAATCTGGTTTCACTGTATGCAGGCCTCGCAGGTCGGCGGTGAAACACCCATTGCCGACAGTCGCCTCGTTTACCAGCAACTCGATCCTGCAATCCGTCAGCGCTTTGCCGAGAAGCGCCTGATGTACGTGCGCAATTACGGCAATGGCCTGGACTTGCCCTGGCAACAGGCTTTCAGCACCGAAGACCGCTCCCAGGTCGAGCGTTTCTGTCGCGCCAGCAACATCGAGTTCCAGTGGACGGACGATGGCGAGCTTTCCACTCGCCAGGTCTGCCAGGCGGTTGCCCAGCATCCGGTGACAGGGGAGTGGGTGTGGTTCAACCAGGCTCATCTGTTCCATATCTCCAACCTGGCAGCGTCGGTGCGCGAGACATTGATCTCTATCGTCGGGGAGCAGGGCGTGCCGCGTAACGTGTTTTATGGCGACGGCTCGCCGATTGAGCTAGAGGCGCTGGAGCACATCCGCGAGGTCCTGCAACGCTGTCAGGTGAGCTTCCCCTGGCAGGCGGGTGATGTGTTGATGCTCGACAACATGCTGGTGGCTCACGGTCGTTCGACCTTCCAGGGATCGCGCAAGGTCGTGGTCGCCATGGCAGAGCCAGCCTCGGCAAGCTGATCGCCCCCACTTTCAGAAAGCCGTCGCACTGGGCGGCCTATTTCGAACAAGTACATTCAAGGACATCAAATGCTCGATCGCCTGATGCATCGCTGCTGGCTGCGTGGAGTTCGCCTATCGATAGCCCAAGGTCAATTGATCGTTACGCACGGATCGCCGGGTGCGCTGGATGATGAGCTCAATGCCGAGCTCCATGCACGCGACGCCGAAGTTCTGCAGTGGCTGCAACTGCATCCCGATTATTTTGCTGCCCGGCCCCTGACGGATAACGAGCAGGCGCTCTGGTTCCTTCAGCGTCTGGAGCCTGACAGCTGCGCCTATAACATTGCCTATGCCGGACGGATCAAGCCGCAGTTCGTTACCCAGGACTTGCCTCAACGCCTGCAGGACGCCTGGGTGACGGTCCAGCAACGCTATCCGATGTTGTGCACGGCCTATGCCGAGCGCAACGGCGAGTTGTTGCAGTGGAGCCACCGCGAGCGGGTCCAGCCGTTGCAGTGTGTGGCCATGCAAGACGTGGGCGCAGAGACGTTGCAGCAACGTATCACTGAATCGGCCGATCTTCCCTTCAAGCTGGAAGAGGGTGACGTCAGTCGGGTCGTCCTTTTGAGCAACGCACGCGACGGCCATGTCGAGCACACCGTGCTATTGGTGATTCATCACATCGCGGCGGATCTGGCCACGTTCTACATTGTGCTCAATGAGCTGTTCGCGTTGATCAACGATCAACCGCTGTCCGCCGTGAATCCCGACGCCTATCGCAACTACTGCAGTGATCTGCATATCCGCAGTGAAGCGGCCGAGCCCGTGGAACTGGCCTGGTGGCAGGCACAACTGGCCGAAGCCCCGACGCTGGAGTTGCCGACGGATTTTCCCTACGGCAGCAATCAGGCATTCAAAGGTGGGGAGTTGTCGGTGCGCTTCGATCCGGCCACCACGGCACGGTTTCGCACCGTAGCCCGAGAGGTGGGAGTGACGCCGTATGTGCTGTGGTTCTCACTGTTCCAGCAATTTCTCGGCGTACTGTCAGGCCAAGACGATTTCGTCCTGGGAACCCCCAGCGGTTGGCGCTTGCGACGCGAGCACGTCAATCTGCCGGGCTACCTGGTCAATCCGCTGCCGATTCGCTGCCGTCTGCGTCGGGATCTGTCCAGCGGCGACTGGGCCAGGCAGGTAGATGCCACCGTCAAGCAAGCCCTGCAGCACCGCCACTACCCATTCTCGCGCCTGGTCAAACAGTTGGATCTGCCGCGCCAGGTGGGCAGGGCGCCGCTGTTCCAGCATATGTTCACGCTGAACAAGGAACGCATCGCGCCTTTCGAGCAGTACGTCGACCGCTTGCTGTCGGAGCAGCGAGGCGCGGCCCATGAACTGAACATGGTGATCATCGACGAAGAGGAGGGGTTCCTCTGCCGCTGGCGTTACAGCAAGGCGTTGTACCGCCATGAAACGATTGAGCGCTATCGGGATCAGTTCGTCGCCTTGGCACTCGCGGCGATCGAACAGCCCAAAAGACCGTTTGCCGAGCTCGAGTGGTTGGTGCCCGAGCAGCAGTCATTCCTGGGCGGGGAGGATGCGTCGGTCGCCGTCAGCAACGCCTGGCAGGCGTTCACTGGGCAGTGTGAGCGCAAGCCCCAGTCGATTGCTCTTCAGGATGAGCAGGGTACGCTCAGCTATGCCGAGCTGGGACGTGCTGTGGTCGCCCGCGGCGAACGCTTGCAGGAGGCTTTGAGCCTGGCCGGTGAACGCATTGCCTTGTGCCTGCCGCGCAGTCGTGAGTTGGTGATGCACATGCTCGCAACCTGGCAGTGTGGCGCGACCTACCTGGCCCTCGATCCGCAGTGGCCGCCGTCGCGTTTGCAGGCTATCTGTCAGGATGCAATGCCCAAGGTGTGGATCAGTGAGGGCGCGCGACCCGAGTGGTTGCCTGAGCAGGTTCGGTGGTTGGCGTTGCCGTCTGCGCACGTGTCCAGTGAGGCACCTTTGCGGGCGGCCCTGGCGGCCGATCTTGCGGCCTACGTGGTGTACACCTCGGGCTCCAGTGGCCGGCCAAAGGGCGTGAAGGTCAGCCAGGGCAACCTGATTCATTACGTCACCGGCTGCCTTGAACGCCTGAATCTGCCGGCCGATGCGAGTCTGGCGAGTCTGGCCAGTTGTGCGACCGACCTGGGGCATACAGCCTTGTTCGGCGCCCTGTTGAGCGGCCGCTGTCTGCGCCTGCTGGCCGAGGCGCTGGCCTTCGACGCCGAGGAACTGGCTGCCGTGCTTGAACACCAGCCCGTCGACCTGTTGAAAATCGTGCCGTCGCACCTCAACGCCTTGTTGATCGCCAAAGACCCGCAACGGCTGTTGCCGCGTCGATGCCTGGTGGTGGGCGGCGAGGCCCTGAGCCACGAGTTGGTGACACGCTTGCGTGCCTTGAGCACGGATTTGCGCATCGTCAACCACTATGGCCCCAGCGAAACCACCGTCGGGGTGTTGACCCATGAGGTCGATGCCAGCGGTGCCGCACCGTTGGGGCGGCCACTGGCCAATGTCCAGGTCAGCGTGCGCTCGTCTGATGGCGCTCTGTTGCCGATCGGCGTCAGCGGTGAACTGTACGTTCAAGGGGCGACCGTCGCCCAGGGGTATCTCAGTGCCACCGATGCCGATCACGCACGCTTTGGTGAGCACGGTTATCGCACGGGTGACCGTGTGCGACTCAATTACCAGGGGCAGGTGGAGTTTCTCGGTCGCCTCGATGAGCAGGTCAAGATCAGGGGCTACCGGGTGGAGCCGGCGGAAGTCGCGGCACAGTTACGCGCCATGCCTCATGTCAGCGATGTCAGGGTGCTCAATAGCCCCACGCCGTTGTCGGGCAATCGACTGGTAGCCTTCCTGGTCGCGCCGTCGGCCGCACTGGCCGAAATCCAGACGGCGCTGCAAGGGCAATTGCCGGACTACATGCAACCGACTCAGTGGTATTGTCTCGACGGCTTCGCCTTGCTGCCCAACGGCAAAGTGGATCGTCAGGCATTGTTGCGCCTGGCTGAGCAAACGACGGCGCCGCTGCAGGGGGCAGAGCCGTTGGGCGATCAGCCCTTGAGTACCGTGGAAACCGCGTTGCTGGACATCTGGCGAGCGATGCTCGGCAACCCCGAGGTGGGGCCTGATGACAACTTCTTTGCCTTGGGTGGCGACTCCATTCTTGGCCTGCAAATCATTGCCCTGGCACGCCAGCAACAGATTCTGATGACACCCAAGCAGTTGTTTGCCGAGCAAAGCGTGCGAGCCTTGGCCCGGGTGGTGCAGACACCACAGCGGACCCTCGAACAACGCCTTCTCGAAATCGCCCGGGAAATTCTCAATAACCCGGATCTGCGGGTAGACGACAATTTCTTCTCGGTCGGCGGCGACTCGATTCTGAGTTTGCAGATCATCGCCCGGGCCAAGCAACAGGGCCTGCAGCTCAAGCCCAAGCAGATCTTCGAATATCCCACCGTGCGCGGCTGGGCCGAGCAGGTGGTGGACCTTGGCGCAATGACTGCGCTGCCCGTCAGCGACGGGCCAGAGCTCACCACGGCTTTCGCCTTGACGCCGATCCAGGATTGGTTCTTTGCCCAGCAGCAAAACCTGGCCGAACACTGGAACCAGTCGCTGTTGCTGGCTTTGGACGAGCCACTGGATCAGGAGCGGTTTACCCAGGCCCTGGGCGCGTTGCTTGAGCGCCACGCCAGCTTGCGCCTGACCTTTGAAGCATCGGCGCAGGGCTGGCAACAACGCTATCAGCGCTTTTCCCAGGAACAGGTCAAAGCGCTGTTCCAGGTTGTGGAAGAACCCTTGAGCGAAGCCCTGCTGCAACGCTCGCAGCAGGGTTGGAACCTGGCCCAGGCCCCTTTGATCCGCTGGGTGTACTTCCCCCACAGCCGGGAATTGCTTTGCACGGCCCATCACCTGTTGGTCGATGCGGTGTCGTGGCAGGTGCTGCTGCAAGAGTTGGAAGGCCTGTACCTGCACCCGGACGTGGTTCTGCCCGCCGTCACGGCAGGTTTCCATGTGTGGAGCGAAGCTTTGCAGCGCCACCGCGGTGAGCCTGATGTAGTGGCGCAGGTGGATTTCTGGCACGAGCAGCTGGCCGCCGAGGGCGTCGTACCTGAACAGGTCAGCTTGTACGGTGAGAGCCGGACGCTGGACACGCAATTGTCGGTTGAGCAGACGCAGTTGTTACTGGGCGATTGTCATGGGGCGTACGGCACCCAGGTCCAGGATCTGTTGGTGGCCGCGCTGGCCGGGACCATCGGCCAGTGGCAGGGGCGGGAGCGCGTCACCCTTGAATTGGAAAGCCACGGTCGCAGCGGTTGGGAGCAGAGCCCCGATCTGTCCCGCTCGATTGGTTGGCATACCAGCCGCTATCCGCTGGCCGTCGACACTTCATGGGATTGCGAACACTCGATCATCGCCGCCAAGGAAGCCCTGCGCCGCGTACCTGAACAAGGCATGGGTTACGGACTGCTGCGCCTCGACCCGGCCCATGGCCTGGGGGCGGCCTCGCTGCTGACCTTCAACTACCTGGGGCGGGTCGACCAATGGCTCGATGCGTCCAGCCTTTGGCGATTGGCTCGGCCGATCTGCCCAGGCATGCGCGCCGACAGCACCCGCCGCACGCACTTGCTGGATGTCACCGCGCTGGTGAACGAAGGTCGGCTGCATATCGAATGGCGTTATGCCCCGCAGGTCCACGAGCCAGCGTTGGTCCGCGAGTTGGCGCAGCAGTTCCAGCAGCGCATTGCGGCCTTGCTGGAGCACTGCCTGGCCCCCACGGCCGGTCGCGCCACGGCTTCGGACTTCGCCGACTCCGGCTTGTCCGACGATGAATTCCTGGGGCTGCTCGAACAACTCGAGCAGTGACATCTATTGCGCCCCCCCTACATTACAGGTTCGGATACCGTCAGCATGAACGACAAGGTCAAAGCACTTTCGCGCAATATCGAAGCGATTTACCCGCTGGCTCCCATGCAGCAGGGGCTGCTGTTTCATAGCCTGCTGCACCCGGGCAAGGGTATGTACCTGCTGCAATACCGTCATGTCATGGTCATGCCCAATCTCGATCTGGCCGCTTTTCGTCAGGCCTGGGCGCAGGTGGTGGAGCGCCATGAGTTGCTGCGCACCTCCTTTGTCTGGAAGCAGCAGAAACGACCGATGCAGGTCGTGCACAAGCAGGTCGAATTGCCGATCACCTATGAGGACTGGTCGCATCTAAGCGAAGGTGAGCAGCAGGATCGCCTGGAGCAATTGCTCAGCGAAGAACGCGCCCAGGGACTGGATTTTACCAAGGCGCCCCTGATGCGGGTCAGGCTGTACAAGCTGGCACCCGACACCTACCAGTTCGTGCGCAGCTATCACCACATCCTGATGGATGCCTGGTGCTTCTCGATCATCATGATGGACTTCCTCAACGGCTACCGCGCCGCCCAGGAAGGTCGCCGCCTGAATTTGCCGGCGCCGCGTCCGTACCGTGATTTCATTCGCTGGCTGGAAACGCAGAAACCGGAAGATCATCAGGCGTTCTGGCAACAACGCCTGGCCGGCTTTGACACGCCCAATGAATTTGGCTTCGGCCATGTTGGCCGTATTCAGGACGCCGCCGAGCCCGTTGAAGACTGCGTCGAACTTCTGGATGTCCCGCAGACCCAGGCCTTGCAAAGCGCGGCGGCCCAACACGGCATCACCCTCAATACGCTGGTGCAGGGGGCCTGGGCTTTGCTGCTGGCGCGTTACAGCGGTGATCGCGACCTGGTGTTCGGTATCACTGTCGCCGGTCGCCCGGTGCACCTGCAAGGCATGGAAAACATCGTCGGTCTGTTCATCAACAGTTTGCCGCTGCGCTGGCGTTGGCGCCCGGATGACGCGCTGGGCCCATGGCTGAAGGCCTTGCAGACCGAGAACCTGAGCCTGCGCGAACACGAGAGTGTGTCCCTGGCCGAGATCCAGCGCTGGAGCGAAGTACAGCGTCAGGATTTGTTCCAGAGCCTGTTCGTCTTCGAAAACGCACCCATTGCCGCCGACTTGCGCCAGGGGCAACTGGACTACCTGATCAGCGACATGGCCAACCGCACCCATACGAACTATCCCATCACGGTGGTGATCGTTCCGGGTGAGCGCCTGCATTTGCAACTGACCTACCAGACCGACTGGTTCCTGCGCGAAGAAGTCGAGCAGATGCTGCGCCACTTCCGCACCTTGTTGCTGAACATCGGTGATGCCCTGCACACGAACGCCGAGACCCCTTTGCACCATTTGGCGATGCTCGATGAGCGTGAGATTGCCCACCAGCATCAGGTTTGGGCCGGGGGTGGTCTGGCGGCCGATGAACAACTGCTGCAACCGCTGTACATCGAGCGGTTTGAGCAACAGGTTCGCCAGACGCCCGAGCGCATTGCCATGGTTCACGGCGAGCAAAGCCTGACCTTCGACCAGTTGAACCGCGCCGCCAACCGTCTGGCCCGACACTTGCGGGCGCAGGGGGTCAAGTCCGACGATTTGGTCGCGGTGTTCGACGAGCGAGGCCTGGACCTGGTGGTGATGATTGTCGCCACCCTCAAGGCCGGCGCCGGTTGGCTGCCGCTCGACCCACGCAACCCGCCTCAGCGGCTGGCGCAGGTCCTGCGCCAGAGTCGCACGCCACTGCTGATTCACAGTGCAGGGCAGGGCGAGCTGGCGATGGAGGCTTTGGACTACCTCGAGCAGCGTCCCCAATCGGTGCTCTACGATCCGGCGGTGTTGGACCGCTACAGCGATGACGAGTTGAACATCCCCGTTCACGACCGCTCGTTGGCCTATTGCATCTTCACTTCCGGTTCCACCGGCACCCCCAAAGGGGCCATGGTGGCGCATGCGGGCATGCTCAATAACATCCTCGGCAAACTGCCGGGGCTGGGGCTCGATGCGACCGACGTGATTGCCCAGACCGCGCCGCAGTGCTTCGACATTTCCGTCTGGCAAACCCTCGCCGGCCTGGTACTGGGGGCGCGCACCGTGATCCTCGGCGATTGCGTCGTGCAGGATCCTGAGGCGCTGGCTTCAGCCATTGAACGGCACGGCATCAGTATCCTTGAGGCCGTGCCGTCGTTGATGCAGAGCCTGCTCGACGCGGGGCTCGAGCGTTCGGCCCTGCGCTGGGTGCTGGCCACCGGCGAGGCGTTGCCGCCGGCGTTGGCGCGTCGCTGGTTCGAGCGTTATCCCGCCATCCCGTTGATGAACGCCTATGGGCCGGCCGAATGCTCCGATGACGTGGCTTTTCATCCGTTGCTCGAACGTTTGCCTGAGCAGCGCACCAATGTGCCGATCGGTCGCGCCACATTGAACAATCGTTTGTACCTGCTCAATGCCGACCTGCAGCCGATACCGGCCGGAGCGGTCGGGGAAATCTTCGTTGCCGGGGTGGGCGTCGGGCGCGGCTATATGGCCGATCCGGCGCGCACGGCGGCGGTGTTCCTGCCGGACCCGATTGCCAACGACGGTTCCCGTCTCTATCGCACTGGCGACCTGGCGCGCTTCCTGCCCAATGGTGATCTTGAATACGTCGGCCGTACCGACCACCAAGTCAAGATCCGCGGGCACCGTATTGAACTGGACGAGATCGAAGCCTGCCTGACCCGTTACCCCGGTGTACGGGAAGCCGTGGTGGTGGCTCGTGATGACCAGCAACGTTCCAAGGTCCTGGTGGCTTATGTGGTGGCGGATGCACAGGCAAGCATCGAGGCCCTGCGCGAGCATGTTCTGGGTAACCTGCCGCCGTACATGACCCCGGGCGCTTTTGTGTTTCTGGAGCGCTTTCCACTCAATGGCAATGGCAAGATCGACCGCAAGTCCTTGCCCGCGCCAGATTTCGCCGCGCAAAGTCAGGCCCGCTATGTCGCGCCCAGCAGCGAGCTGCAAGGCCAACTGGTCGAGGCTTGGCAAAGCGTGCTGGGGCTCGGTCAGGTCGGGGTCGAGGACAATTTCTTCGAGCTTGGCGGTCACTCGCTGCTGGCCACTCAACTGATTGGCCTGATCGGCAAGCTCAGTGGCAAGGATTTGCCTCTGCGCGTGGTGTTCGAGCGCCCGACCATCGCCGCCATGGCCGATTGGCTGGAAAGCCGGGCCGGCACGGTCAAGTCGTCGCCAACGCTGTTGCCGCGCCCTGAAAAGCTGCCACTTTCGTTTGCCCAGCAGCGCCTGTGGTTTCTGCAGCAACTGGATCCCCAAAGTCCCGCCTATAACCTGGCCGGTGCCGTGCGCTTGACTGGCGAGTTGCATATCGCCGAGCTACGTGCGGCCCTGCAGGCTGTGGTCGATCAGCACGAAGTGCTGCGCACCGGGTTCATAGGCGAGGCTCAAGGGCCGAGCCAGGTGATCCTGGCCCGCACCGAGCTTGAGATGCCTTTGATCGAGGTGCAGAGCGAAGAGGCGCTGCACGACTTGCTGCGTCAGGATGCAATGACGCCGTTCTCCCTGGAAACGGCTCCGTTACTGCGTGCAAGACTCTATCGCCTGGCGCCGGATGCATTTGTCCTGTCGTTGAACTGCCATCACATCGTTGCCGATGGCTGGTCCCTGCAATTGATCATCGACGGTGTGTGCAAGCAGTACCGCAACTTGCGGCAAGGCCTGGTGACGGAGCAGTCAGCCTCGTCGATGCAATACGCCGACTATGCGCTCTGGCAACGCCAATGGATGACCAGCAAGGCCTGTGAGCAGGAACTGGCCTATTGGCGCGAGCAGTTGGCCGGCGAGTTGCCGGTGCTGGAGCTGGCGGCCGATTTTCCTCGTCCTGCCCAGGCCACCCAGGCGGGCGGTCGTGTTGAGCGGCGCTTGCCCGAGGCCCTGACGGCACGCTTGCGCGCGTTCAGTGCTGGTCACGGCTGGAGCAATTTCATCCCGATGCTGACCGCGTTTCAGCTGCTGTTGCGCAGCCGCAGCGGCGCGGACGACATCCTGGTCGGGGTTCCCGTTGCCAATCGGCACCATGGGGTCCTGCAGCCCCTGGTCGGTTGCTTCGTCAACACGCTGGTGTATCGCAAAAAACTGTCGGGCGAGCGCAGTCTGCTGCAACTGATGACCGAGTTGCAGGCGTTGTCGGTGTCGGTTCAGTCCCATCAGGACTTGCCCTTCGATTACCTGATCGAACAGCTCGGTGTGGTCCGCCAGGTAAGTTACAACCCCCTGTTCCAGGCCATGTTCAACTACTTTCCGGGCAACGCCCTGGAGCGTTTCGAGCTGACCGATGTGATCGCCGAGCCGTTGGACAATCGTCCGGACAGCGCCATGTGTGACCTGCACCTGGACGTGCGTGACAGCGAGCATGGCATCAGCCTGAGCCTTCAATACAGCAGCGATCTGTTCCGCGAACAGACCGTGCAAGCGATGGCCGAGCAATATCTGGCATTGCTTGATGCGTTGCTCGAGCAGCCAGGGCAGGCCTTGGGGGAGCTGGCATGGCAACCTGCCGAACGTGGCCTTGCCCGAATCGAGGGGCACGGCGTGGCCGGTCATCAGGACATCCTCCAGGCCTTTGCTCATCAGGTTGCCCGCCAACCCGACGCGGTTGCCGTACTGGCTGGCAATGAGCGCCTGAGCTATGGCGAACTGGATCAGGCCGCCGAACGACTGGCGGCGGCTTTGCAGGCCCATGGCGTTGGCATCGAAGATCGAGTGGCCTTGAGCCTGCCTCGTGATGCCCGCCTGCCCATGGCGATGCTGGCGATCCTCAAGGCCGGTGCTGCCTATGTGCCGTTGGCCGAGGACACGCCACCGGAGCGTGGCCGTTACATTCTTGAGGCGGCGCAACCCAAGCTGTGCCTGGGAACGGTCGCGAGTCTGGCGGTGTTGGCGCAGTGGAACAGTGGCGTGCCATTGCTTGATATCGATGCGATGAGCGCTGCCGACTGCTACAAGGCTCCGGTATTGGTGGCGGAGCAGCTCGCTTACGTGTTGTACACCTCCGGTTCCACCGGCCAACCCAAAGGCGTGGCCATCAGCCGCGGCAACCTGATGAACCTGATGCTGGCCGTGGACCAGGTCTTGCCAATGACGGCCCGGGATCGGGTGCTGGCATTGACCACCGCGACATTTGATATTGCCATTGTCGAATTGCTGCTGCCTCTGGCGCATGGCGCCAGCATCCTGTTGGCTGATCGCGAGCAGGCGCGTGATCCCCAAGCGATCGATCAGCTATTGATGACAGGACAACCGACGGTCATGCAGGCCACTCCGGCGACCTGGCGGATGCTGGTGGCGCACACCTCGCGCAGTTGGCAAGGCGTGCGTGCCGTTTCCGGTGGAGAGGCCTTGCCCTGTGCACTGGCCGAGGCCATCGAGGGCAGGGGCGCCCGGGTGATCAACGGCTACGGGCCGACAGAAGCGACGGTCTACAGCACGTTTGAAGTGCGCAACGGCGGTGAGGCTGGTGTTGAGGTGCCAATCGGACAACCGGTGGCCAATACCGCCGCGTATGTCCTGGATGCTGATCTGCAGCCAGTGCCCGCAGGTGTGCCCGGTGAACTGTATCTGGCCGGGGCGAACCTTGGTCGGGGTTACTTCGCGGCGGCGCGACTGACCGCGGCGGCGTTCCTGCCGGATCCTTTCATGCCTGGCGCGCGCATGTATCGCACCGGTGATCGGGTTCGACGCAACAACAGTGGCGGCCTGGATTACCTGGGGCGCCTGGATTTCCAAGTCAAACTGCGTGGTTTCCGTATCGAACTGGGTGAAATCGAAGCGCTGCTGGCGCGTATTCCCGGGGTGCGCGAAGCGGCTGTCGTGCTGCTGGGCGGCGGTGAAACAGCGAGTCTGGTGGCTTACTACGCAGGCGACGCGCTGGATGAAGCGATGCTGCGTGAGACACTCGGCGCGCAATTGCCGGACTACATGTTGCCGAGCCAGTTCGTTCGCCTGGACACCCTGCCTTTGAGCCCCAGCGGCAAGGTTGACCGCAAGGCATTGCCGGCACCGGTACAGCGTGACCGCCAGAGTGGCGGGCTTTCGGGCGAATGGGAGCAGGCGTTGGCCAAGCTCTGGGAGGAGCTGTTGGGCTGCACCGATGTGGGGGCCGACGACAACTTCTTCGCCTTGGGCGGCCATTCCTTGCTGGCGGCGCGCCTGGTGGCGCGAATGGCCGAACAGCATGGCCGGCGTCTTCCCTTGCGCACGGTGTTCGAGCAGCCGGTCCTGCGGGATCTGGCGGCGCAGCTGGCGGCGACGAGCATCGAGGCCGAAGATGTCCTGCGTCATTTTGAAGAACCCTTGGCACCGCTGCATTTCACCCAGCAGCGGCTGTGGTTCCTCGATCGTTTGCAGGGCGATACCCAGGCCTACCATTTGTCCCTGGCCTTGCGTCTGGAGGGGGCACTGCAACCGTCGTTGCTGGAGCAGGCGCTGACGCAACTGATCAGCCGCCAGCACAGCCTGCGGACGGTGTTCAGCGAAACGCCCGAGGGCGCACGTCAGCAGGTCGAGGCGCTCACGGCGCTGCCGGTGAGCTTCGAGCCACTGGAGATCGACGCGCATTCGCCTTTTTTTGCGCAGAAACTGAGTCAAGAAGCACAGCGTCCCTTCGACCTTTCGGCCCCCCCGCTGTGGCGGGTTCGTGTGTATCAGGGCCAACACCTGAGTGTGCTGCAGGTCACCTTGCACCACATCATCGCCGATGCCCGTTCGCTGGAAATTTTCTTCAATGAGCTGCAACTGATCTACCAGGCCTTGCTGGAGGGGGGCAGCGCTTGCCTGCCGCCACTACCGCTGCAGTTTTCTGACATCGCGGCCAGTTGGCAGAGTCCTTCGGGGCAAGCGCGTATCGAATCGCAGCTTGAATACTGGCGTCGAACCCTGGCAGGGGAGCCGCCAGTGCTGAACCTGCCGACCGACATGCCACGCCCCGCGCAGCAAGGTTACAACGGCCAGCGCCTGCGCTTCAGCCTGCCGGCAAGGCTGGTCAAGGAACTGCGCGAGACCGCGCAACAGCATGGGCTGACCGCGTTCGCGCCATTGCTGGCCGCCTGGAAAACGCTCCTGGCCAGGCACTCGGGCCAGCGTGAAATCTGGATTGGCCTGCCGGTCGCCCATCGCCACCAGGCCCATACGGATAACCTGATTGGCTACTTCGCGACCACCCAGGTGCTGCGCAGTCACATTGATGCCCAGCAGTCGGTCGAACAGTTCTGGCAGCAATTGCAAGCCACTCACCTGGCTGCGCAGCAGCATGGGGATGTCCCTTTCGAACGGCTGGTGGAGGCGTTGCAGGTGCGCCGCGACCTCAGCCACACACCGCTGTTCCAGGCGTTGTTCAACCTGATCCAGCGCGATGTCGCCGTAAAGGATGAGCACCATTTCGCCGGCTTGCCGGTGCAGCGACTGGATGTGGAAAGTGACAGCGCCCTGGTGGATATCGGCTTGCACATCGAGCAGTACGGTGACGATTGGCAATGTGTGCTGGAGTACAACACCGACCTGTTCCTGGCCCGGACGGCGCAACGTTATGCCGACGAATATCTGTATCTGCTCGAGGGCATGCTGAAAAACTCACAGGCGCGCCTATGGGACATTGACCTGGCCAACGCCGATCATGCCCTGGCCCAGCGGCCATGGAACCAGGCGGCCGAGGCCTTGCACGGCGAAGCGGACCTGATTGCCCGATTCGAGCGTCAAGTGACATTGACACCCCAGGCATTGGCGGTCGATTGCCAGGATCAGCAATTGAGTTATGCCCAGCTCAATGCCCTCAGTAATCGCCTGGCCCATTGGCTGCGTGCACAGGGTGTCGGCACCGATGAGCTGATTGCCGTTTGCTTGAGTCGTGGCCCCTGGTTGCTGCCAACCCTGCTGGCTATTCACAAAGCTGGTGCGGCGTATTTGCCGCTGGATCCGCAACACCCGGCAGATCGCCTGCGCTTCATCATCGAGCACGCGCGGCCGGCCCTGGTGCTCAGCGAAAGTCAGTGTGGCGATGCCTTGAGCGGTGTCGACAATGTCTGGCTCGATCAGTTGTCGCTGGAGGCATGCAGCACCGACAACCTGGTGCTGGCGGTCAACCCACAGCAACGCGCTTATGTGATCTACACCTCGGGCTCGACCGGTACACCAAAAGGCGTACAGGTCACCCGCGAGAACCTGAGCAACCTGTTGGCCGGTCTCGATCGGCAGTTGCCACTCAGCGCTGCGGATGTCTGGCTGGCCAGTACCACTTACGCGTTCGATATGTGCAAGCCGGAACTGTTCTTGCCGCTGGTCAACGGCGCAGCCATCTTGCTGGCCCGTCGCGAGCAGGTCGTCGATGGTCATCAACTGTTTGCCTTGCTGCGTCGGGCCACGGTGTTCCAGGCGACACCCGCCGGCTGGCAGATCCTGCTGGAAACCGGACAGGCCGACTGGCCGCCAGTGCGCGGGCTGATTGGGGGGGAAGCGGTTCCGGGCGAACTGGTGACCGAGCTGCGTAGCCGGGGCGTGGTCCTGATCAACGCCTATGGCCCGACCGAAACCACCGTCTGGTCGACCACCCAGGCGCTGCAGGACGTGCCGTCTGGCGTGGCGGATATTGGCTCGCCACTGCTCAACACCCGCTGCTATGTGCTCGATGAGATGCTGCGTCCGGTGCCGCTGGGCACGACCGGGGAGCTGTATATCGCGGGCGCCGGGGTTACCCGTGGCTATCAGCATGCCGCCGCCGCAACGGCCGCGGTTTATCTGCCTGACCCCTATGCCAGCGAACCTGGCAGCCGCATGTACCGCACTGGCGACCTGGTACGCCGGCGCGGTGACGGTCGGTTGGCGTATGTCGGTCGCAGCGACTTCCAGGTCAAGGTGCGCGGATTCCGCATCGAGCCCGGTGAGATCGAATCGCTGGTGCGTCGTTACCCGGGCGTTGAAGAGGCCGTGGTGATGATCGATCCGCGCAGTCAAAGCCTGTTCGCTTGGCTGCAGGCGACCAGCCCCGTTGATCAAGTGGCCCTGCGGCGGCATCTCGAAGGCCTGTTGCCGGGCTACATGGTCCCGGCCGGTTTTATCGAGGTGCAGCGTTTTGCCCTCAATGCCAACGGCAAGATCGACCGCAAGGCCTTGCCGGCACCGCAGCCCATCGCTGTACAGGGCGTGGCGCCGCGCAACGAACTGGAGCAGCAACTGGCCGACATCTGGCAAAGCCTGCTTGAGGTGCCGCAAGTCGGGGTGTTCAACAGTTTCTTCGAGCTGGGCGGGCATTCGTTGTTGGCGATGCGCCTGATGACCCAGATTGAGAGCCGTTTCGGCATCAGGATCGAGCTGCGCAGCCTGTTCCATAACCCGACGATTGCCGGTCTTGCCGAGCAGATCGAGAAACCCCAAGGGCCTTCGACCGACGAAGCCCTGGACGAAATGCAGCGCCTGTTATCAGAGATGGAAGAGTAAGGATGAGTGCGATGACGCAACAAGCTTTCCTGGAGATTGCGCAGCGGCTGGCTTCCTTGCCCGCGGACAAGAAAAAAGTCTTTCGCCAGCGCCTGGCCGAGAAGGGCATCGATAGCTGGCGCCTGCCAATCGTTCCCGCCGTGCTTGGCGAAGGTGAGCATATGCCGTTGGCGCAGGCGCAGCGGCGCTTTCTGTCGGCGGAAGCCCTGAGCGGTCGTGCCCTTTACAATCTGTGCTCGGTACTGCGTTTCGACGGCCGCCTCGATGGCGCGCGTTTGCAGCAGGCCATGCAGCAGTTGACTGACCGTCATCAGATCCTGCGCACCCGCTACACGACCGATTCGCAAGGCCGGATGCAACCCCATTGTGAGTCGCAACAAGTGCCGCGGCCCAGCGTCGAACCGTTGACCTTGGCGGCTTCTGAATACGAGCAGTGGTGCGCCGATGAATATGCCCGTCAGCTCGCCGAGCCCTTCGATCTCGCTCAGTCGGCGCCTTGGCGCTGGCAAGCCTTCAGCGACGCGCAAGAGCAATCGACCTGGTTGTTTTTCACCATTCATCACGTGGCCTACGATGCCTGGTCGGCTCAGCAACTGACCCTGGAACTGGCCGAGGCTTATCGGGCACTGGCATCGAATGAGCCGGCCCGACAACCCGAATTGAGCATCCAGTACGCCGATTACGCCGCGTGGGAGTGCGAGTGGCTGGAGAGTGAAAGCTGCCGGCAGCACATCGACTTCTGGCGCGGCCAACTGGCGGATGCGCCCGCGCCCTTGGCGTTGCCCCTGGACCGACCACGCCCTGCGCCCGCACAACGTCGCCATAGCGGCGCGGTGCTTGCCCGGGAGCTTTCGCCGCAGCTGACGACGGCGGTAGAAGCCGCCATTCGCAGTCATGGGGTGACGCTGTACATCTACGGCCTGACGGCCTTCAGTTGCTTGCTGTCGCGCTACAGTGGCGAGAACGACCTGTGCCTGGGCACCTCGGCCGCCCAACGTGATCGTCCGGAACTGGTGCCCTTGATCGGCCCGTTGCTCAACACCCTGGTGATCCGTCAGCGCCTGCACGGCAACCCGGACTTCGCCACCGCGCTGCTGCGCACCCGCGACACCGTCGCGGCCGCCTTCGATCATCAGTTGCTGCCTTTCGAAAACGTTCTTGAAAACCTCGAGCGCTCACGTTCGAGCCCGCTGTTTCAGGTGATGTTCGTCCAGGTCGATTTACCCGAGAGCCGCACCCTGACATTGCCGGGTGTCGCGGTTGAAGTACTCGACCCGCCGCAGCGTCATGCACGCTTCGACCTCACGCTGCGCCTGGTGCGTAGCGCTGACGCGCGGCTGCGCTGCGAGTTGGAATACAGCGATGAAGTGTTCGACGCGGCGACGGTCGAGCAGATGCTGGATGACTTGCTGGCGATTTTCCAAGAGGCGTCAAGCCATCCCCAGCGACGTCTGGCCGAACTGCAACTGATTTCGCCGCCAAGTGAACTGAATGGCCCCGCGTTGGGCGCGATGCCCTTGCCGTTGGATCAGCAGGTGCTGCACTGGGCAACGCACACGCCGAACGCGGCAGCGTTGTGCAGCGCTGGGCAAACCGTCGACTATGCCACGCTCGGTGCCGCGACCCGCGCGCTGGCCGCGCGACTGGCCGGGCAGGGCATCGGCCCGGGCCAGGTGGTTGCGCTGTGCATGCCGCGTTGCGCGGAACAACTGCTGGCGATGCTGGCCTGCTGGCAACGCGGTGCGGTGTGTCTGTTCCTTGACCCGGCACAGCCGCCACAGCGACTGGCGCAGTTGGTGCAGGACAGTGGCGCGAGGCTGTGGGTGACACTGGCCGAGGCCCCTGAAACGAACGCCGACATGGCGCGCCTGGTACTCAGTGCCGCCGACTTGTCCGCAGTGGCCGCCGAGGGGCTGGGCGAGAGCCTCAGTCAGCCGCACCTGCCTGCTTACCTCATTTATACCTCGGGTTCGACCGGTCAGCCCAAAGGTGTCCTGGTCACTCATGGCAACGTGGGGCATTACGCGAGCGCGATCGGTCAACGCGTGCAAGCCAAGCCGGGTAGCCGCTGGGCGACGTTGGCGACCGTGGCCGCGGACCTGGGGCTGACCTGCGTGTTCGCCGGGCTGAATGCCGGCGATCCGCTGATTCTGCCGCCAGCCTCGTTGACCTTCGATCCGCCAGGCTGGGCTGACTTTCTCGACGAGCAGCCAGTGGATTGCCTGAAAATCGCGCCGTCGCATTTACGCGGGCTGTTGGCGCTGGACGATGCTCGACGCGTCTTGCCCAGGGATGTGTTGATCCTGGGCGGTGAGGGTTTCGATCAGACCTTGTTTGCACGGGTGCGTGAATTGGCACCGCAACTGCGCATCTTCAACCATTACGGTCCTTCGGAGACCACGGTCGGCGTGATCTGCGGAGAAATCCAGGCCTTCGACGCCCTTGACTCGAGTCTGTATCTGCCCTTGGGCCAGCCGTTAGCGGATTGCCATTTGCGCATCGTCGACGGCAATGACGTGTCGGTGCCGCTGGGTGTCGCCGGCGAGCTGCTGATCGCAGGCCCTCAGGTCGCCCAGGGCTACCTCGGTCAACCTGAGTTGACCGCGCAAGTATTTGGCTCTACTGCCCAGGGGCAACGCTTTTATCGCAGTGGTGACCGGGTTCGCCTGGATCGCAGTGGGCACCTGGTGTTCCTGGGGCGCCAGGACGATCAGGTCAAGATCCGCGGTTTTCGCGTGGAGCCGGGCGAAGTCAGCGCCTGGCTCAATGCACAGCCTCAGGTTCGCGAAGGGGTGGTGCTGGCCTGCGAGGTGAAAGGACGCACGCAACTGGTGGCGTATCTCAGTCCTGCCCTGGCAACCGAAGCACTGGCGGCTCTGCAAGCCGAAGCCAAGCGCCAGTTGCCGGAGCACATGGTGCCCGGTCATTGGTGGGTGCTGGATACGTTGCCGCTGACGGCCAATGGCAAGCTGGATCGGCGTGCATTGCCTGAACCGACCGAGACAGAGTTGGCCGATGCATCCGCCCGGCCGCCGATCGGCGCCACGGAACAGCGCTTGGCGCAGTTGTGGTGCCAGATTCTCGATTGCGCACACGTCGGGCGCGAGGATGATTTTTTCGCCCTCGGTGGCGATTCGATTCTCAGTCTGCAATTGATCGGCCTGGCTGCGCGCGAAGGACTCAAGTTGCAACCGCGCGATGTCCTGCAACATCCCACCCTCGCGGCCATGGCCCTGTGCATCGACGGCCGGTTGGACCCGGTGTTGCTGACCGTCCTCACGGCTTTTCGCGAGTTGCTTGAACAGCCTGGCCTGGGGCCGGACGCCGATTTCTTTGCCGAAGGGGGGGATTCGATCCTCAGCCTGCAATTGATCGCGCGTCTGCGTCAGGCTGAACTGCGCCTGATGCCCCGGCAATTGCTGGAGAACCCCAGCGCCCGGCAACTGGCTGGGGTTCTGACCTCCTCAGCGTCGGCGGCGGTTGCACCGCCGCCGGTAACCGAAGCCTTGGCGCCGCCACGTGCACTGTCCCATGCCCAGCAACGGGTGTGGTTCATGCAACAACTCGATCCGGCTGCAACGGCTTACAACGTTACGCAATTGTTGGCCTTGCGCGGCGATCTGGACGTGCCACGATTGCAGCTCGCTTGCCAGGTCCTTGTTTCGCGCCATGACGCACTGCGCTGCCGGTTCTTCGAAGAGCAGGGGCAGGTCTGGCAGCGCCTGGATGAGAAGGCCGCTGCACTCTTCAATGTGCATGACCTCCATGACCTGGATGAATCACACCAGGCAGCGGCCATTGCCGGGGCCGCCAAGCGCGTTTTTGACCTGGTGCAGGGGCCGTTGCTGGCAATCGACGTATTTTGTCTTGCGCCGGGTGATTACCGGTTGCTGTTCAATGTGCACCACATTGCCGTGGACGGTTGGTCCATGGGCTTGTTGGTCGAGGACTTTGCGCTGATCTACCAGGACCGGGCCACGCCTGTGACGAGCGGATTGTTGCCATTGATCGACGCACAACGGCGAGATTTGGACGGGGAGCAGGGCAGCCAGTTGCGGGGCTATTGGCAACAACGCTTGCAAGGTCTGAGCAACGAACCGCTGGAGCTGCCCGACCACTGCACGCGACCGGCGCTGCAGGCCTACGCTGGCGCCCGCAGCGAGCTGGCCTTGCCCGGCTCGTTGAGCGCGGCTGTCGACTCCCGGGCCAGGGCCCTGGGTGTCACGCCCTTCGTACTGTATTTCGCCGCCTACCAGCTCCTGCTCTGGCGTCATGGCGGACGCAATGATTTCGCCATTGGCTTGCCAGTGGCAGGGCGCGAATCGGTCAAGAGCCAGGCATTGGTTGGCTTGTTCGTCAACACACTGGCGCACCGGGTGCAGATTGACGCCCGGCAAAGCCTGCAAGCCTTTATCCAGGCCCTGAACGGACGTTTGGCCGATGATTTGTCCCATCAGGCGCTGCCGTTCGAGCAACTGCTGGAAATGCTGGATGTCGAGCGCAGCCTGGATCGCACGCCGGTGTTCCAGGCGATGTTCAACTACCAGGCCGATCATCGGGATTCGCGCCGCCTCAACCTGCCGGGCATCAGCGTGGAAACACTGGCGTTGCCGGACGGCGTGGTGAGTGCCAAGTTCGACCTGACGTTCAATCTGTTCACCCAAGGCCGCGGCACGGATGCGCGTACCGGCTTGATTGTCGAATACGCGACTGCTCTGTTGCACCCCGGTACCACCCAACGACTGATGGAGGATTACCAGGGATTGCTCGCCAGCCTGGTCAGCCTCGATCTTCAGCAGCGCTTGCTGGAAGTCCCCCTGGGCTCAGTCGCAACTTTGGCCGCGGCGGGCAAGTCCGTGCATCTGCACAGCGAGGCCGATTTTGTCACGCGCTTTGAAGTACAGGCCGCCGTTCATCCTGAGCGTATCGCGGTGTGCTGCGCTGATCGCCGCTTGAGCTACGCGGCGCTGGATGCCCAAGCCAATCGCCTGGCCCATTGGCTGCTGGCGCAGGGTATAGGGCAGGAGTCGACGATTGCCTTCTGCCTGCCTCGGGACGAAAGACTGCTGGTGTGCCTGTTGGGGATTCAGAAGGCCGGTGCTTGCTACCTGCCGCTCGACCCAGCTCATCCACCGGCACGTCAGGCGCAGATTCTCACCCGCGCTCGGCCGCAATTGCTGCTCTGCGACAAGCTGTTCGCGGACCTGCCCGGACACCTGCGCAGCTGCCTGTGGGCGGACCTGCCATTGGCTCAGTTCCCTGCACAAGCCCCGGCATTGGCGACGACGCTTGAACAGTTGGCCTACACGCTCTACACCTCCGGATCGACCGGGCAACCCAAGGGCGTGCAGATCAGTCGAGGGAATTTCGCCAACTTCCTGCTAGCCATGGAAGAGGCGCTGCCACTGGAAAACGTGCAGCGTTATCTGGCCTTGACCACGGTGACCTTCGACATTTGCGGCCTGGAGCTGTGCCTGCCGCTGGTGCGTGGCGGCACCGTGGTGTTGGCCGATGATGAAGAGCGACAGGACCCCATGTTGCTTGCGCGACTGATTCAGGACCAGGCCGTGGATCTCATCCAGGCCACACCGGCAACCTGGGCGATGTTGCTGCAAGGCGATCGCACGGTGCTGGCTGGGCGTGTGGCCCTGGCCGGTGGTGAGGCGCTGGCGGCGGAAATGGCGACCGAGCTCAGCCAATGCGTGGCTCACCTCGTCAACGTCTACGGCCCGACAGAAACCACGGTGTGGTCCACCCAGGCGCCGATCGGTGCCCTGCAGTTGCCCGTCGCACCCATTGGCCGGCCATTGCTCAATACCCGCTGCCACGTCCTTGATGAGCACTTGTGCGAAGTACCTCCTGGCTGTGTGGGCGAGCTTTATATTGCCGGTGACGGTCTGGCCCGCGGTTATGCCGGGCAGCCTGGATTGACCGCCGAACGGTTTATTGCCGATCCGTTCAGTCGCGAGGGTGGGCGTTTGTACCGTACGGGCGACCTGGCGCGTTGGCAGCCCGATGGGCAGCTGTATTACCTCGGCCGCACCGATGATCAGATCAAATTGCGTGGTTATCGCATCGAACTGGGGGAGATCGAGGCCGTGCTGCTCAGCCACCCCGAACTGCTGCAGGCGGTCGTGGCCGTGCAAGGCGAGCATCTGGCCGCCTTCTGGGTAGCGAGTCCCGACAATCCACCCGACGCCGCCTCCATCCGCACCTACTTACAGGGGCGTTTACCGGCCTATATGTTGCCGACGCATTTGCAGGCGCTGGAGCAACTGCCCCTCAATACCAATGGCAAGGTGGATCGTAAGCAACTGCCACGCTTGCAGTTGGAAAACTGCGGTATGGAGGGCGTCCAGCGCCCGCTGACGGCCAGCGAGGCGTCGCTGGCCGAGGTCTGGGCTGCGGTGTTGAACCTGCAACAGATTCCTGCCGACGGTCATTTCTTCCAACTGGGCGGGCATTCGCTGATGGCGGCCCAGGTGCGTGCACGCTTGCGTGAACAGGGTTTTGAAGTGCCTTTGCGCTGGCTGTTCGAAACGCCGGTACTGGCGGACCTTGCGCAGCGCATCGAGGGCCTGGCGCAGCACCTGGATCTGGCTTCGTTGCAGATCCCTCAGGTCGACCAGCAGCTTGATCAACCCTTGTCCTCGGCGCAGCAACGCGTCTGGTTGATGCAGCAGTTGGACCTGGCTGACAGCAGCTTCAACATGAGCAGCAATGTGCGTTTGCGCGGACAACTGGACCGCCATGCCCTGGAGCGTTCATTGCACCGGCTGGTGGACCGCCATACCATCTTGCGTACGACGTATCACCAACGTAACGGCGAGTTGTACCAGCGGATTCACGGACACATGTCGGTGGCGTTGCAAGTGATCGTGTCGAGCGACGCGCAGTGGCCGGTCGATGCCCGGGACGTTGCGCTGCGGCCGTTCGACCTCGCCAGCGAGGCACCGTTGCGGGCGGTCCTGCACCGCCTCGGCGAACAGGAACATGTGCTGCAGTTGGTCATGCACCACATCGCCTCCGATGGTTGGTCCGGCGCCGTGCTGGTGGATGAACTGATCCAGGGCTATGAAGCCTACAGCACGGGTGTGCTGCCGCCACAGAGCGAGCTGGCGATCCAGTACGTCGACTATGCCGTATGGCAAGGTTCGGCGGCGGTACAGCTGCGTCAGCGTGAAGGCCTGGACTTCTGGCGGCAGACCCTGGCCGGCATTCCCGCGCAGGTGCCACTGCCGTTCGATTTTCCCCGTCCGGAGCGCGACAGCGGCGCCGGGGCGGCCCTGGACTTCCAGTTGTCAGCGGCCACGGTTGGCCGGTTGAAGGCTTTCGCACAGCAAAGCGCAACGTCGCCGTTCATGGTGCTGCTGACGTGCTATGCCGCCGTGCTGCAGCGCGAAACGCAAGGCCGTGATCTGGTCATCGGAACGGACGTCGCCAACCGCGAGCATCCGGCCACTGAATCGCTGATCGGCTTTTTCGTCAATCTGCTGGCCTTGCGTATCCGCGTGCAACCGGAACTGAGTTTGCGTGAGCAAGCGCAGCAGGTCCGGGAGATTTGCCTGCAAGCATTCGCCTGGCAGGACACGCCGTTCGAGCGTGTCGTCGAATGCCTGGAGCTGCCACGGGTGGCGAATGTCCACCCGTTGTTGCAGACGTTGTTTGTCCTCGACAACACGCCGCGCCAGCAACGCCAACTCGGCAATTTGCAGGTGGAGCCACTGACGGGCGAGCAGCATCATTCCAAGTTCGACATGGCCCTGTTCGCCAGCGAAGACGGCGATGTGTTCAACCTGCGCTGGGTGTATCGCAACAGCCTGTTTCTGCCGGCCACGGTCGAACGCTTGCGTACAGCTTTCGAGTCGCTGCTGGACATGGCCCTCGGCGCACCGGACAACCCAATCGACACCCTGATTCCGACTCCAAAGGGAGCTGCTGCAATGTCCACGGACAATCCGTTGCAACGCAAAATGAGCAAATTGGGCAAGATGCGCCAGAGCGGATCGCCCGTTACCCGCGAGCCCTTTGAAGCCCGGCCATTGCGCGAAGGTTCGAAGTTCCCCTTGTTGATTCAACTGCGTGACCGCGAACTGGCGCCGGCCATTTGGGCGCAAGCCAACCGTGAGAAGGTCGAAAGCTGGCTGCGCGAGCATGGCGGCATTCTCTTGCGTGGCTTTGATTTGCCGACTCCGGCGGCTTTCGAGGCTTTTTGCCAGGCCCTGTGCCCTCAGTTATATGGCCAGTACGGTGACCTGCCGAAGGAAGAGGGAGGCAAGAATATCTACAAGTCCACGCCCTATCCCAAGGATCGGATGATTCTGTTCCACAACGAGAGCGCTCATCAGCATCGCTGGCCGCGTCGCCAATGGTTTTACTGCCAGACGCCCGCCACTTCCGGTGGCGCGACCCCGATTGTCGACAGCCGCCAGGTCTACCGTGAGCTGCCCACCTGGCTGCAAGCGAACCTGCGTCGCAAACAATTGATGTACGTGCGTAATTTCAGCACCAGCCTGGACGTCAGTTGGCAGCACTTCTTCCAGACCCAGGAGCGCGAGCAAGTCGAGCGGATCTGCCGTGAGAGCAATATCGATTTTGAGTGGCGCGGCGCCAACGATCTGCACACCCGTCAGGTTTGCCCTGCGGTGATCCTGCACCCGCTGACGGGAGAGGAGAGCTTCTTCAATCAGATCCAGCTCTATCACCCGGCCTTTCTCGATGCCGATGTGCGTGAGCAGTTCCTGCGCGACGGGGCAACGGCGATGCCGAGACAAGTGTTCTACGGTGACGGTTCCGAGCTTGAGCCAAGTGCCATCGAGGCCATCAACGCTGCCTACGACCGTTGTGCCGTGCGCTTCGACTGGCAGCAGGGCGATGTGGTCATGCTCGATAACATGCTGGCTGCGCACGCCCGGGATCCGTTCGAAGGCGAGCGTAAAATTGTGGTGGCCATGGGTGAAATCTATGGTCGTGATCAGGTCATGGCTGCGCCGGCGCAGACCGAAGAGACACACGCAGAGTTGAAACCATGATGGACCTTGGACTAACGCTTTCACCTCAACAAAAACAACTGGCCCAGGCCAATCCGCAGGCCTGGCGCTGGGTTCGGATGCAACTGTCGGGCGTGCCCGAGGCCACTGTCCAACAGCGACTGCGTGACGGCTTGCAGCAGCATCAAGCGCTGCGCTTGCGCTACCAGCGCCCGGTTGGCGCCACGGGACTGCGCCAGCATGTGGTCGAGCCCCTCGAGTTGCGCCTGAGCTGGCGTGAGGGACGTTCAGGTGACGGGCATGATGAGCAACAGTGGCTGCGTGAGGCCCAGGCGCATTGCCTTGCTGAACAGCCCGATGTGCTGGCCTGGCTACTCGACGATTGCCTGCTATTGGCGGTCCCGGTCTATTCGCTGGATCAGCGCAGTCTGATCCAGTTGCAGGCGCAATTGCTGGGACGTGCCGCGTCGTTGGAAACTGAACCCATGCAGTACGGCGAATACGTCGAGTGGATCAATGGCCTGCAGTTGGACGAGGATGCCGAGCAGGGCACGCAGTTCTGGCGCAACCTGGCCTTGCAGGACGTGCCGGGCATGCGCCTGATCGAGCGCTATGGCATCGCCAGCGGCAACCATGCCGTTGTTCGGCTAAGGCTTGCGCAGACACTGCCAGCGGCGTTGACGGCGCTGGCCGAGCGCGAAGGCGTGGCCGTCGAAGCACTGGCCCTGGCCGCCTGGGGCGCATTGCTGGGCAGGCTCAATGGGCAGCAGCACGGCCAATTGGGTTTGCAGCACGATCCTCGCGATGACTATGAAGAGCTCTCGGGAGCCTGTGGGTTGTTCGAGCAGACGCTGCCGATGGTGGTGCGGGTGTCCGAACACAGCTCCTGGATCAACCTGGCCCGGCCGTTGGCACGGCAACTGGAAAACGCGGTGGCTTGGCAGGAATATGTCGGTCAGGCTCAGCTATTGCCCGAGTGGCGTGCCAGTTTTCAGACTGGGCTGCGTGTCGTGCATGCACCGCTGCTGCAGGGTTTGCAAGTCCTGTCCTTCGACACCCCGGTCGAGTTGCAATTGCAGCTGACGCTCGATGCCCAGGGCAACGGGGAACTGACACTGGCCTATGACCGTGGCCTGTACCGTGAAGCGCAGATGCAGGTCTTGCTCAAGCGATTCGCCCATTGGCTCGAGCAATTGCTGCAGTCGCCCAATGGCCTCATCAACGGTGTCGATCCGCACTTGCCCGAGGAGTTGCTGGCGTTGCCGACGCGTCCGGCCCTGGCGCCGGATCTCGATATCGTCGCCACCGTGCGCGAGTACGCCCGGACACAACCGGATCGGCCGGCGCTGCGCTATGCAGAGCAACTGTTCTCTTACGCTGAGCTTGATGCCTTGAGCGATCGTGTGGCCGGCAGCCTGCGTCAGGCCGGTGTCGGCCATGAACAAGTGGTCGGCCTGTATTTGCCGCGGGGGGCGCAGATGCTGATCGCGATGCTGGCCTGCTTCAAGGTCGGTGCTGCCTATCTGCCCCTGGATCCTCAACAACCACCGCTGCGGCTGGCCGACATTATCGATGATGCTCAACCGGCCTTGTTGCTGCACATAGAGGGGCTGCTGCCCGATACCTCGGTCGACACCCTGTGCTGGTCACAGGCATGCACTGGGCCGGTGTTCGATTCGCCGGTGCAGGGTTCGGCGCAAGACCTGGCCTACGTGCTCTATACCTCGGGCACCAGCGGCAAGCCCAAAGGTGTGCAAATCGAGCAAGGCCAATTGCGCCATTACGTCACGCAAGTGACCCGCGCACTCCAGTTGCCCGAGGCCGGGCATTATGGCCTGGTGTCTTCACTGCTCGCGGATCTGGGAAATACGGTGTTGTTTCCGGCCTGGTTGCAGGGCGGTTGCGTGCATGTGCTGGAGCAGTCCACCGTGACCGATGCCCGGGCATTCGCCGAAGAACTCCAGCGCTACCCGTTGGACGTGCTCAAAATCGTGCCTTCGCACCTCGAAGCGCTGATGGGCGAACACGCTCCCAACGGCATTCTTCCACGCCAGGTCCTGGTACTGGGCGGAGAGCCGATCAGTGAGCATTTGCTGAGCCGTTTGGCCCAAGCGAAGCCTGCCTGTCGCCTCTACAACCATTACGGTCCGACAGAGACCACAGTGGGCGTGCTATGGCGTGCGATCGATGTCAGCCAGGGCGTGGGTGATAGCGCCTTGAATCAAGTATTGGGTGATAACTGCATCCACCTGCTCGACGACCAGCAACGCGCGGTGCCGTCAGGCCAGGCCGGGGAATTGTGCATCAGTGGCGCCAGTGTCGGGCGCGGTTATGTGGGCGGTGTCGGTGGCAGTGCCTTTGGTGTCGATCCACTCAGTGGCCACCGCCTGTATCGCACCGGTGATCTTGCTTTGCGCCAGGCCGATGGTGCCGTACGCATTCTGGGGCGCAATGATCAACAGGTGAAAATCCGTGGGTTTCGCCTGGAGTTGGCGGAAGTCGAACAGGCTTTGTTGGCGCAGCCGGGCGTGTTGCAGGCCGCTGTCCTGCTGGACGGCGAAGGCGACCATGGGCGCTTGCTGGCTTTCGTGGTCAAGGACGACGCCCTGTCGCAAACGACCGAGCAACTGTGCGCCGCCCTGGCTCGCCAGCTACCGGACTACATGCTGCCCAGCGGTATCCTTGCACTCAAGACGCTGCCACTGAACAGCAATGGCAAGCTTGATCGCAAAAACCTGCTCGAACGCGCCAGGCAGCGTTTGCAGAACACTCGCGTGGCGCCTGTGGGCGAGCTCGAAACGGCCATTCTGGCGATTTGGTGCGAGGTGTTGGGTGTCGACGAGCTGGGGGTGACCGACAATTTCTTCAACGTCGGTGGGCACTCGCTGGCGGCGATCAAAGTGGTGTCGCTGATTCGCGAGCGCCTGTCTCTCGAATTGCCGACCAATCTGCTGTTCGAGCGGCATACCGTGCGTGACCTGGTTCATGGCCTGGGTAACGATCACAGCGGCGGCCCATGGCAAGTCTTGAATGACGCGCACGAGCATTCGCCGGCCCTGTTGCTGGTGCATGGCGCGCAAGGGCATCTGCAGGCCTATCAGCCGTTGGTAGACAATCTGAGCGGTAAAGCCGCTGTCTTTGGTCTGGCCGCCCTGGAAAAGGGCTGGGATGAGGGCGACATGGACGTGCTGTTGCAGCAATACGTGGCGAGCATCCCTGTCCAGCTGAAACAGCGCCCGCTGGTGCTGCTGGGCTGGAGCCTGGCGTCGCGCCTGGCATTGATGCTGGTACCCTGTCTACAAGCCAGCGGCTTTACCGTCGAAGGGCTTGTGGTGCTCGATCACGATGCGCAGCGCAGCCTGGCCGGCGAGGGCGACGAAGCAGGCCAGTTGATTGCAGATTTTGCTTTCTACTGCCGCACTCACGCCCAGCCAATCGGTGAGCCGCTGCGCGAACGTGTGACGGGCCTGTTGGCAGGTCTGGACTATGCCGAGGGTGTTGCCCGGTTGCTCAACGATGCCCAGGTGCGCGCGCATCTGCAATGGGGCGCCGCCGATGCTGATTTGCTCACGCTATTGGCGCAATATCGCTCGATCAAGATGCGCTTGTACGAGCAAGCCTTGCCCACCGTTGATGTGCCGCTGTGGCTCTGGCGCGGCAATGCCCATGCCGACTTGCGTGCTCAGTGGCAAGCGCATACTCATCAAGCTGTTCGCCAGTGGACGCTGGACGTGGGGCATCACGAGATGCTCGCAGAGCCTCGATTGGTCGAAAGCCTGTTGCCTTTACTGTTGCAAACCTCTGCCAAGGTGGTGTCTGCCTCATGATGTTATTGAAAGAACTGCTGCACGACGCTCGATGGCGCATTCTGCTGGCGATTCTGAGCAGCGCCTTGAGCGCGGCAACCAGTATCGGCCTGATCGGGTATATCAACCGCAGCCTGGAGCATGGACTCGATGATATCGGCCGGGGCTTGTTGCTGTTCGGTGGCCTGCTGATTCTATTGTTCATCAGCGGTGTCACGTCGCAATGGTTGCTGGTGCAGATCGGGCATCGCCTGGTTTACCAATTGCGCCTGCGGCTGGTGGGCAAGGTGTTGGGCACAGCACTCGAACGCATCGAGCGGCTGGGCAGCCCGCGTATCTACAACGCGCTGACCAAGGACGTGACCACCGTCGCCACGGCGTTCAAGCAACTGCCGATTTCCTTGTACAACGGCTTGCTGTTGTTGGCGGGGCTCGCCTACATGGCCTGGCTGAGCATGGCGTTCTTTTTCCTGACCCTGGGGGTGATTGCCCTTGGGGTCGGTCTTGATGTGCTGCTGGGGCGCAAGGTCAAGATCCTGATGCAGGCCGTGCGGCAGCAGGATGACCAGTTGACCGAGCAGTTCGAGGCCGCCATCCAGGGGCGTTGCGAGTTGGGCCTGAGCCGGGAACGCCGGCACCTGCTCTATGAGCGCAAGCTCGAACCGATCGCGCGGGCCTCGCTGGATGCGTCGGTACGTGCCGACACGCTGTGGGCGGTGAACCTGAACTGGACGACACTGCTGGTGTTCGTGCTGATCGGTACGCTGTTCTTTCTCGGCCAGGGATTAGGGTTGCTCAGCCAACAGGTCGTGGTGGGTTACGTGCTGGCAATCATGTTTCTGCGCACGCCGATCTCGATGATCCTGGATGCCATTCCTGCGGTCATTCGCGGCCATGTTGCCTTGCAGGCCATCGATGCCCTGGCGTTGGGTGAGACGGTGCAGTTCAAGACCCCTGCGCAAGCGGCGCAACCCTTCGGTGAGTTGCGCCTGTCAAACGTGCATTACCGCTATCCCGGGCAAAGTGACGAGTTTGCGTTTGAGCTGGGACCGATCGACCTGTCGATTCGTCGCGGCGAGTTGATTTTCATTGTCGGTGGCAATGGCAGTGGCAAGTCGACCCTGGCCAAGCTCCTGACGGGGCTCTACGTTCCCACCTCTGGGCAGGTTTCGCTGAACGGCGTGGTGCTCGATACCGGCACCAGCGAGTGGCACCGGGAGCATTTCGCCGCCATTTTTGCCGACTTCTATCTGTTCGCCGATGTGCTGGGCGAAGCGGGCAATCATGAGGGGCTTGAGGCCCGGGTGGATCATTACCTGGACCGCCTTGGGTTGGCCCATAAAGTCGAGTTCGCTGCCGGGCGCCTGTCGACCACGGCCCTGTCCCAGGGCCAGCGCAAGCGCCTGGCACTGTTACTGCTGATGATGGAGGGCAGGGAGGTGTTCCTGCTGGACGAATGGGCGGCGGATCAGGACCCGGTGTTCCGCCACGTGTTCTACAACGAACTGCTGCCCGAGCTGAAGGCGGCCGGCAAGACGGTGATTGCAATCACCCATGACGACCGCTATTTCGATGTTGCCGACCGGGTCTATCGTCTCGACTACGGCCATCTCGTGGACTACGACCGAGCGACAGAGAACCCTTTTCAACTGGCGAAATAGGCTGCAGTTAAACGGGCTGTTCCTGCCGTTTGCATTCATCGAGTGGGCAACTGCTGCAATAGCCGACGCCGGGAAGGCGGTAGCGAATGCAGCAGATGCGCCTCAGGCGCTGTGGCTCGTCCTCGCCGATATCGTGGTACTGCACGGGGGCGAACAAAGGATTACGCCGGCCGTTCGGGCGCAGGCGGGTATTCAGGATTTCCTTGGCCGGTGCGGTGCTGTGCGCGTTGGCCAATGGGTGCAGGTCGATGCGGCTGGTGACGAACTCGAAGGTGTTGCCGGCATTGCTCCAGAACAACCGGGGCGATGCCTGGGAGACACGGACCAAGGTTTCGATGACGGGCTCCAGATGATCCTCGACCAGGGTATGAAATCGCTCGAAGGCCGTGCAGGGTGGCAAAGGCTGGCCGGCATGGACCAAGTGCAACGCCTGTGGCCTGGCGTCATTGCCCAGTTGTATCCCGGTGTCGGCAAGGGCAAGTGGCAGATCGCATTGCTGGAGCAGATTGGCGGCCATCACCGGTGCCAGGAAGGTGCTGAAATACCATTTGGACCACAGCGACACCAGGGCCAGGCGCTCATCGGTTTTGTACCGGACCTGCAGGTCGTCGACGAATGCGCTGAAATACTCATGCTGGAAGAACCTGTCACCCGGTACGTCTGTACGGGGATGGCTGCGCAGTTGCAGCTTTTCACCATGCTCGGCAAGCGGACCGGTGAACAGCGGGGCAAGGCTGGGAATCATCGACTCATCCGTGGACCGCGAATTGAGAGAGGTTATCGTTCAGAGGGGCTCGAAGTATAAACAGGGCGTTGCCGTCTTGCGACTGTTCATCGTCGATAGGGAAATTTGAGAACAGTGTATGAATTTTTAAAAATTAATGAGAATCGCTACCATTAGTATTGTATCGTAGGCGTCTTTCCGCCATGTCAGTCAAGGAGCAAGCAATGAGTTTGGACAGTCCGGATACGCGCTTTCTGGTTGTAGTCAATGATGAGGAGCAGTACTCGATCTGGCCGGATTATCGAAGCGTGCCCAATGGCTGGCGCACGCTCGACATGAAAGGCAGCAAGCAAGAGTGTCTGGACTATATCGAAAAGGTCTGGACCGATATGCGCCCGCTGAGCCTGCGCCAGGCCATGCAAGTACAAGGACAGGGCTGATCGCCCGCGACAGAGTTTTTACCTCAGGGATTCAATATGGAAAGCGTCCAGCCCCGTCTATCATCCAGCGCAACCTTCACGCTGGAACAGTTTCGCCAGCAAGCACCGCGTGAACTGAACACCAACCCGTATCTTCAGCGCCAGGCGGCCCGTGAATCGAATGCCCGGTCTTATCCACGGCGTATTCCGTTGGCGCTGCAAGAGGCCCATGGCCTCTATGTTCGTGATACCCAAGGTCAGCTGTTCATGGATTGCCTGGCGGGGGCGGGAACTCTGGCGCTGGGGCATAACCACCCGGTAGCCATCGCGGCCATGCGCCAAACGCTCGACTCCGGCTTGCCCTTGCACACCCTGGATCTGACGACACCGGTCAAGGATCGCTTCGTCGAGGACCTGTTCAACGCGCTGCCGGAAAACTTTGCCCGTCACGCTCGCATCCAGTTTTGCGGGCCGACCGGTGCCGATGGCATTGAGGCGGCATTGAAACTGGCCAGGACGGCCACCGGGCGCAAACCGATTCTGTCGTTTTCTGGCGGCTACCACGGGATGACGCTAGGCACGTTGAGCCTGATGGGCAACCTGGGGCCGAAACAGGCACTGGGCTCGCTGATGGCCGATGTGCAATTTCTGCCTTACCCCTATGACTACCGTTGTCCGTTTGGCATTGGCGGCGAAGCCGGTGTCGATGCCGGGTTGCATTTTATCGAACAACTGCTCAGCGACCCGGAGTCAGGTGTGCTGCCACCCGCGGCGGTGGTGGTCGAAGTCGTGCAGGGCGAGGGCGGCGTGATTCCTGCGCCGATACGCTGGCTCCAGGGCTTGCGCCAATTGACCCGTAAGTTCGGCGTGGCGCTGATCATCGATGAAGTCCAGACCGGCCTGGGTCGTACCGGCAAACTGTTTGCGTTCGAGCACGCGGACATCGAGCCCGATATCCTTGTACTCTCCAAAGCCATCGGTGGTGGCCTGCCGTTAGCCGTGATGGTGTACCGCGAAGAGTTGGATACCTGGAAACCGGGTGCCCATGCCGGCACATTCCGCGGCAATCAAATGGCGATGGCAGCGGGGGCTGCGACGCTGCGTCATATCATCAGCGAAGACTTGCCGGGACATGCCGATGTCATGGGGCAACGACTCATGGGGGCTCTGCGCCAGTTGCAGAACCGCTATGCTTGCCTGGGCCAAGTACGCGGCCGAGGACTGATGGTGGGTGTGGAAATCGTCAGTGACACGGCGAGCGACAGTCGTGTCCCAGCAGCCGATACGGCATTGGCCCAGGCAATCCAGCGTCAATGCCTGCGCTTGGGCGTCATTCTGGAGCTCGGGGGGCGCCATGGTGCCGTTGTGCGGTTCCTGCCGCCATTGATCATCCGGGCCGAGGAGATCGACGTGTTGGTCGAACTGTTCCAGGTTGCCCTGGCCAATGCCCTCGTGGAGGTCAAGGGCCGGACGTTGCATATCGCGTGAAATGCAGCAGTGTGGGAGCCAGGTTTCCTCGCGATGACGGCGGCACATTCAACCTCAGCGCAAGCTGACCGACCGCTATCGCGAGCAAGCTCGCTCCCACAGGGTATCTGCGGCAATTGCTCAAGCGCTGGCGTGAGTCAGCCCGGTCAAGGTGTCCGCGATGGCCTTCGTGCGTTGCGCGGTGCCTTCGGTGGTGCGGCTCGAGTCTTCCAGGGCGTCGAGCATCTCGCGCAGGGCGCTGACGGCGACGGACTGGTCTTCGATCTGTTGGGCGACGCCTTGGATCTCCGTCGAGAGCAGATCAATGTCCACGCCGATTTCCGCGGCATTCTTGCGGGTGATTTCCGCGAGCTTGCGAACCTCATCAGCCACCACCGCAAACCCTCTGCCCATCTCACCGGCGCGCGCTGCTTCGATGGCGGCGTTGAGGGCCAACAGGTTGGTCTGTCCGGCGATTTGCTGGATGACCTGTACGATCGACTGAATACGCAAGCTCGAACTGGCAAGCGCACGGGCGCCGACCACCGCTTCACCCGCTTGCGTGGCAAGCTGTTCGACGGTCGTGCCGGCCTGTTCGGCGACGCTGTTTTGCCGGTCGATCGTGCCCGTCAGGTCATCCATCGACAGGTGTAGCTCACCTGAGTAGTGCTTGATTTGCGTCGCCATCTGCGTCTGCTGCTGGCTGGCCTGGGCCAAGACCTGGCCCAGGTCGGTCAGGCCGTCGAACACCGGCAGGATGGTGTTGTCCAGGCCGCGCGTGTCCAAGGCGCTGCTGAAATCATTCATCTTGAACGCCATGATCTGCTTGACCACGACATGGTTCAGGCCTGCCAGTTTCTTGATCTGGCGGCGCAGAAAAAACGCCTTGAACTCGCCATAGTGGGCGATGAAGTTGTCGACGTACTCATCGACAAAACGGGTGCCCTTGGTGACTCTGAAGAAGAAAATCGCCGTAAGTGTCTGGTTAAGGTTCAAACCGAGGATTTCACCAAACGTCGAGAAGCCGGCCAAAGGCACATCCCCGAAAATACCGGCCATGCTGCCCAGGTCGCTGCTGTTGTTGAGCCGGCGCAGGATGCAGTCGTTGAGAATAGCGGCCACCGGACGGCCGCCTTTGCCCTTGAGGAATTTCTCGTAGTCGAGCCGGGTCGCCTCGCGCAGGGGCGTGCGCTTGACCATCACCAACTCTTCGCCGGGCGCCACGTCGCAGAACAGCTGGATGATCTGCTGCTGATAGTCGATGCGGGCAATGGAACGGACGAACAGCTCATCGCCCACGCGGATGGCAAATGAATAATCGGCCAGCTTCTTTTCCAGCGCCTGCGCACTGCACTCGAATGCATCGCACAGCGCCTGGACCATGCTCTTGATGTTGCCACGGCTGTCGATGACCTGGTCGATGGTGCGGTCTTCGACCGACGCGGTCAGCACGCTGAACGTCAGCCCGGCCGGTTGGAAGTTCTGACTCTTGAACACTCCGAAGCGCACGTCCGCCGCGGTTTTCAGGAAGACAATCTGCGCATGATTCTGATAACTGCGTTGCCCGTCACTGATCAGGGTCTTCTTGAAATCGGTCTTGCCACCGGCCGAGCCGCCGACGAACAGGCAAGGGAAACGTCCCGACTCATAGAGTGCCTCCATAAAGAACGACTCGGAAGCCGAAAGACCATCGAACACCACATAGGCCAAGGTATCGCGATGGTCAATCGGTGTGCTCACTTGCGCCTGCTTGATGTTAGTCACCAACCTGGCGATTCGCTCACGCATGGTCAAGCGCTTGCCGCCACCGCGAATGTCCTCGCACTCCAGCGGCACCATCACCACCTCGGCCGACACAATCACACTGGCGTCAAACAGCTGCAGCACCACCCGATCCCAGGTTTCGCCGGTCTGGCAGTACAGCGTGTTCGCACCGTTGCACAGCTCACCTGACGTCGTGCACAGGCTGATGGTGCTGTGGGCGAAGCGCTTCTTGACCTTGGCGGCGACTTGATCGATGTCCAGGTGAGGGGAGACGAAGCCGGTGATCAGCACTGGAATGATACGTACGTTGGCCAGCGCCTGGTCCAATTCAGCAGAGGTGCAGGCCACGCTGACAGCCCCTTGAGTACGGGCTCGGGCTGTGTTGAAGAGGTTCAGTAGGTTCATGGCTGGACTCGGTTGAGCGCGACGTGACGCGTACGAGGTATGCGTGCGGAGTCCTTTCTCTGTAGTGGTCACGGCGGGGGGCTTGTATGGGCGTGAGCTTGTGCTATTTGCGGGGGCGGCCCATAGGGGCTTTTGGTTGGGGTTTACTCCGCCTGTTGATCAGCGACTTTCGTATGGGGCCCAGGAGACGCCTACGGAAAAATCAGCCCTATGACGCCTGGACGGCAAAGCGACACCCGCTATGCTATCGACGGTGGCATCTTGCCATTTATCACGCCCACCACAACCCCAGGTGCGAGACGAGAACCTGCTCGTCATCGCCCTATGCAGAGACAATCCATGAATACATACAAAGCCGTGTCCGGAGTGGCCTGGGGTGTTTTGTTGGGTTGCATCGGCCAGGTCAACGCTTTTCAACTCTCGCCGGATGGCACCTTGGCTGAGCGGGAGATGGCCAAGAAATACGGGGTTTCCTATAAGGCGACGGTGCCTTTTGCCAGTTTTGTGCTGCATAATTTTTC
Organism: Pseudomonas sp. A25(2017); assembly: GCF_002001065.1. Lineage (NCBI taxonomy): Bacteria > Pseudomonadati > Pseudomonadota > Gammaproteobacteria > Pseudomonadales > Pseudomonadaceae > Pseudomonas > Pseudomonas sp. A25(2017). The sequence goes on along the minus strand of NZ_MUOA01000046.1, from coordinate 63,483 downwards.
CGATCCTGCCCACGAGGCGTTGACGCAGAAGATCTATGGATGTGACGGGGATTGGCAGGATTGCAGCAACCCCAATCTGGAGAATGCTGGCGCCTACATCATTGCCGGGGTTCGCTGGAACGATGATCCGGTGTTCATGCCGGGCGCGGAAGATGCCAAGACCAAGGGTTGCAATGGTCGCTACTCGGTTGGGTTTATTTCGCAGACGCGGTGCTGGGTCAATCTCTTCGAGAAGGCGGAGAGCATAAGCGCCTCTGATCCAATAGCGTTTATGGGGGCGGGAAACTACATCTCCCGTTCGCATTTCGGCGACCTGCAATTCTTGCACTCAATGGCTTCCCAAGAGGGTGACGCGCCGGAGAAGACCAAGCGTGAAATCATGATGTGGGCCGAGTTTGCCTGGGGGGTTGCCGATGGAACCTATCCCATCAATACCTATTTGAAAGACATCAAGATCGAAGGCTGGGAGCAGCATTTCAATAACGGGCAGACGGTGCAGGATCTTTTTGCTGTCGGGCGTCCATGGTTGCGGGCGAACGTGAATCAGGTGGCGTTTGGCAGTTTGCTTCACCTTGTCCAGGACAGCTTTGCCGGGGGGCACGCACAGCGGCGCGAAGAGATCCTGGGTGACAAGTGCATGGGCCGTACCGAGGCTGCGCTGGGGAGGATCGAGGCGTTTCACTCTTACGCTCGGCAGGATCATGCCAAGCACAAGGACGGTGATGCCAGTTCAGTCGCCAGGCTCATGTTGATGGCGCATGAACCGGATGTGGTGGATGCGGGCAAGAAGCTGCGGGGATTTATCGCCGATGGCAAGAAATGGGCGGACGTCAGGCCTTATTTGGACGAGTGTATCTTTGCCCTGGCCAATGAAACGACCCCGGCGTCGGCGGGCGATGGGTACAAGCTGGAAGCCAGCCGCTGAACACTTGACGAAAAGCTTGGGGGGAAAACTGTGGGAGCAAGCTTGCTCGCGATGACGTCGGCACATTCAGCATCGAGGCCAGCTGATCCACCGCTTTCGCGAGCAGGCTCGCTCCCACAGAGGGGGGCTGTGCTGGTCGAGAAACCGAGGTTCATCACCCGTCCAGTGTGGGAGCGGGCTTGCTCGCGAAGGTGTCGGCACATTCAGCATCAATGCCAGCTGATCCACCGCTTTCGCGAGCAAGCCCGCTCCCACAGGGCCTCAGCCCAGATCCGCAGCCTCATGCCGCTCCGGCGCTTGGCTCGCCTCATCTCCCCACGTGCGGTTGACCCGCTGTCCGCGCTGGACGGCGGGGCGCTTGGCAATGTCTTCTGCCCAGCGCTGCACATGGGTGTATTCGTGGGCACTCAGGAATTCGGCGGCGCCGTACACGTTGTTGCGCACCAGTTGCCCATACCAGGGCCAGACCGCGATGTCGGCGATGGTGTAGTCATCGCCTGCCAGGTATTGGCTTTCGCCGAGGCGGCGATCCAGGACGTCGAGTTGACGCTTGGCTTCCATGGTGAAGCGATTGATCGGGTATTCGAGTTTCTCCGGCGCATACGCGTAGAAATGCCCGAAGCCACCGCCCAGGTACGGGGCGGAGCCCATCTGCCAGAACAGCCAGTTCAATGTTTCGGTGCGACCTGCCAGGTCGGTGGGCAGGAAGGCGCCGAATTTTTCCGCCAGGTACAGCAGGATCGAGCCGGACTCGAAGACCCGGATGCCGGGCTCCACGCTGCGATCCAGCAGGGCCGGGATCTTGGAGTTGGGGTTGATCTCGACAAAACCGCTGGAGAACTGGTCGCCTTCGCTGATGCGGATCAGCCAGGCGTCGTATTCCGCGCCTGTATGACCCTGCGCCAGCAGTTCCTCCAGCAGGATGGTCACCTTCACACCATTGGGCGTGGCCAGGGAGTAGAGCTGCAGCGGCTGTTTACCAATCGGCAAGATTTTTTCATGGGTCGGCCCGGCGATAGGGCGGTTGATGCTGGCGAACTGGCCGCCAGACGGGGCGTCGTTTTTCCAGACCTGGGGCGGAACGTAGGACGCTTTACTCATCGGGACATACCTCATCGTTGCTTGTGGTGTGATCCCCCAGAGTCTACCGCTGTTCGTTCATGATCCGCGCCACTTCACCGGAAGCCTTGAGCTGCTCGAAAGCGCGCTGGGCCTTGGCGACGACTTCATCCGGTGTGCTCAGGCTGAACGCCAGGTGGACCTTGTGGGGTTGTTCGTCGAGGATGTAGACCTCTTCCAGCGAAGTGAAATCCATTTGGGCATCTTGGCTCATCAGGCGCGCGGTGTTCTCCGGCATCGGCAGCAACTGGATCTGGCGATTCAGCAGTTTTTGAAAGTTGTCGTGGTTGTTGGCCGAGATGACCAGCCGGGTAAACCCACGCTGTTGCAGGTAAATCTGCTTGGCGTCGTTTCGCACCACGCCGATGCTGTACTGCTTGGCCTCCTCGAGGTTGTTGACGGCTATGTCTTTATTGTCGCGCAGCTTATAGAGCCGGCTCGCCACCCGATGTATTTCACCCACCCATTTGAACAGTTGCTCGCGGGCTGGGGTGCGGTCCAACGGGAAGATCAGCACGTTAGGTTCGTGCAGGGCTTTTTCATAGGCCCGGGCCCACGGGTACAGCGACAGGCTGTAGTCGGTGAGCTGCGCGTTTTTCAGCGTTTCTTCGGCGATGCGACTGCCCGGCCCGACGACCTTGTCGTCACGCTGGTAGGCGTAGAGGGAGTCTTCGGTCACGACTTCGATCGCCTCGGCGTGGCTTTGCAGACTGATCGAGGTGAGGAGCAAGCACGAGCAGAGTATCAGGCGATAGTGCATATACAGACCTCATGGCACGCGATGGTTTACAGGGCGACGCAGTCGCGCCCCTGGTGTTTGGCCCGGTACAGCGCCTGGTCGGCGCGTTGCAGCAGTTGATCGAAATGGTCCATGGTCTCCGGGTCCAACTCGGCGACGCCGATGCTCACGGTGACAAACGGCGACACCTTGGAACCGCTGTGGGGCAGTTCACGTTCTGCCAGGCTTGCACGGAAACGTTGGGCGGCCTCGCAGGCCAGGGCGGCGTCGACGTTGGGCAGGACCACGACGAACTCTTCGCCGCCGACGCGCGCAGTCAGTTCGCCAGAGCGGCCGAACACGCTGCGCAAGGTCTCGGCGATCTCTTTCAAGCACAAGTCGCCTTGCATGTGGCCGTAGGTGTCGTTGTAGATCTTGAAGAAATCGACATCGCACATGAGCACGGCCAGCGGGGTCTTGTGGCGGATCGCCCGGCGAAACTCGATGTCCTTCAACTCGTCGAAATAGCGACGGTTGGCCAGCCCCGTCAAATCGTCGTGACGTGACAGTGCTTCGAGGGCCTGGTTGGCCGCCTTCAATTCTGCGGTGCGGGCCTCGACCAGTTCGGCCATTTGGTCGCGGCTGGCGGCAAGGGCCAGTTCGTCCGAATGCTGGCGCTCCAGATGGGCGCGCAGATTGTCCTGGAGTGTATTGACCTGGAATTCGAGCAGGCCCAGTTCGTCCTGGCGCTGCACCGCCCGTTGCAGCTTGAGGTGACGCATGAGGGTTTGCGGCGCCAGTTCGCCCAGGTGCCGGGCGATGTGCACCACATGCACGGTCACCAGGCGATTGAACACGGTCATGACCAACCCGGCCAGCAGCAAGGACTGGATGAGCTGGGTGATGACGATGCTGCGTGCTTCGCCCCAGAGGCGTTCCCAAAGCAGGTTGTTGTCGCCTTCGATGGTCAGCTCGCCGACTTTTTCATGGGCCCCGGCGTAGGGATGCGCGATAAGCTCTCGACGCAGCACCGGCACCACGCCCGATTGGTCGGCGGCGTATCGATTGATTTCGATGACTTCAGGCGCTTGCCCGGGGCGCAGGATGTTCAACGCCACGCGACCCACGGGGGCTGCCGTGGCGACGCTGCTGATTTGCTGGTCGAGGGATTCACGGTCCAGTTCCCATATGGCATGGGCCAGGGTGTTCTGGAACACCTGATCGATCAGGGCCAGCTCCGAATTCATTTCCGCCAGGTTGTTTTCCCAGGCCAGCCAGGTACGCCAGGTGACCATCGCCAGGGTAAAGAGCAGGCAGAACAGCAGCGTTGCCAGCACCAGGCGGCGCCCTAGGGAGCTGAACGCCTTGGTCTGTGGTTGCAGGGAGGACGCAGTACGAAAATTGGCATCCATGTCATAACCATTTGCGCAGGATGGCATCGTAGACGCCATTGCGCCGGACGGTCTCCAGGCCCACACGGAATTTCGCCACCGTATCGGCCGGCGTATTGCGGCTGAATGCCATGCTCAAGCCATCGGCGCTGCTTAGCTCGGGCAGCGCCAGCGAGCGGATCAGCAACTTGTCCGGGTCTTCGCCATTCTGGCGCGTCAGGTACAGCGCGTTGAGCTCATTGGAAATCCACAGCTCCACGTGATCGACCTTGAGCTTGCGGTAGTTGTGTTCGTACTTGGTGCTCGACTGCAGTTCTTCGCCGATGCGAAAGCCCTTCGAGACCAGGTATTGCTCACCCACGTCCTGATTGACCGTGGCGATCTGGTGCCCATGGGCATCGGCCAGCGAGTCGAGTTTCACCGGCCGGTCCGCCAGCGAGTAGATGTACCACTGCGTCGGGCCGATGCTGCCGACCCACTGGAAAAGCGATTCGCGTGCAGGCGTGCGGACGATCGAGTAGATCAATACGTTGCTTTCATTGAGCGCCAGTTCGTAGGCCCGGGCCCACGGCATGGAATGGATAGGCGCGTCCATGCCGACTTCCTTGAGCACGGCCTGGACCACCTCGGTGCTCATGCCGGTCATTCGGCCGTTCTGCGTCATGTTGTAGGGCGGTAGCTCCTCGGTCACGATGCGCAGCGGCGCCTCTGCCGCATAAGCGCTTGCAGCGAGGAACATCAGGACGCCCCACATCAGCAGGCGATTCAGCGGCCAATCCATTGATCATTACCCTATGCAACTGGCAGAACCCGGAGGTCTGGGAGCTATTATTGTATAGGGTTATCGGCTGGGCTGGCGCCTGCTTGAATCCGGCCTGTCGAAACTGCCAGCCCAGCCGAAGGATCAACCGTTCAACAACGTCATCGTGTGCGCCTGGTATCGGTCGCCCGCCACAGCACCTTCGCCTGCGAAAATCCCGTCCAGCTGGGCCAATTCACCAGCGCTCAACACCACTGAAGAAGCTGCCACGTTGCTCTCCAGGTACTTGCGCTGCTTGGTGCCCGGGATCGGGATGACGTGGTCGCCCTGGGCCAATACCCAGGCCAAGGCCAATTGCGCGGCGCTGATGCCCTTGTCCAAGGCCAATGCCTTGACCCGCTCTACCAGCGCCAGGTTGTGATTGAAGTTGTCGGCCTGGAAGCGCGGGTTGAAGCGGCGATAGTCATCGGCGGCGAAATCCTCCGGTGATTTCAGCTCGCCAGTCAGAAAGCCCCGGCCCAAGGGACTGTAGGCGACGAATGCAATGCCCAGGCGCCGGCAAGTAGCGAGCACGCCATTGTGTTCGGGCTCGCGGGACCACAGCGAGTATTCGCTTTGCACCGCTGCCAGGGGATGCACGGCGTGGGCTCGCTGGATGGTCTCGGCGCTGGCTTCCGAGATCCCGATGTGGCGGACCTTGCCGGCCTTGACCAACTCGGCCATGGCGCCGATGGTTTCTTCGACGGGTACGTCAGGATCGATGCGGTGCTGGTAGTAGAGGTCGAGGTAATCGGTATCGAGGCGCTTGAGGCTGCCGTCGACAGATTGCCGGACGTAGTCGGGGCGACCATTGACGCCGCGGGCATGGGGATCGCTGCTGCGCACCAGGCCGAACTTGCTCGCCAGGTACAGGCCGTCACGCTTGCCACGCAGGGCCCGTCCGAGCAGTTCTTCGTTGGTATGCGGCCCGTACATGTCGGCGGTGTCGAACAGCGTCACGCCCAGTTCCACGGCGCGGTGCAGCGTGGCAATCGCTTCGCGTTCGTCCACGCCCGTGGTGTAGAAGTCCGACATGCCCATGCAGCCCAGGCCGATGGAGGAAACGTGAGGGCCGTGATGGCCGAGTTGGCGAGTCTTCATGCTGATAGCTCCTGGAAATGAACGACCTGTGCAGTCTCTATCAAGCGGTTTCCTGGATAAATCCACGATTATTGGTTTAACTATTCGTGATGTCTAAATAGTGAGGCGCGAGATTGGACCGATTACAGGCCATGCAGGTGTTCCGGCGCATCGTTGAACTGGGCGGTTTTGGCAAGGCGGCCGATGACCTTGGGCTGCCCCGGGCCACCGTCAGCCTGCTGATCCAACAGTTGGAAGCCCATCTGGGCGTGCAACTGTTGCAACGCACCACCCGGCAGGTGCGCGCAACGCTCGATGGGCAAGCGTATTACCAGCGCAGCGGCCAGTTGCTGGACGACCTCGACGACCTGGAAAGTTCGTTATCGGCGCAACGCAGCCAGCCGCGCGGCACCTTGAAAGTGGACATGCCCATCGCCTTTGGTTGCACCTGGATCTTGCCGCGCCTGCCGGATTTCTATCGCCGCTACCCGGCGTTGCAACTGGACATGGGTTTTCATGACCGCCAGGTCCATCTGCAGCGCGAGGGCGTGGATTGCGCAATCCGCGCCGGCAATGTCGTCGACCAGGCGCTGGTGGCGCGTCCCATCGTGCGCCTGCATCAACTGACGTGCGCCAGCCCTGGCTATCTGGCCCGCGCCGGCACACCCGGGCGGTTGGAGGATTTGACGGCGCACCGGGCCATAGGGTTTGCGTCTGGCAATGGACGGTTCTTCCCGTTCGAATTCGAGGTGGCGGGACGGGTGCGCGAAATGCAATTGCCCAGTGACTTGAACGTCAACAATGCCGACGCCTATGTGACGGCCTGTGAAGCGGGGTTCGGCTTGATCCAGGTGCCGCGTTATCACGTGCAACAGCAGTTGGCCGGGGGCAGGTTGGTTCAGGTACTTGAAAACTACAGCGTGCCGACGTGGCCGATCTCAGCGGTGTACCCGCCCCATCGACAGTTGTCGCCCAGGGTGAGGGTCTTTATCGACTGGGTAATTGAGCTGTTGCAGGGAGAGGCGGATGCCCAGCAGACGTTGATGGAGAGGGTGTAGATGGTGCTTGTTTCAGGAATGGAAAGCGCCGTTTTTTGAGCCGGTATCTACTTGCTTTGGTGTGTATATCCGTTTCTTCGGTAACGGCCACTGACGGTTCCGCTCTTACAGCGGCTCACTTTTGAGAAGCCCGGAAGCTGGCCCAGTCAAAAGTAAGCAAAACGCTTCTGCCCCACCACTCGGTGCCTCGCTTAGGCTCGGCATGCCCTCACTCCGGCATTGCTCCCTGGGCTCACTGCGCAATGCCTGCGTTCGGCCATCGTGGTTAACGGGGCGCCCGAGATCCACGTCCACGCCGAGGCGGCCTAGTAGCCGACCTGGCTCTCCCGGTCGTACACCCATCAGATCTGTGGGAGCAAAGCTTGCTCGCGAGGCGGCCTGATAGCCGGCCTGGTTCTCCCGGTCGTACTCCAATCCAATTAATGTGGGAGTGAGCCTGCTCGCGAAGGTGCCACAATCAGCATTGATGCAAGCAGATCCACCGCCATCGCGAGCAAGCTCGGCTCCCACAGGGATCGGCGGTGGACACTGATCTTATAAACGACCAAGAACCTGTGTGGGAGCCGAGCTTGCTCGCGATGGCGGTGGTTCAGTCACATGGATGTTGGGTTTACTGGCCCAATCGCGAGCAGGCTCGCTCCCACAGGAAAAACGCGGTCCCCATCAAGAACCAGGTCGGCTATCAGGCCGCCTCGTGGCGGACGTTGATCTCGGGCGCCCCGTTAACCACGCTGGCCGAACGCAGGTATTGCGCAGTGGGCATCCCGGCATGGATGCCGGGATAGCCGCGCTGGGCCATGGATGGCCCTTCGCGGCGGGCCCACGGAGCAATGCCGGAGTGAGGGCATGCCGAGCCTAGGCGAGGCACCGAGTGGTGGGGCAGGAGCGTTTTGCTTACTTTTGACTGGGCCGGCTTCCGGGCTTCTCAAAAGTGAGCCGCTGTAAGAGCGGAACCATAAGTAGCCGTTACAAAGAAAACGGATATCCACACCAAAAAAACTATGCCTCTCGGAACGGAAGACCAGAATCTCGGGAAGGCTTAAGTGAACAGCATTACGCTCCCACAGGTTGCGTGGTTTCATCGAACGTGTTGGTTTTGCCAAAGACCTCAAGCCTTGACCCAGCGTTGACGACTCCAGCTGCTCAACGTATCGACCGCGAAAACCAGTAGCAACATCGCCAGGATCACCGTGCTGCCTTGGGCTTCCTGGAATAGGCTGAGGCTGACGTAGAGCATTTGCCCCAAGCCCCCGGCGCCGACGAAGCCGAGCACGCTGGCCATGCGGATATTGTTTTCCCAGCGGTACAGGACGTACGCCAGTAGCTGCGGCAGGAGGTTGGGCAGCGTGCCGTAACAGAACGCCAATACCGCATTGCCACCTTGCAGGCGAATGGCGTCGGCCGGTTCGGAGGGGGTATTTTCCAGCGCTTCGGCGAACAGCCGGCCGAGCACGCCGGTGGTGTGCAGGGCCAAGGCCAGGGTGCCGGCATTGGGGCCGAGCCCGGCGGCGAGGACCATCAGCGCCGCCCACACCAGTTCTGGAACCGCGCGCAAGGCGTTGAGCGCCAGCCGCGAAGCGCTCTGCAGGGGCCAGCCGAAGCGCCCGGCCGCAGGCAAGGCCAATAGCAGGCCGAAGACCGCCGCGAGCAGGGTGCCAAGGGCCGACATGGCCAGGGTTTCCAGGGCGCCGTGGCCGATCGCCTTCAGGTGGCCCAGGCTTAGGTCCGGGCTGAGAAAACGCTGCGCATAAGCGCCCATCTGGTGCAGATTGCCGCTGTCGCCGAGCTCGCCCAGGTCGATGCCCAGGTAGACGAACGAGGCGACGACCGCCGCGCCGATGCACAGGACCATGACCACGTTGAACAGGCGGTTCATACCAGCCTCCAGCGCAGCAGGCGGCTGAGTTGATCGGCGAGCAGCACCAGCACCAGGAACGTCAGCAGCAGGCTGGCCACTTCACCGCCGGCGAACATGCGCAGCGACAGGTCCATCTGCTGGCCCAGGCCCCCGGCACCGACGAAACCCATCACCACCGAGGCGCGAATGGCGCATTCCCAGCGATACACCGTGTACGACAACAGTTCCGCCGCGACATTGGGCAGGATCCCGTAGCAGAAGGCCGCGAGTCGGCTGCTGCCCGATTGCAAGAGCGCATGGGCCGGACGCTGGTCGACCGACTCGTAGATTTCCGCGTAGACCTTGCCCAACATGCCGCTGTAGGTAATGGCGATCGCCAGTACGCCGGCCGTGGGGCCGAGGCCGACGGCACGGACGAAGAGCAACGCCCAGACGATTTCCGGGACGCTGCGCAGGAAGATCAGCAGACCGCGCACCGGCCAGCGCAGCAGTTGGCCCCAATAGCCCGGGTGCCCGGCACGGGAGGCCGCCGACAGCGACAGGGCGCGACTGGCCAGCAGGCTCGCGGGCACCGCCAACAGCAACGCCAGGGCCATGCCGGCCGTGGCGATCGCCAGCGTCTGCAAGGTGGCTTGCCACAGCAGCTCGACAAATTCGTCGCCATGGGCTGGAGGCCAGAAGGCCGCTACAAACCGGCCCATTTCGCTCTGGCTGTCGCTCGCCACCAGCACGCTGAGGTCCAGTTCGCTGAACTGGATGCCTGGCCACAGCAGGACGAGGGCCAGCAGAGTGAGCCGCAGGCGCGGGCGGGTAGCGGGGTCTCGGGTATCGCGTGTCAGCATCGGGGGATCTGCACGCTCAAGGAAGAGGGGGGTGTTGGCGCAGACTGTAGCTGTTCGTTGGCGTAGAGCGTGTCGAGCAACTGACGGTCCACGGCTTCGGTTGGCAGGTCGAACAGGATCTGCCCATCACGCAGGCCAATGACCCGGGAAAAGTGTGCCAAGGCCAGTTCCACCGCGTGCAGGCTGGCGACCAGGGTCACGTCGTGCTCCCGGGCATGGCGGCACAGCACCGAAAGCGTGTGCTGGGCCAATACCGGGTCCATGGCCGAAACCGGCTCGTCGGCCAGCAGCACCTCTGGCGCCTGGTACAACACCCGGGCAATGCCTACGCGTTGCAGCTGTCCGCCCGACAGCTGCTGGCATTGCGCGAACAGTTTGTCGCCCAGGTCCAGCCGGGCCAACGCCGCCCTGGCGCCTGGAATATCCAGCGGATGCAGCAGGTTCAACAGGCTTTTGCCGATGCCCCACTGACCGAGCTTTCCGGCCAGGACCGCCGTGACCACGCGTTGGCGTGGCGGCAGCGGCGGCGATTGGTGGATCAGGCCGATGCGCGCGCGCAGGCGCTGACGCTGGCGGGCAGACAGCTGCCAGGCGCGTTCACCGAGCAACTGCAGCTCGCCGCTACCCGGGCGCAGGGCGGTGGCCAGCAGGTTGAGCAGGCTCGACTTGCCCGCGCCGGACGGGCCGATGATGGCGACCTGTTCGCCAGCGCCGATGTGCAGGTCGATGCCCCGCAGCGCCTGGACGCCGTTGGCATGGGTAACACTGACCTGGGTCAGTTGCAGGGTCATTTGAGCAGTTCGGCGGCGCGTGCGGCTTCCTCGATGCCCTTGTAGTTCTCAGGCTTGGTTTCGATGAAGCGGCTGGCGGCCTGCAGATCGAGGATTTCCTTGTCCTTCGGGTTGGCCGGGTCGAGAGCGAGGAAGGCTGCCTTAATCTTGGCCGCCAGCGCTGGATCGAGGGTGCCGCGCACCGTCCAGTTGTAGTCGAAATAGGCTGGGGTGGTGGCGAAGACCTTGACCTTGGTCGTGTCGACCTTGCCGGCAGCAACCAGTTTTTCCCAGACGCTGGCGTTCAGCACCCCGGCGTCGACCTTGCCGGCCTGGACCCAGGCGACGGTGGCGTCATGGGCGCCCGAGTAGCCCACGCGACTGAAGTAGCTTTCCGGCTTGATGCCGTCCTTGAGCATGAAATAGCGCGGCATGAGGCTGCCGGACGTCGACGACACCGAACCGAAGGCAAAGGTCTTGCCCTTGAGGTCAGCGAGGGATTTGACGGCCGGGTCGGCGGTGATGAATTTACTGGTGAACTGGGCGTCCTGTTCGCGCTGGACCAGGGGGATGGCGTTGCCGGTTTTCAGGCGTGCCTGCACGAAGGTGAAGCCGCCCAGCCAGGCCATGTCGATCCGGTCGGTGGCCAGCGCTTCGACCACGGCGGGGTAGTCGCTGACGGGGACGAACTCGACTTTCATGCCGGTTTGCTGTTCCAGATAGGCACCCAGCGGCTTGAACTTGCGCAGCAGTTCGGTCGGGGCCTCATCGGGAATCGCACTGACTTTCAAGGTGTCGGCGGCCTGGGTCAGCAGGCTGCTAAAAGACAGGGCAACGCCGACGGCCAATGCCAGGGAACGCTTGAGCATGGAGGATCTCCGGTACATGAAGGCAAGGAATGGTGAAGCATCACGCCCACGAGGGCGGTACGCCGCTCTGTGAGGGTAGACGAAGGAGCGCGATATTAACCGTTTCTGGCCTTGAACTCACTCATTCCCCCGTGGCGAGGGAGCTTGCTCCCGCTGGCCTCTGTAGGAGCTGCCGAAGGCTGCGATCTTTGATCTTTCGCTTGATACTCAACCGGCTCTGGAAAGATCGCAGCCTCGCTTCGCTCGGCAGCTCCTACAGCGCAGCCGAGCGGGAGCAAGCTCCCTCGCCACAGGTTCTGGGTTGTCTGGGTTGACGCCATCGCGAGCAAGCTCGCTCCCACATTGGTCAGAACAGCTTGGTGAACAACCAGTAGAGGCTGCCGGAAAGGAGGATGGCAGCAGGCAGCGTCAGTACCCAGGCCATCACCAGGTTGCGGATGGTGCGCATCTGCAAGCCAGAGCCGTTGGCGACCATGGTGCCGGCCACACCGGAGGACAACACATGGGTCGTGGACACCGGCAAACCGAACAGGTCGGCGGCGCCGATGGTCAGCATGGCGACGGTTTCGGCCGAGGCACCCTGGGCGTAGGTCAGGTGGGACTTGCCGATTTTCTCACCCACCGTCACCACGATGCGCTTCCAGCCGACCATGGTGCCCAGGCCGAGGGCGATGGCCACGGCGATTTTCACCCACAGCGGAATGAACCGTGTGGAGTTGTCGATCTGCTGCTTGAACAATTGCAGCTGGGCGCTGGTGTCGGCGTCGAAGTTGCCGACCTTGTTCTTGTCCATCAGGCGAATGGTTTCGCTGGTCAGGTACATGTCGTTGCGCACGTTGCCCACGGCTTCGGCGGGGACCTTGGCCAGCGAACCGTAGCCCTTGACCTCGGCGCCAATGCTGCCGGTCATGGCGGCCAGGGCCGGAACCAACTGCGGCGTCGCTTCCTTGCTGCCCACGTAGGCGGAAAGGATCGCTCGCGGATTTGCCGGGGCCGGCAGCGACGAGTGCTTGACCAGGGCTTGCTGGGTGACTTGCGCCACGGCGGCGAATTGCAGCGCCTGGTCGGCCGGCATGGTGCGGTTCAGCGCATACGCCATCGGCAGGGTGCCGACCAGAATCAGCATGATCAGGCCCATGCCTTTCTGGCCGTCGTTGGAGCCGTGGGCGAATGACACGCCGGTGCAGGTCAGGATCAGCATGCCGCGAATCCACCAGGGCGGCGGCGTATTGCCTTCGGGGGCCTTGTACAGCGAGCGGTTCTTGACGAAGGCCCGCAGCGCCAGCAGCAGCAACGCAGCGCAACCGAAGCCCACCAGCGGCGACAACAGTAACGCATAGCCGATCTTGGTCGCCTGGGCCCAGTCCACACCGCTGGTGCCGTCACGCCCGTGCATCAGGGCATTGGCGACGCCCACGCCGATGATCGAGCCGATCAGCGTGTGGGACGACGACGCCGGCAAGCCCAGCCACCAGGTGCCCAGGTTCCACAGGATCGCGGCGATCAGCAGGGCGAAGATCATGGCGAAGCCGGCGGAGGAGCCGACTTGCAGGATCAGTTCCACCGGCAGCAGGGCGATGATGCCGAAGGCCACGGCGCCGCTGGAGAGCAGCACTCCGAGGAAGTTGAAGAAGCCCGACCAGGCCACGGCGAAGTTCGGCGCCATGGAGTTGGTATAAATGACCGTGGCGACGGCGTTGGCGGTGTCGTGGAAGCCGTTGACGAATTCGAAGCCAAGGGCAATCAGCAGCGCCACGCCCAACAGCAGGAACGGCGTCCAGGTGGTCACCACGGTGCCGAGTTCGCTCATGTCGTGCATCAGGCTGTAGGCGGTAAACAGCAGGCCGCTGCCCAGTACGGCGAAAAACACCACCAGGGTGATCACGCTCGGTTTGCGGTTGAGCTGCGGTCTTGAACTGGGGGCGATGGCACTCGATGAGTCCATGACCAGGGTCTGGTTTGTCATGATGAAACCCGATTCGGTGAGCGGTGGAAGTGAGCGGCTGAGCTTCCATTGCGTGAGCAGGTCATGGATGCCACGCTAGTTGCATTTTGTTACATGGCCGTGAACGTCATCTGTGCTTCACGCGCTTTCCCCTGGCTAAACCGTTTATCTGTGGAGGATGCCCGCACGATCAGGTTTTATCGATTACGCTCGAAGGCGCGGGACTCGCCCGAAATTTCGCTGGCACGCGTCTGTTTTTCATGGCCGAGCGCCAGGGGTGTCATCCAGGTGTCATCGAAGCCGTGGCAGGATCCTCGCAAACCATCGTGGGAAGTCCGGCAGCGCTTGTGCCTGCTGGCTGATGAATCAAGGAACACCGCTATGAAAGGCGACGCCCCCCTGTTCGCGGCCATTGACCTGGGCTCTAACGCCTTCCGCCTGATGATTGGCCAGTCGGTCAAGCGCAATCGACAGTTGGTGATCCAGGAAGTGAAGACCCTGCGTGAGCCGGTCCGATTGGCCGAGGGCCTGCAGGCCGGGGCTTTGGACGAGCTGGCGCTGGATCGGGGTTGGCAGGCTCTCGCTCGATTCGGCAAGAAACTGCGTGGCTTTGAAGCCGGACGGGTGCGGGCGGTGGCGACCAGTGCCGTGCGCGAAGCGGCGAATGCCCAGCTGTTCCTGGCCAGTGCCGAGCGGCACCTGGGGTTTCGGATCGACGTGCTGTCCGGGCATGAAGAAGCCCGGCTGGTGTACGCCGGTGTTGCCCATACGGTGCCCGGTGTCGAGCACACGCGGCTGGTGGTGGACATCGGCGGTGGCTCGACCGAATTGATTCTGGGGCAGGGCGCTCAACCGTTGCTGACGGAAAGCATCGCCATCGGCAGTGGCACCTTTGGTGCGCGTTACTTTCGGGGCGGATGCATCACCGCCCAGGCGCTGTTGGAGGCGGAGCGAGTGGCTGTCCTGCAGTTTGAAAGAGTCGCGGCGGGTTATCGCGCCCAGGGCTGGCAGCAGGCAATCGGTTCTTCCGGTACGGCGCGGATGTTGGCCAAAGTGCTCAAGGCCAATGGTTTCAACGATGGTGGGCAAGGCGGCATTACCTACGGTGGATTGTTGCGTCTGTCGCTGCGGTTGCTGGAAGTCGGCCATGTCGAGCAGCTCAGGTTGGCCGGCTTGCAAAGCCATCGCCTGGGCATCCTGCCCGGTGGTCTGGCGATCATGCTGGCGGCATTCAAGGTCTTCGGTATCTCGCAGATGATTGCTTCCGAGCCGGGCCTGAGGTTCGGCGTTCTGCATGGCCTGATGCATCAGCACTGATCACGGACGGTTGTTGCCCATTGCCGTCTATCAGCGATGGCTCGATTTCGAGCATCGACGCCTCTTCGGTGACCCCTTCTTTACCCGATCATCCAGCATTTCATCGCCTGGGCAGTCGGTATGTCCGGTTATCGCAAAGCGTGGGCCTGGATGAGGGTGATTGCGTGAACGGGGCTTTTCGCTCTTTCGATCTGCAGTCAGTGAAGGCACAATGCGCATCCTTTTTTGGCTCGCCTTGCCCGGAGGCCTCGAAAATGATCAAAACCCCGTACTACCTTATCGACAAACAAAAGCTGCTGGCGAACATGCAGAAGATCGCCTACGTGCGTGAGCAGTCCGGGGCCAAGGCCTTGTTGGCGCTCAAGTGCTTCGCCACCTGGTCGGTGTTCGACCTGATGCAGCAGTACATGGACGGCACCACGTCGTCGTCGCTCTATGAGCTCAAGCTCGGCCGGCAGAAGTTCGCTGGCGAGACCCACGCCTACAGCGTGGCCTGGGCTGACGATGAAATCGAAGAGATGCTCGCCAACTGCGACAAGATCATCTTCAACTCCATCGGCCAGTTGCAGCGCTACACCGAGGCGACGGCCGGCAAGGTCCGTGGCCTGCGGGTCAATCCGCAAGTGAGCAGCTCCGATTACCTGCTGGCCGACCCGGCGCGCCCCTTCAGCCGCCTGGGCGAATGGGATCCGGTGAAAATCGAGCAAGTCATCGAGCATATCTCCGGTTTCATGTTCCACAACAACTGCGAGAACGGCGATTTCGGTTTGTTCGACCAGATGCTGGGCACTATCGAAGAGCGCTTTGGTCACTTGCTGCATAAGGTCGAGTGGGTCAGCCTCGGTGGCGGCATTCACTTCACCGGCGAAGGCTACGCCCTGGACGCCTTCTGCGCACGGCTCAAGGCCTTTTCGCAAAAATATGGCGTGCAGGTCTACCTGGAGCCGGGCGAGGCCGCGATCACCCAGAGTGCATCGCTGGAAGTCACCGTGCTCGACACGCTCTACAACGGCAAGCACTTGGCCGTGGTGGACAGTTCCATCGAGGCACACATGCTCGATCTGCTGATCTATCGCCTGGACGCCAAGCTGGCACCGAGCGAGGGCGAACACACCTACATGGTGTGCGGCAAATCCTGCCTGGCCGGAGACATTTTCGGCGAGTACCAATTCGATCGTCCGCTGTCCATCGGCGATCGGCTGTCGTTCATCGACGCAGCGGGCTACACCATGGTCAAGAAAAACTGGTTCAACGGCCTGAAAATGCCGTCCATCGTAGTGAAGCAACTCGACGGCAGCGTCGAGGTGGTTCGCGAGTTTGTTTACGACGACTATCTGTCCAGCCTGTCTTGAGCTGGCGGAAGGAGAAATGAAGAAATTGAAGAAGAACGTACTTATCATTGGTGCAGGAGGTGTCGCCAAGGTGGTGGCCCACAAGTGCGCGCAGCACAACGACGAACTCGGTCGTATTGCTATCGCGTCGCGCAACATCTCCAAATGCCAGGCCATCATCGACAGCGTCAAGGCCAAGGGTAGCCTCAAGCAACCCGCCGACATCAAGGCCTTTGCACTGAACGCTCTGGATGTCGAAGCGACCAAGTCGCTGATTCGCGAAACCGAGTCGCAGATCGTCATCAACGTCGGCTCTGCCTTTCTCAACATGTCGGTGCTGCGTGCCTGCATCGATACCGGCGTGGCCTACCTGGACACCGCCATCCACGAAGAACCGGGCAAGGTCTGCGAGACGCCGCCCTGGTACGGCAACTACGAGTGGAACCACCTCCAGGAGTGCCAGGAAAAGAACATCACCGCCATTCTCGGCGTGGGCTTCGACCCGGGTGTGGTCAATGCCTATGCGGCACTGGCGCAGCAACAGCATTTCGACCGCATTGATTCGATCGATATTCTTGACGTCAATGCCGGCTCCCATGGCAAATATTTCGCCACCAATTTCGACCCGGAAATCAATTTCCGTGAGTTCACCGGACAGGTGTGGAGCTGGCAGGACAGCCAGTGGACCAGCAACACCATGTTCGAGGTCAAGCGCACCGACGACTTGCCGGTCGTAGGCTCGCAGAACCTGTACCTGACCGGCCACGACGAAGTGCACTCGCTGTCGAAGAACCTCGACGTGCCCAACGTGCGTTTCTGGATGAGCTTCGGCGAGCACTACATCAACGTGTTCACCGTACTGAAGAACCTCGGCCTGCTCTCCGAGCAACCGGTCAAGACCGCCGAAGGCCTGGAAGTCGTGCCGCTGAAAGTGGTCAAGGCCGTGCTGCCTGATCCGAGTTCGCTGGCGCCGGGCTACACCGGCAAGACCTGCATCGGTGACCTGGTCAAGGGCGTCAAGGATGGCCAGCCGCGCGAGATGTTCATCTACAACGTGGCCGACCACGAGGACGCCTACGCCGAAACCGACAGCCAGGGTATTTCCTATACCGCAGGCGTGCCACCCGTGGCCGCAGCCTTGCTGGTAGCCCGTGGCGAGTGGGACGTGCAGCGCATGGTCAACGTCGAGGAGCTGCCCGCCGAGGCGTTCCTCGAGGCATTGGATGTGATGGGCTTGCCGACGCGCATCAAGGACGAGCATGGAGACCGTCCCTGGAACCAGAACGCCTGAAGGACGCCAGGCAGGTTCCGTTCCGACTCCCCGATAGGAACTGCAGAATCCCTCTGAATTCTGCAGGCGATTGAACCAGGCGTGAATACCTGGCAATCAGTGGGAGTCTTGAAGAAATGCTCCGTATCGAAAGGTACGGAGCATTTTTCGTTTATGCCCGCGTCAAATGAATAACCTTGTGGCGAGGGGATTTATCCCCGCTGGGCTGCGCAGCAGCCCTGAACCCTGACACTGTGGTGTTTCAGGCCGACCGCATTCAGCCTTTTTGGGGCTGCTGCGCAGCCCCCCCCTTTGTGATCGAAGATTCCAGCGGGAGAATCGTCGGGCGAGCGAACCTGAAAAGCATCCACTCACCACACGGTTGCGCCGAAGTGGGCTATCGCATTGATCAACGCGTTTGCGGGCAAGGGCTGGCAACGCAGGCCCTGAAACACCTGATCGAGGCGGCACGGATACGTTGGGAGCTTACGCAACTGGTGGCTTATGTTTATGAGAGCAACGTCGGCTCAAGGAAGGTCCTTGAACGGTGCGGGTTTGTGCCTGAAGCGCTGTTGGGTAGCGAGGAAATCGAGGGTGGAGGCCGCTTTGCGCTTTCGATCTAGAAATTTGATTCACGCAGGACAGTGTTAGGTCAGCATGATGATAAATCGGCGCCTGTCAAAGGACAGGCGCCGATCCGTCCAGCGCTTACATCCAGTACCGCAAACCGACCATCAAGGACTGGGCATTGTATTCGGTTTCCACATCAGCCGGGGGCAGGCCCTGGATCTTGCCGAAGTTCGCTTCGCCGGTCTTGAAGTAGCGATAATCCAGGGACATGGACCAATGTTCGCTGAGTTCGTAAGCGACGCCGGCGCCGAGTTGCCAGGCCGTGACGGTGTCGCGATGGGTGCCGCCGAACTCGACGCCGCCCGCTTCCAGGCCTGTGATGGTCATCACGGCGTAGCCCAGGCCACCGCCGACATAAGGTGTGAAGCGGCTCAAGGGGGCCGGCAGGTTCGAGATGTCATACCAGAGGTTGGCCATGAGGCTGGTGGCTTCCTGTTCGCCTTTGCCCTCAATGCTGCTGCCGCCCTCGTAGATTCGGTTATTGAACTGGTCCATGGTGTTGCGGCGATAGCTCAGCTCCACCTCGGGCCGTAGCCCGACCGGGAACCGCCAGCCCAGTGCCAGCCCGGTGGCGTAGCCCGAGTGCAGCGGTTGGTTGTATTCCATCTCGACGAATTCGTTGTTGTTCTGGGTCAGGTCCTGATTAGAGACCCAGTTCACGCCACCCATGGCACTGACATAGGGGCCGAGGTTGTCGGCGAAACTCGATGCTGGGGCAATAGCCCCCAGGCCAACGATTGCCATGAGCAGATACTGGGTGTTTTTCTGTACGTTCATGCTAGATCCGAAATGTGCTGTTATCGATAAGTAAGCAAAGCGAGTCCGGGAAGGCGCGTTCTGCACGCGTGCTTCCGGGAGGCATTCACACGAGGTGCAAAGGCGTCGCGGTTTTCTCGTGTCCTGGGGCGCCGATGGCCCGTTGTTCAGCCAGCGTGCACAGGTTGTCCAGTGCCGTGGTCATCGCTGCGGTCAACGCTTTGCGCAGCAGTCCGCGATACAGAAAACTCAACGGCCCGGAAATCTTCGCGCTATGGATGACATGGGTTTCATCGGGAGAAATCCTGCGCATCTGGTGATCGAATTCGAGGTCGATCCACAGCAGCCGTGCGCTGTTGCGATAGCTTTCGTGCAGGCTCACGGCTTCCAGTTTCAGTGGCATGTTCAAGCCATTCTTGAGCACACATTTGCCGCGCGTCCCAACCTGGAACGGGCCGTCGAGTTGACACTGGCGAACGTCGGTATCCCATAACGGCGCTTCTGCAAAATTGCTCCAGATCTTCCAGATTTCAGAAGGAGGCGATTTGACTATGACTTGCACTTTGACATCGTTCACGGCGACACCTTGGTTGTGGGGGACACGGTCATGCTGGAGGGCAGATCCATTCAATGCTCAGGCCGCCGGTGCGGATTGACTCAGCACCTGAGCGGTAATGCTCGCTTGACCGATTTTTTCGCCCCGGTTGAACAGGTCGATATAGATGCGGTTGGTCTTGAATGCCTGGAGCGCCGCATCAAAGCCGGCTTGCGGCGCCAATGACAGCGGGCTGTTCCTGGGGATGGGGCGATCCAGGGTGAAGCTCAAGGCCAGCAGATTCATCGGGGTATTGAGTGGAATCCGCAGATGGCTGTGGGCGATCTGCATGTAGCACTGGCGAGCGACTTCGAGGAAATACACCATCGAATAGTGCTCGGGATCACCGGCGTGGAAGAAGTGTTCCGGCGGCAGTTTCAACGTGTCCACGCTCAGGCCCTGGGCGACGCTGCTCATCTCACTGACGATGACGTTCTCCTCCCTGGCCTTGTGCAACAGGGCCTTGTTACGGCAGGGCGTGGCGGTGAATTCGCTGGCTGGCAATGTCTCGAACGCCGAGCTGTAGCCCATCCCCAAGACGCAGGTGCACATCACTTTTCCATCTTGCATGACCTTGGCATTGAACACCTGGGGATCCTGGCCTTGCTCGACATGCAGATCGATCACGCCCTGCTTCTGCACGTATTGCTGGAACTTGATCGTCAGGCTCTTGATGTAGGCGACTCGTCCGCTCAGAGGCGGCATGGCCAGTTCGATCAGTTGCAGCACCCCCTCGAGCAACAAAATGCCCGGGACGTGATCCAGGGGATGATCGAAGAAGTACGGGTGCGCCTCATCCACCACCAGCTGGGCGTGCAGTGACTGTGGGCTGCGCTGGGCGTTGGCGATCACGATATGTTTCGCGCTGCGCTGCCAGTGCGTCGGACGCTGGGTTGTGTCGCCACGGTGCAGGGCGAACAGGCCTTCCATGGCGCGAACCCGCACCCGCAGCCCGGAGAGCAGGGTACTGGTGAGCAAGTCGCTGAGTTGCTGCACGTCGACGCCATCGTTCTGCGGTTCGCGGACCAGGCTGACAGGTCGGGCAGGCGTGATGACCTGCTGCAGTTCGTGGGATGACGAATGGGCAAAGCGCAACATGAAGGGATGCTTGATGGGCGAGCTGGCTTCGGCCGCCGTCGGGCTCCATTGGCGAAGCTTTTCGGTAAACAGCCACATCACCGTCTTGCCGGCGTCGCGTACCTCGATCACGGAATGGGTCGCGCCCTTCAACATCACCGCCAACAGGGTCTCGATGCCACTGGCTTCAGCCAGGAAACCGGTCATCTCCTGCAGTGATCCACTGGCAGGTGTCGCAGCAGGCTGCAACTGACAGACCTCAACGTCTGCATAGTCGCTCGGCGCTTTGCCCAGCCGTTGGCAAGCCTCTTCCAACGAGTCGGCAGCGTGGGCGAGGACCGCCGCGCGGATCACCAGCAAGGGTTTGTCTGCGGCATCCGGTTGATAGCGACGCAGCGCGATCAGCCCCAGTCCTTCACCTTGCGTGATCGTGCTGCTCCGGGCGCGCTCGACCTCGATTTCACCGCTGACAAAACGCCCTGCGCCGAGCAGCAGCGTGGTGATGCCGTCGTTGAACCATTGCGGCGAGGCCAGCAAGGTTTGCCAGAACAGTCCCGCCGTGCCGACCAGGGTCTGATGGAAACCCTTGAAGTCAAAAATCTGCGCCGGGTAGCCGGACAACATGTTCGGCAGCATGGTTGCCACGTCCGTCACCTCGACGCCCGGTGCCGCACCTTGCGCCCGGGAGTAGAAGGTGTGGGCGCTGCTGTAGGCATTGCTGAAGCGCTCGCCACCCATGTTGCAGCACATGACCATCGCTGTGCCGGGCGAACCGGCCACGCCTGGCAAACGTCGCAGCAGATGATTGACGCGATCGGTGATCAACAGCTTGAACGGGTCGACATGAGCCAATGGCTTGGGACCCATGCCAAAGCCATCGATATCGATGACGTGGTCTTGCGCGAGGAATTTGCCCAGCAACGGTTGACCGGGCGCCGGGGTGTAATCAACGAAGCGCCCATAGGGGAACATGACCGAGGGCGCGGCGGGTTGATCGAGTTGCTGCTGGAATGACTGCAAGGAACGGTGGCTGCCCAGCGCTGCTTCGGCCTCGACAATGGCAAGGTCGAGCATTACCACGCCACTGGCGCTCGCCGGGGGCGTGGCAGGGCGGTCGGCGGGAATGTATTCGTCCACCACCAGGTGCGCGTTGGCACCGCCGAAACCAAAGCTGGAGATGCCAATGCGGATTGCAGACTGACGCTCCTCCAGCGGGTGTACCTGTTGGGTGGCGAGTCGCAGGCAGGTCTCGTCGACCTTCGTGCTGGGGCGGTAACCGGGCTGCGGTGGAATGCCTTTATGGCGCAGTATCATCAACGCCTTGGCGAGCGAAGCACCGCCGGCAGCGGCCAGGGGATGACCGATGACCGACTTGATCGAACCGATGGTGATTTTCTTGCCGTCTGGGCGATGGGGGGCAAAGAAACTGTTCAGCGAGGCCAGCTCCGTTGCGTCCCCCAGCGGTGTACCGGTGCCGTGGGTCTCGATGTAGTCCACGTCCCGTGGATCAAGGCCGCGATAGGCACGTTGGTAGGCCGAGTACTGGGCCTGTTTGCCTGGCGCAAACACCGAGCCTTCGGCGCCGTCGGCGGACATGCCCAAGGCGCGCAGCACGCCCAGGGGACGGCGCTGCGCCGTCAGGGCCTGGGCCACCGGTTCGACCAGAAAGGCCACGGCACATTCGCCCGGCACGATGCCGTCGGCGTCCTGGCCGAACGCTTCCATCCGCGCGCGGGCGGAAAAGGCCGTCAATTGCGAGAAACCCAGGAACAGTGCCGGTGGCAGCACGGTGTTGAGGGCCATGACAATCGCGTTGTCCGCCTGGCCACTGTTGACCAGCGCCTGGGCCATATCCAGGGCATAGGGGAACGAACTGCACGCGGTGTCTACCGATAACGCCGGCCCACCCAAGGCAAAGGCCGCCGCCAGTTCTGCAACTTGTTCGCCCGGTGTAAAGCCCGCCGGTGCGTCGGTTTTTCCGGACATGCCGGTGACGAAATAGCTCTCGTCACTCCAGGAGGTCGCGACCACCAGCGCGGTGCGCTCCCTATTCAGCGCCGAGCCTTGTCCAGCGAGTTGGGTGAGCAGCGCCTGGAGCACTTTCTTGCCGATGGCGACCTGTCGTCCTTCGTGCCGTGATGGGGTCGAGGCGTCGTCGGTCAGGCAAAAAGCGCTGTCCAGGTAGATGCGATCCTTTTCCCCGGTCGTGCTTGAATAGATCGACGCCTTGTCCAGTTCCCAGCGTGCCGGCATGGATTCGATCGGTGCGATCTGCCCTTGCGAGAGCAACTGCCAAAGCGCATCCGTGGACGGCGCCCCCGGAAACTCGCCCGCCATCGCGCTGAAGCAAAAATCGCCCGTTGTTGTGACTGCGCCACTCATACCCTGTCTCCCTGATCGCAAAAAAGCTGGGTGACCTGTTCGATCACCCGGATTCCATTCCTGTCGCTCGTTACCGGTCAGCTCAGCCTGGCGAGCAACGACAGGGCATCTTGGGGCGTGCGACGGGACATCAGCGCTTCACCGGCAAACTCGCTGGCAGAGCACTGTTGCGCCATGGATTGGCAGAGCGCTTCTCGGGCAAAGCCGTTGAGACCCAGTTGGGCGAACGGCGTCTGGATGTCGATCGACTGCGCGGCGTCCGGGATCAACGGAGACAGGGCGTTGAGCAGCAGGTTTTCTTCCTGCCCTTGAGTGTTCGTTGTGGCCGGTGAAGGCTCGTCGCCAGGCACCGCCTGCGGCTGGGGATCGGCCAGGGCGGCTTGAATCAGGGCGATGGTTGCCTGCGGGAACTTGGCGTTGGCCAGTTCGGAACTGTGGGCCTTGAGCTGAGGCCACATGGCGACTACCGACTCCAGGAAGTCCAGTTGCACCAGCGAATCCAGGCCCAGGCTTTCATAGCTTTGTGTCGGGTCGATCTGCTCGACCGTAAAGCCGGTGATGGTCGCCAATTGCTCGAATACCCACGCTTGGACGTCCACCGCTGGCGCCTGCGGATCGGCTTCAAGCCGCGCCAGCAAAGCGGTTGGGGTAGGGGCGTCGAAGAGCTGCGAGGTCAGGTCTTTCTTTTCCGGGAAGTGCTGGGCCAGGGATTCGAAAATATCCACCAGCCCCAGCGAATCGATCCCCAGGCTCTCGAAGCTCTGGTCGAAGTCGATCTGTTGCGCCTGGAAGCCGGTGACCGTGCTGATTTCCGCACGCAACCATTGCCCGTAGCTGAGTGCATTTGTCTCTTCGACGGCTGCGGCGGCTTCGACGACAGGCGTCGGCGCCGGTATGGTCGGGTTCGAATGAGCCGGTTCCAGCACGGGAACACTCTTGTTGACGGCAGCTTCGGTCCCATTGGCATAAACGCCTTCAAGGACTTGTTGATGAGCATTGAAATAATGCGCAGTGACCGTTTCAGCCTGTTCCAAGAGACGCAGTAATATCGATTCTTTGGCGACATTGGATTCGCACAGTGAATCAATGATTTTTTCGGAAAGAGAGAAATAGCTATGGGCTATTCTCCCATTGGACACGATGAATTCCTGCACAACATCGTTAAGTTGCAAGCGCATAAGATTCTCCTAACCAAGTCGGTCGATATTTCTTTAAGTAAGAAAGATCAAAAATCATGGCCCAGGGCGGGGCCTTGTTTATATCAATTAATCAAACTGGCAGTAGCCATGGAGCGACTTAAAGTTGGAGTTCCACTGCTTCGGTCTCGCAAGATATTGTTGTTCTGGCGCCTTTGAGCAACCCGGACCTTACGTTCAGGTATGTCATCAGCGTTATTGCATCGGCGCCGAGGAAAGCGATATAGCCGTCAGGACGAATCAGCATCATCGTGCCTTCCTTGGCGTGGTAGCGCTTATGCAGCCGCCAATCGGGGTCCAGCAACGTCGAGTGCCAAGCCGGCAGGCCGGCGCCGCTCAGGGCGTCGATCACGCAGTAGGCCTTGATGCCTGGGTAGTCCTTTTCCACCGACTTGGCCAGCGTGTAGTAGCCTGGCAACAACGGCGAAAACTGATCGGCCGCGCTGAAAATCAACAGCGTGAATGTCCCGTGGAACAAGTCGATCAAGCGTTTTGTTGGCATCCCTTGCAGTTGCCACAGTTCGACATCGGGCGCCAGTTGCCCGGCGCGAGGCGGTGCGGTCTGGAACTCGGGTTTTTTCCCTTTCTTGCTCCAGTTCTTGCGCTGCTTCTTCGTCAGCGATTCTTGAATGTAGTCACTTTTCTCATAGTGATATTGATGACCGGAAATCATCGACGGCAGTTTGCGCTGGGCCTTTTTACGGTTGCTCAACAGCGGCAGGACGTTGTCGCGCAACCACACCAGGGCGCGACGTTGGACTGTAATCAGCCCCGTCAGCCGGTGGGCGGTGTTCTCGACTTCCAGGGCAACCGGGTAGCGCTCTTCGTTGTAGCTGTCGAGCAAGGACGGGTTCGCCAGGCCCTGATCGACATAGGCCATTTTCCAGGCCAGGTTGTAGGCCTCGGAAACCCCTAGGTTCATCCATTGCCCACCGATGGGGCTGCCGATATGCGCCGAGTCCCCCAGCAGAAACACGGAGCCTTGCTGCATCGATTGCACGCGGCGATGCTGGAAAGAGGCGATGGTGGTCGATGAAATGTTGGACAGCGTCATCTTTTGCCCACGCCCTTCGCACAAGCGCTGGAAGTTCTCCAGGCTCAAGGATGGGCGCTCGCCTTCTGGCGGCAGGTTGTAGGGCATTTCGATGAACAGCCGATAACGCGATTGAGCACTGATCGGTGCAACGGCCACATAACCGTCCTGCGCACCCAGGAAGAATGCGCCCTCATCCTTGCTTCCGGACCACTCGATATCGGCATCGGCGAGCATGAAGAAGCGGTCGTAGGACGAGCCTTCGAAGGTCATGTCCAGGCGTTTTCTGATGTTGCTGCGAGCACCGTCGCACGCGGCCACCCAACGACTGGTGAAGTGTTCGTCGGTGCCGTCGGCATGCTTGAGCGTCATGCTCACCGAACCCGGCAGGTTTTCGATGTCCACCAGTTCGGTATTCCACTCCACCTCGGCACCCAGCGCCTTGAGCCGCTCCAGGAGAATTTTCTCCGTTTGCGGCTGTGGCAGGCTCAGGAGCAGGGGATAGGGCGCGTCCAGGTAGGAGAAGTTGTAGTTCAGTACCCGCTTGGCATTGGACTGCACCGAAAACTGGTTGATCGTGAAGCCGTCGCTGATGGCTTGCTCGGCAACGCCCAGGTCCCGAAAGATTTCCAGGGTCCGGGAATGGATGGCCATCGCCTTGGTCGCCGTCGAGGGGCCGGCGTTCCTTTCAATGATGCGGAACGACACGCCCCATTTCTTCAACAGGATTGCCAGGGACAGGCCAACAGGACCGGCACCGACGATCATCACGGTCGGGGCGCTGCCAGGTCGCTTGAAATGCTTGGGGGCCAACGTGCTCAGAGTGTTCATCGATCAGTACCAGTTTCTGTAGAAGGGAGAGTTGGCAATGCCGAGCAGGGCATCGTCGCCTGATGAATCGCCGTAGGCATAAATGTAAAAATCATCAAGGTTGCTCAAGCAGCCCTTGAGCCGCGTGACTTTCTCTCGCTCTACACAGTTGGTACCGGATATTCCGCCGGTCAGCTTGTTCTTTGCCGTGGCCAGGCGGGTGCCGCACACATAGTCAAAACCCGCCGCCTGGCCCCAGGGGATCAGGTAGTTTTCCGGCGAATTGCTCACCAGCGCGGTGACGTGCCCCATGGACTGATGCCATTGCAGCCGCCGCATCGCCTCGGGCCTGAGCCAGAGCGGCAGCAGCTCGCTGATGAAATACTTGGCATGCTCGCGCTCTTGCTCCACCGACAGGCCGCCCAGGTAACAGGCAATGAAGGCCAGCCGTGCTTGCATCAGCGGGGTGATGCCGACGATCACGCTGAGCATCTTGGGCAGCAGGGGAATGATCCGCAGCCAGAACGAGCGGGTGCCCACGATGTAGCGCATGTAGCGCCAGAACGTGTGTCGGTCGGTCAATGTGCCGTCGAAGTCGAAAACGGCCAGGACCGGTTGTGTGCTGTTAGCGTGCATGTGCCTCTTCCTTGAGAGAAATAATCTCGATGGTCTTGGGCAGCTTGAAGCCCGATAGGTCGCGCGAAAGCAGGGTGGACAGCGCGTTCTGGGTCAGCTCGCCGGTCCCTTCGACGCACAGGTGCAGCACGTTGACTTCCTTGTGGTCCGGGACGATATAGGCCTTGGCACGCAGCACGTCAGGGTGCTTGAGCGCGACGGATTCGATTTCCACCAGGTCGACCATCTGCGCCTTGATCTTCGAGATTCGCAGGCGTTGGCAATAGAAAAACACATGCCCGTCGTCGTCCCGCCAGACCAGGTCACCGCTGTGGAACCAGCCATCGCGGAAGAACCGCGCATTGGTGTCCTCGGCATCGTTGTAGCCGTCGATCACCATCGAGCCGCGTATCAGCAGTTCGCCGATGCGCCCAGGCGCCACATCCTGGCCCTGGGCATCGACGACTCGCAGCTCCACACCGCTGATCGGCTGGCCCATGGCGCCACGGTGGACCGTGCCAATCGAGCTCTGGACGATCACCGGCATGCTTTCGGTCAACCCATAGCCTTGCAGCACCGGATTGCACCCCAGCAGTTTCCCCAGCTTCTCGGCTTCATCGGCCGGCAGGTGGCTGCCGCCCGAGTAAATCATCAGCTGCGGGTGCAGCGGCAACAGCGCGCCTTTGCGCTTGGCCAGGCGTGTATTGAAGTAGCGAATGACGTCGGGCACCAGGCAGGCGAAGGTGACCTGATGCTCGGACAGCACTTCGGCGAGGTCTCGATTGAGCAGGGTGTTGGTCATTAGCAGGGTGGCGCCAATGCTCAAAGGAAACACCATCATCACGGAGAGGCCGAAGATGGCATACAACGGCAGCGTCACCAGATGAACGGATCCGACGCCTTGCAGATGAAAGTGCTCATGCAGCCCGTCGCTCGATTGCGTCAGGTCCAGATAACGGTGAGAAACCGCCAGGGGCCTGCCGATGCCACGATAGGTGAATTGTACCGAGACGATCGGATTGCCCTCGGGCAACAACAAGGGTTCGATCTGGCAAGGCAGTTGAGAGAGGGCCGTTGCGTTGGCGGGCAGGGGCGATGACGGTTCGCTCCCACCGTCCAGCACCAGGGAGTGCCTGACACCGTTGTCAGCCTGGAATACCTCACTGTGTTGCACCCATAGCGCTTCGGTCGTGACCACGAGCGTCGGCCTGGCGAGGCTGACGACATTGGCCATTTCGAAGGGGGTCAACTTGTAGTTGAGGATGACCGGAATGGCGCCTCGCCCGATGATCGCCAAGTAGTAAGCGATGAATGCCACCCCATTGGGCAGCACCAGCGCTACTTTGTCGCCAGGCAATACACCAAGCGCTGTAAGAGCGCCATTGCATTGTTCAGCCTTGATGTGCAACTCTCGGTAAGTAACGGTATCTTCTTCCGTGTCCAGATGCCGAATAGCAACTTGCTCGGGGAACGATTCCGAAAAACCGACAAAGCGATGCAGAAAACCTTCTTTATATGAAAGGCTTTTCATTTACCAACCTCTCTCAATCCTTGGGTGTATGGCTAGTCAAAAAAAGTACTACAGAGGTAGGCTATATATGAAATGTTTCAATTAAGCATCTGTGTAGTTGTTATTCCGATACCAATCCAGGGTATCGGTCAGGGTTTCAGCAACAGGGCGGAACTTGCACTCCAACTCCCGTGAGCTTTTGTTATGGCTGAAATGAGTACGGCCTTGTTCTTGCTCCATGAGCTTGACTGTGGAGGTACTGATGAGCACCGGTTTTTTGGTGATCCGGTAGTAACCTTCATAGATAAGCGCGATGATTCGCAGCATGAACAGAGGCACTTTTCGCTCTGGGGCTTTTATGCCACTGACGCTGGACAGCGCCTGGAAAATGCTCTTCATGTCCATGTGATTGCCGGCGGCCAGGTAACGTTCTCCGGACCTGCCGCGACTGATGGCCGCGATTTGATGCTCGGCGACGTCCCGGGCATCGACAACGGAAAAGCTTCCGGGGAGTACGCCGGGCAATTTTTGTCCGACAAAGTCGAGCAGGAACTGTCCTGACGAAGTAGGGCCGATATCGCCGGGGCCGAACATCCACCCTGGCAGGACCATGGCGATAAACATGTCCGGGTGCTGCGCCAGGAATTGCTGGACCTTCTGTTCGGACAATATTTTGCTCAAGTAGTAATCGTCAGCCTCCAACTCACTGCGAGACATGGTTTCATCGATCACTTGATCCCGATTGCCCTTCAACACGGCAATGGAAGAGGTGTGGACTGCACGACGGATGCCGGCGTCATAAGCGGCTTGCAACAAACGCTCGGTGCCGGTCACATTGGTGTCATACAGTTTTTGCCAATGTTTCCCGCCTTTGTAACTGTCGCGGAAATAGGCGGCCGTATGAAACAGGGCGTCACACCCTTGCAGGGCATGGGCGAAAGCATCGACATTGAGCATGTCGCCTTCGACCAACTCCACGGGCAGGTTGCCGAACTGTTTTCGGGCTTTCTCTACAGAACGAACCAGCGCTTTTACTTTGATGTTTCGTTTTAGTAGCGCACGAACGACATTATTCCCGAGCAGGCCAGTAGCGCCTGTAACGAAGGCATATTCCATTAAAATCCCGCTCCTGTGAGGTGACCTGCCATCGCATCGAGACCCGTGTCACTGACTCGATGCCCTGATCAGGCGTTGGGCTCCACCAACGGCGCAAGTAAAAACCATCCGGTATCTGAAAATCAAGTGGTATTTCGTCGGATTGATGAGCTGATGGCTCTGCATCGGGCTTCATGCCCGTTTTTTCACGCTCCAGCGTGGGGTGTCGGACAGAAAAATATCCGGTTTGAGTCGCCCGACACCACGTCAGGGACTTATCGAGTGGGGGCAAACGAAAATTTCAATTCGCCTGTACACCGGCAAAAACTGTGGCCACCGGCTCATCTAGCGTGCCCTGCCGGTTGCTCCAACTACATGGCACATACATGGCGGTTTTTGAAAGTTAAAATGTAAATGATTGAACAAGGCGCGTATAAGATATGATGGCGAGAACGGGTTCCGTACAGTGAGGCGTCGATTCGTTGCATCCAGTTACACGTAGATATTTTGTTTGGCCAAAGGAGCCGAGGGCGTGATTAAAAAGAGACTAGGTCGAGAAGAGAGCCAGCAAGTAACAAGAGACAGATTGTTCGACACAGCCACTGAGCTGATGATCCGAAGAGGCTTTCATGCCGCCAGCGTCAACGTTATTGCCGAGGAGGCCGGCTTTTCCAAAGGCGCCTTTTTTTCAAATTTTTCAAGTAAATCGGACTTGCTGCTGCAATTGACTCAACGCTTCAAGCGAGTTGAGATCGACCGATTGAGTACGACCCTGGCATCGGGATACTCGGCGGAGCAGTTGAGCCACGGCTTGAATACCTATATCGATACGCTGAAGAACAATACCCGCTGTGCGATCCTCGATGCCGAGTTGCAATTGATCGCCCTGCGCGATGAAGAGTTCTCGCCGCATTACTACGACTTGCATGAGGAAAACAGCGAGGCCTTGGGCAAGTTGATTACCATCATATTCAATCATGCTGGCAAGAAGCCGCCCCTGGCCTACGCCGCGCTTGCCAAGACCTTCACCGCCCTGGCGGAAGGCCTGATATTGCAAGGGCATAAAGACCCGGCTGTTGAAATCAAGCTGGTGTTGAACTCGCTCATCCAGACCGCAGAGCCTCTGTAAGCCCCGAACGTTATCGCTGATAAGCCAGCAACTGGCGCTCAGCCAATCGCAATTACCCCCACCAGCGCGCATGCCAGCAACATGAAGGCATGGCGGCAATGCCATGGGCCTGGAAGGTCTTGACGTTATCCTGGAATTGGACCGGGAAGCTTGACTGAGTGCACTGATGAGTATTTAGTTGTGCAATACAACTAATCGCTCATTTTGTCCGAGGTCCGCCGTGAACCATTGCCCACCAGATCTGATTGAGAACATCCGTTCGGCGTCGCGTCTCATGGTGCGCGAGCTGGGGTTCATGCACAGCACGCTGGCTGCGACGGATTATCCGCCGTCGTCGGTGCACACAATCGTGGAGCTCGGCAATCGTGAGTCCCTGACCGCGGGCGAGCTTGTCGAGTTGCTTGGCCTGGAAAAATCCAGCGTAAGCCGGATGGTTCGCAAGCTCATCGAGGCCGGCGAGATCGAAGAAATTGCCCATGAACAGGATGCACGCGCCAAGCGATTGCGACTCACCGTGCAGGGGCAAAACACTCTTCGAACCATTGATACTTTCGCCACGCAACAGGTTGTCGCGGCCATGTCGCATTTATCCAGCGAGCAATGTCAGACCGTGAGTGAGGGGATTGCCAGCTATGCCGTCGCACTGCACGCCCATCGACTCGGTACAGAGCCGCCTGCGCCGACGCAGTTGGAGATTGCGCGTGGCTACCGTCCTGGCGTCATCGGCCGCATTGTGCAAATGCATGCGGACTATTACGCAAGGCATTCAAACTTCGGCCAGCCGTTTGAAAGCCTGGTTGCATCGGACATGGCCGAGCTGATGGGGCGTCTGCATAACCCGCGCAACGAGGTCTGGGTGGCCCTGGATGGCGAACGAGTGGTCGGTTCGATCGCCATCGACGGCGAAGGCGAGGGCGGCAGTGCGGTGCTGCGTTGCTTCATTCTGGATGATTCGGCGCGAGGCAAGGGCGCTGGCAGGCGTCTGTTGGCTGAAGCGATGCAGTTCTGTGACGAGTGGGGCTTCAGTTCAACGAGCCTCTGGACGTTTCAGGGGCTCGACGCTGCTCGCAAGTTGTACGAGGATTTCGGGTTCAAGTTGGAGCTGGAGCAAGAAGGGCAGCAATGGGGGCAACGGGTCATGGAACAGTGCTTTGTCAGGCCAGGCCCTGCCGCCTCATCACGTTGACGCGTAATCCGTCGAGATCAATTGGCCGTCGTGGATTTGAAAACACCGCTAAGGATGAAGGCATAGCGTTCCGGGCGGATGAAAAACGTCGTGCGGTCGCAGCAGCGGCCGTCGGCAAAATAGGACGTGCGCTCCATGACCAGCAGCGCGGCGCCGCGTTTGACCTGCAACGCGCTGGCTAGGCTTTTGTCGGCTTCCTGCGCACGGATCGCCAGGTCGGCACGGGTGACCGCCAGGCCGGTGATCGACTCGAGAATGGAATAGATCGGCTGATGTTCGACTTCCGCCCAGGCCACGCCGGCCAGCGCTGCCGGTAAGTGGCTGCGTCCCAACGCGATGGGTTCGTCATCGACGAAGTGCAGCCGCTCCAGGAGCAGGCAGTCGTCTGCTTCCTCAAACAAACCACGCAGGGTCTCTGGAACGGGCTGCAGGGCATGGCTGACCACCTGCATGCTTGGTTGCAGCCCTTGCAGTAACAACGCCTCATGAAAACTGCGTAACGCATCCAGGCCGTGGCGTACCTGCTTGGCCGCCACGAAGGTGCCTTTGCCTTGCTTGCGCTCCACCACGCCGTCTTCGCTGAGCTTGCCTACCGCCAGGCGAACCGTGACGCGGCTCACCCCGAACCGTTCGCCCAACTGTGCCTCGGACGGCAGCTTGCCGCTGGGTTCGTAGTCGCCGCGTTGGATTTCCTCCAACAGCTGATGGGCGATCTGTTCGTAGAGCGAGGTGGTGCTGTCGCGAAGAATGGACGTGGACACGGTCAGCTTCCATGGCCTTGAGCGGGGCAAGGTGCCTTCACTTCTAAGGTTATAAAAATAGGTTATTAGGACTACTTGTATTAATACGTATTATGTCAGGTGTTCCCATTGTAAACGACCTGACGACACTTGCCATGCTCAAAACCTTTCCTTACGCACAGCCGCAAGCCGATGCCCTGACGGTCGATGACATCAGCTTCAGTTACCCCAATGGGCACCCCGTGTTTTCCGCTTTCAGCCTGAATGCCAAGCCTGGCGAGTTCGTCGCGATCTTGGGGCCATCCGGTTGTGGCAAAACCACCTTACTGAACTTGTTGTCGGGGTTCGTGCAACCGCAAAGCGGCGGTATCACGATCAACCAGACAGCGGTACGTCCGGAGCGTTCGGAATTGGGCTATGTGTTCCAGGCACCGCAACTGTTTCCCTGGTTGAGCGCGTTGGAAAACGTCCGTTTCGGTCTGCGGATGAGCGCTCGAATCGACGAATCGCAGCAGCGCGCCCAGGCGTTGCAGTACCTGCGCCTGGTTGGTCTGGAGAATGCGGCGCATCGGCTGCCGCACCAGCTGTCCGGCGGCATGCAACAGCGCGTTTCCCTGGCCAGGACCCT
Organism: Pseudomonas sp. A25(2017); assembly: GCF_002001065.1. Lineage (NCBI taxonomy): Bacteria > Pseudomonadati > Pseudomonadota > Gammaproteobacteria > Pseudomonadales > Pseudomonadaceae > Pseudomonas > Pseudomonas sp. A25(2017). Next base: position 30,809 of record NZ_MUOA01000046.1, on the reverse strand, counting down.
GGCACTGGAGCCTAGCGTGTTGCTGATGGACGAGCCGTTCGCCGCGCTCGATGCCATCAGCCGCAACAGCATGAACGAAGAGACGTTGCGCATCTGGGCCGAACTGGGCCAGACGGTGTTGTTCATCACCCACGACATCGACGAAGCGGTGTTCCTGGCCGATCGGGTCGTCGTGCTCAACATCGCGCCGGGCGGTATTCATAGCGAGCTGGAGATCCACCTGCCGCGCCCCCGCAGCAACCTGAAAACCCGCCGCCTGCCGGCCTTCCTGGATTACCGCAATGAACTGATGACGCGCATTGCCCAGGTGATGGACGCGCCTCAGGCCATTGCTCACCCCATCCCTCGACTTGAGCTGACAGCATGATCAAACGTTCGCTGCTTGCCTTTACATTGTCTGCTGCCACGTTGGCAGGCAGTGCATTCACCGTGGCGGGCGAGGAGAAACCCTTGCGTGTGGGGTACGTCTTCGCCATGGCCAACGCCCCGGCGCTGATTGCCGACAAACAGGGTTACTACCGCGAGGAAGGCTTGAACGTCGACCTCAAGGCATTGGGCGATGGCCCGGTGATCCAGCAGGCGCTGGCCGCCGGTGAACTGGATGTGGCCTATGTCGGCACGCCGCCGGTGTACCAGTGGTTTTCCCGCGGGCTGCAAAGCCGGATCCTGGCGAAGGTCAACTACGGTCAGGCTGCAGTGATTGTCGACGCCAAGAGTCCGATCACTAGCCTGGATGCGCTCAAGGGGAAGAAACTGGCCGGGGTCAAGAAGGGCAGCGGCATGGATGTGCTGCTGCGCGGCTATGTCCTGAAGGAAAAGGCCGGGCTCGATCCTGACAAGGACCTGGACATCATCGACATGCCGCCGGGCAACATGAACGCGGCCCTGGAACGCGGCGTCGTCGACGCGGCATTTTCCTGGGAGCCCTTCGTCAGCCAATCGGTGTTACGTGGTTCGAGCCGGATCCTGCTGGACCTCAACCAGGCGCTGCCCCAGTACCCGTGGTACGTGGTGATCGCCCTGCCGAAAACCTTGCAGGAGCGCCCGGATGATGTGGTGAAGCTGCTGCGTGCCCATCGCAAGGCCATCGCCTTCCTCAATGAGCATCCCGCCGAGTCGAACCGGCTCATCGCCGAGGCCTTCAAGCTTGAAGCAGTGCAAGGCACTGACGGCAAGACCATCGCCCCGGACGCCATCGTCGCCCAGGCCCGTACCCGGCTGGGCTGGTCGGCGGATTTGCAGGCGTCGGACATCCAGTTCATCCAACGTCTGATGGATTACTCCCACGACCTGGGCTTTATCGAGACCACGCTCAAGACTGATCAGATCGTGGATACCTCCTACCTCGAAAAAGCCGCGCACTGAGTCCGTCATGTCCTTGCCAAAACCGAATTGGGGATGGGCGTCGCTGCCATTCCTGCTGTTGATCTGGATCGCCCTGGCGAGCCGCTTTCCCACCTACATCCTGCCGCAGCCCTGGGACGTTGCCCGCGAGGCGGTGCGCTGGCTGGGCGACCGTTCGCTGTGGCAGCACCTGCAGGCCAGTGTGCTTGAAGAGGTGGGGGGCTTTTGCGCGGCGGTGATCGTTGCGATTGCCCTGGGCACTGGCGCTGGCCTGTCCTCGCGTTTTCGCGACTTTATCTCGCCGCTCAACAGCCTGTTCATGGCCATCCCGCCGATTGCCTGGGCGCCGCTGATCATGATCATTTTCGGCCTGGGTTATGTGTCCATCGTGCTGGTGATTTTCATTGCTGCGATGTTCCCCATGGCGGTGACCATCCAGGAGGGCGTGCAGAGTATTCGCGGCGGTGAAGTCCGCGCGGCACGCACCTTGGGTGCCAACGCCTGGCAACTGTTGGCCCACGTCTACCTGCCGGCCTCGTTGCCGTTCGTGACCGCCGCCTTGCGCATTGGCTTCAGCCAGGGCTGGCGGGCACTGGTCGCGGCGGAAATGATCGGCGCCTCCCAGGGCATCGGCTGGATGGTCTCCACGGGCGGCCAGATCGGCAACAGCAGCCAGGTGCTGCTGGGCATTGTCGTGATCGGCCTGATTGCCTGGCTGATGGAGAGCTTTGTATTCAGGCGCATCGAGCGTCACTACCAGAAATGGCGCGTGCAGTAAGCGCTGCCTGCTTGTCTTCGTCCCCCCTTTCAAACCTTCAGTGGACCACTGCACGAGGTGTCATGTGAGTAACGTTTTCGATCCCCGCGAAGCCGGGCATTACATCGCCCCGCAAGGCCTGTACGAGCGCAACAAGAAACGTCCGTTCCTGGGCAGCGTCCACTGTGACCGTGACACGCTGGTCGCCGGGCAGTGGGATGAAATTACCTTGGTCTACGAGGTCGGTGGCAGCGGCCTGGCGGACGGTGCCTGGCTCAAGCTGGCCTTCAAGTTCTACTCCGACTGGGCTTTGTTCCAGACCTCGAACCCGTCCGGCCCCAACTACGTCAGCGCCGAATACCACGCGGGTGAACTGGTGCGTGGCCAGAGCCAGGCCACGGTGCAGCACTTGAAAGTGCGCTTCGACCAGAAGGGCCATGAACGGCCGTTCCAGAAAGCGATCATCATCGACATCATCGACGGTTACCTGAACCCGGGCGACAAGGTCATCATTCGTCTGGGCGACCGACGCCAGGGCGGGGCGGGGACGCGGGTGCAGAGTTTCGTCGAGAAAGACTTCCGTTTCCGTCTGTTCATCGACCCGTTGGGCAGCTCGAAATTTGCCGAGGTGCCGGGTGATCCCTTGCTGGACATCGTGCCGGGGCCGGCGCGGAACGTGCAGTTGATCGTGCCTCGATTGGTCAGCGCCGGTGAGGCGTTCGATGTCCTGTTGCGGGTGGACGATGCCTGGGGCAACACCTGCCGAAACTTGCCGCTCAACGGTGTCTTGACCCTCGTGGATCCAGAAGGCGGCGAGCGCCAACAGCCGTTCACTCTGGCCGCCGAAGGTTGGGCCACGGCCCGGCTCGAGGGGCTTGATCTTGGGGCCGTGGGCGAGTGGCGTTTGTCCGCCAAGGTGGCAGAGCCTTTTGTCTACGGCGCCCAGGCCTTTGTTACCGTCGACCCGGCCGGTACAGCGTTGCGCCCGCTCTACGCCGACCTGCATGTGCATTCCGATGACACGGTGGGCACCAACGACACCCTCTATAACCTTAGCTACGGTCGCGATGTCGCCGGGCTCGATGTACTCGGTTACACCGCCAATGACTTCAATATCACCGAGCAACGCTGGGACCAGGCGGTCAAGCTGATTCACGAACTCAACGAACCGGGGCGATTTGTTTGTTATCCCGGCACCGAATGGTGCGGCAATTCTTGCGCCGGCGGCGACCGCAACGTGGTGTTCCTGCATGACCGCAAGCCCGAGTTCCCCTTCGACAACCAGGGGCGGCTGGTGCGTTCCTTCGAATGGAACGAGTTCACCGCCGGCACCATCAAGCCGGGCGCCTGGCCGGTGGACGAGTTGTACGCCGCCTATGCCAAGGACCCCGAAGGGCATCTGATGATGCCCCACGTCGGCGGACGCCGTTGCAACCTCGACTGGCATCACCCGGAGCTCGAGCGGCTGATCGAGGTCGGTTCGGCCTGGGGCCAGTTCCATTGGGTCTACGCCGAAGCGTTGCAGCGCGGTTATCGGGTGGGCGCCGCGGCGAACAGTGATGAACACCAGGGCCGCTGCGGTGGCGGCGTGCCGGCCACGGCGGTGTTCGGTTCCCGTGGCGGGCTGACCGGCGTTGTCGCCGAGGCTTTCGACCGCGCCAGTGTTGGCAAGGCCCTGCGCGCCCGCCGCACGTTTGCCACGACAGGTGAACGCTCGTTTGCCAACCTGCGCCAGGGCAAGCATTTCATGGGTGAGGTTTTCACCGCCGATTCGAATGCCTCGCTGGACTATCGACTGTTGGGCGAGGCGGGCTGGGAGCAGGTCGATCTGTTCGATGGCGACAAGCTGATCTGGTCGCGCAACCTGCATCAGGAGCTGGGTTTTAGCAAGCAACGCGTTCGCCTGCGCCTGGGGGGCGCACGGATCAAGGACCGTTATCGCGGCGCCTACTGGACCGGTGAGATCCGCATCACGGGGGCGGTCATCAATGGCTTCCGCGCCTTGGGCCTCGACCATCCCGAGCAGACCGTATGGCGCAAGGATGCGACAGTCCTGGCGTTTCGCACCGACACCAACGGCGATACCGACAGCATCGAAATCGACCTGTCGCAACTGGCCGGCGCGACGTTGCAGGTCCACAGCCGTATCGACAACTACGTCAAGGTCGGCGACCCGTCCGAACCGCAACCTTACGTACACGCGCCGACGGTGTTGATGGCGCTGTCCGGCGAACAGTTGCTGGCGCAATCGCAAGTGGTCGAAGAGTTGCCGGGCGCGGAGTTGAAGGTGTCCCTGGAACGGGTGACCGCCGCAGCGCTGCCCCGTGAGTTGGAGGGGACAATCGAACTTGCCCGGTTGGGTCTTGAGCCAGGTCGTGAACACCCGTTGTTCATCTGCGCCCGCCAGCGGGATCAATCACGGGTCTGGACCTCGGCACTGTTCCTGACTCTGTAGGAGCTGTGTAGGAGCTGTCGAGTGCAACGAGGCTGCGATCTTTCCCCAGACACTAGAATCTCAAGCGAAAGATCAAGATCAAGATCAAAAGATCGCAGGCTTCGCCAGCTCCTACAGGGCCCAGCGGGGGCGATCCCTGGCCACATTTTGCGCAAAACCCCGACAGTCCCAGCAAGCCTGCGAAAGCCCGGCATTCTCCGTTGCGAGAGAGTGAAGCCGTCGATAACGACAGCGCCCACGGGCGTCGGGCCGGCGAATGCCTCGTCGGCCTGCTCACGCAGGAGAGCGATCATGACCCATTTCCAACACAGCATTCCCCACGAAGTCGAAGGCAAGGTTGCACTGGTCACCGGCGCCGCCAGTGGCATCGGCAAAGCCATTGCTTTGCTGTTGCATGCCCGTGGCGCCAAGGTGGTTGCGGAAGATATCAACCCCGCCGTCCATGAGTTGGCTCGTCCCGGGCTGGTACCGCTGGAGGCCGACATCACCGAGGACGGCGCCGCCGAGCGCGCCGTCGGCCTGGCGCTCGAGCAGTTCGGCCGGCTGGACATCCTGGTCAACAATGCCGGGATCATCATCAACAAACTGGTGATCGACATGACGCGTCAGGACTGGGAGCGCATCCAGGCGGTCAACGCCACCGCGGCCTTCCTGCATTCACGCGAAGCGGTCAAGGCGATGATGCCCAACCAGTCGGGGGCCATCGTCAACATTGCCTCCTACGCGTCCTATTTTGCCTTCCCGACCATTGCTGCCTACACCGCCTCCAAGGGCGCCCTGGCGCAACTGACGCGGACCCTGGCGCTGGAAGCCATCGAACAGGGTATTCGTGTCAATGCGGTCGGCGTTGGCGATGTGGTCACCAACATCCTCAATGACGTGGTCGAGGACGGCCCGGCGTTCCTTGCCCAGCATGGTCAAGCCGCGCCTATCGGCCGGGCCGCACAGCCGGAAGAAATTGCCGAGGTGGTAGCGTTCCTGGCGTCGGACCGTGCCAGCTTTATCGTCGGTTCGGTGGTCATGGCGGACGGTGGCATGACGGTCACCGCTGGCTGAGTCAAGGAAAAACGGCACCTACCCCATGAAGGGTAAGCGCCGTTTTTTTTGCCTGTGGCCTTGAGCGTTTGTTCAGAGTTGCACCCGACGAAGTCTGCCACTTAACGGCACCACGCCTTCATCTGCCGTGGGCAGTGGCCGCCCGACCAGCCCCATGCCTTCGCTGACCAGTACCGCGTCCGGTAACAGGCACAGGTTGGAAGGGGTATCCAGGTCGCGGGCGAGCACCGTGACCTGGGCGGTTTGCAAGTCGCAGCTCAGCAGTCGCCCACTGAACCGGGTAAAGCCGCCATGCAGGGGTTCGCCGTTCCAGTCGGGGAGCAGCGGTTGTTGCAGGCGCTCGCAGAGTTCCAGCACCAGCAGTTGGCCGTTGGGGCGCAGCGCCAGCCCGGTGGGCAGTTGCAGGCCGCAAATCAGGATGTCGATCCTGGCACTGGCGGGCCAGACCCGGATCACCTGGCCGGCCTTCTCGGCAAAGTCGATGCCCTTGCGGTTCGGGTTGCCGTGCAGTTCGCCCGAGAACAGGCTGATCAGCACGGCGTCTGTCGCCGGTTCGTACACCAGCGTCACGGGAACGGCTTCCTGGCCTTGATCCAGTTCGGGCAGTTGGGCCAGCACGCGCTCTTCCTGGCCTGTGACGAACTCCACCAACTGATTAGTATCGGGCTTGACGGCCAGCCAACTGCCGCGGGTCGGGTGGTAGCACAGCGCATTCAGGTTGCCACGGCTATGAAAGACCGGTTCGGGCGGTGTGAATTGCAGGTCCAGCAGTTTGGACCCGGCGACATAATCGGTCTGGCTGACCAGGCAGCGTCCGTCACCGCAGGCGATGTCCGACACCCCCATGATTTCATCGCGCAGCATGCGCGCCTGCATGTTCATGGCGCGAAACCCTTGCGCCAGGGTTTCGCGGGGCAGGTAGGCGCCGGGCCGCTGCGGATCCGGTCGCAGTCGACTGATACGGCCGCTGAAGGGTTGGTCGGGCAACCCCGAGCCTGCTTCGGTGAGCAGCAGGCTGCCGTCGGCTTGCAGGCAGAGGCCGCGAGGGTTCAGCAAGTCCTCGGCGACCAGGGTGCTGGGGCGCAGGCTTTCCCCGGGGTGTGCGGGGATCTGAAGGGGAACGGGCATAGGCTCTCTCCGTGAATGAGCAGGGGATACGGTCATTGCGGCGGTTGCCACGGTTCACCGGTGAGATAGGCCCGCAGCAACGCCCGTTGGCAGGGCGACATCGAGCGCACCACCGGCATGAACAGCGTGGTGCCTTTGTAGGCATCCGAGGTGCGGGCGAGGATGGGGTTCTTGGCACCCTTGATTGCATCGGGCTGATTCAGCGGGATATAGCGCGACATGGCGGGGAACGCCAGGTAGTGAAAGCGCAGCACGTTGGGGTACATCAGCGGCCAGGTGATGGTGGTGCCCTGGGGAATGCCGAAGTCGGTCTGGGCGTACTTGCGAAAGTTTGTGAAGTAAGCGCTGCTGTCGAGGCCGTTGGCCGTGCAGGTCAGGGCGACGAAACCGGCCTGGGCGGCGCTGCCCGGCTTGACGCTGACGGGGAAGCAGACTGAAAGCTGGCCGGCGCTGACCGTCAGCGAGTCAGGGTAGTCGAGGAAGTCCCAGTACTGCGGTTCTTTGTACGTGGGAGGATCCGCTGCCGGGATTGCCTGCAGGCCGATTTCGGTCGTACTGGGGACCGCTCCGCCCAGGTACCTGACCTGCAAGGTGATCGACAGGCCGTTGGGATAGTCCTCCAGGTAGACGTTGCGCTGGTCGGCATAGATCCGATAGGTCGACTCGGTGGCTTGCAACGTGGTACCGGCGACCTTGCCCGGTGCGTTGATCGCCAAGGCAGAGGTGCGTACTGCCTGCAGCTGGTCGGCGGTCAGGGGCAGGTCGACGATGCCGCCATACACGTAGTAGTCGAATAAAAAGCGGCTGGTCGGCTCCAGGGTCGTCAGGGTGGTGGCGCCGGCGCTGATGGTCACGGTCCCGTAATCGGCGTTGGGGCCGATCGGGCTGGTGATGTCGTCCCTGGCGGCCCGGAAGGTTTCCTTCGGAATGACGTTCACCATGTCGATGCTCAGGTAACCGGTGTCGCCCAGGTCGGCATAGCCGGCATTACCGGTACTCTGGTTGACCAGTTGCCGGCCCGGCTGGCAGTTCAGCGGCTCGTCGGCGAAGGCCGGGGCCAGTGTGCCGATGACCCGGCCGATGCTCGGGTTGGGCGTGTACTTGCCGGCGGCGTAGTCGGCGTCCAGTTGTTCGGTGGTCATCGTCGGGCACATTTCGAACATGACGAAACGCAGGACGATGCCCGTCGCCCCCGGTGCCTGGATGATCGAGCGCAGGCCGCTGCTGTTCTGGTTCCAACTGACAATGCTGCTCAAGGGAAAGGTCAGTTGAAAGGTGCCGCTGGCGTGGAAAGAGCCCGGCGCGTCCATTTTTTTCGGCAGCAGCACACGTCCCGCCACGTCGAAACTGCTGCACACGGTGTTGCTGCGGATCAGCAGTTGGATGTTGTCGTTGCCACCGATCTGCAGGCCACCGACGAAGATTTGGGTGGTCGTCGAGGCGGTGGGGTCCAGGTCCACCATCATCGGGCCGGAAACGGGCCCCTGGCCGGTCACCGGGTCCACCGAACCGAGCAAATAGACGGCCTGGCCCACCAGGTCGCCGGTGGTGTTGATGCTGCCGGGGATGCCCTGGGAGCTGATCAGGGCGTTCTGCATGTCGACGACATGTTGCCCGTAGTGATTCCAGCCACCGGCGGTGTAGTAGTCGCCGGTGGGAGCATTGATCATGTTGTTCAACTGGTCATCGGAGTAGGACTCGGCGCCCGGTGCCAGGGTCGAGGTGGTCAGGTCGAAGAGCGGCCAGTCATCGTTGCCATCGTAAGGAATGGTCGGGGAGTTGTTCGGCAGGCTGACGTCGGTGCGGATGCCGCCCCAGAAGTTCAGCCGTGGTCCGTTCAGGATGCTCATGAGTTATTCCTCGTCCTTGATGGTGTTGCCGACAGGCGCATTGGCGAATTTGAACAGGTAGGAGTAATCGGATTTGTAGGGACTCTTGACCGGTGTCGCCATGGAGTGGCAGTTCATGCAACTGCTGTTGGGCTGGATGTAGCTTTCCATGGTCACGTTGGCCGAAAGGGCGGGGGTCGGCTGGCCCAGCGGGTTGCTGGGGTTGTCCGGCATCAGCGGGCGTTGGGTGGTGATGAGTTGGTAGTACTTCAATACGCTGCGTTGCAGGTCCGGGTCGCTGCGGTAACGGGCGTTGACCTCGTTGGTGATCTCGGCGATCGGCGTGAAGCGGTTCAACGGGTTCGGGGTCTGGAAGGTGGTGCCGGGTTTGGGCACGCAGACCAGGTGTGCGCCCTGGGTCTGCCAGTCGCAGGGCGACTGGTTGAGGGTGGCTGCCGGGGCGCTGGGGTTGAAGTAGGAATAGGCCGTGCCGGCTGCCGGCTGGTCGACCCATACACCGTTCACCATTGTTTTGGGCGCAACGTTGTCGATCTGCTCGAAGGTCGACCAGATCCACTGCGGATAGCCGTTCACCTTAGTGATGACGTGCAGGCCCACCAGCCCCAGGTAGGCCTCGGTGACGCCGGTGCGCTGGCCTTGGTCGTCGAACGTGGCCACGCGCGCGAGCATGGTCAGGTAGCGGCTGGCGTTGTCATTCGTGGTGAGGATGCGCCAGCTCGATTTGACCTCGATGACCCCATAGGGAAAGTTGATGTTGTTGGCTCTGGAAACCACATCGGCGTTATAGAACTGGTTGGCGACGATGTAGTTGTAGGAGGTCTCGTTGGCCGAGATGTCGTAGTAGGTCGGGTTGCCGGCCTGGTCGATCAGCCAGCCGCCGACGGCCTGGTCGACGGCATTCACCTGGGAGCTGTTCTTCAGCGCGGCGATGTTGATGATGCCCAGGCTCTTGGCAAGCTGTGGGGTGTTCCAGGGGCCTGGATCGGCCCCCAGTGGCAGGAAGGTTTCTTCCACGGTCTTGTAGGTCTGCCAGACGGTGTAGCCGGGGTCCCCCGGCTGTTTACTGCAGTCGGGATCACCGCGTTGCCCCGCCTGGGCGGGCCAGTTCATGGCGATGAACAACTGCCAGCTGTATTGATCGAACAGATCCTGGCTGGCGTTGGTCGCCGGCGCGGTGCTGGGGGGCTGGCAATTCAGGCTGGTGGCCTGCGCCTGTCGCAAGGCTTGCTCCTGGGATTGCTCCAAGGCCTGGGCTGGAAGGTTCGCCAAGCCCAGTAGTACCACGGTGAGGCGGATTGAAATGTTCATGGCGATCCTTCGTCATTGTCAGGGTTTGCGCTGCATGAGCTTGTTCCACTGCGCCTTTTGCCCGTTGCTCTGTGAAGCCGGTGGCTCGAACAGTTGGCACGGCGGTGGATTCGCCGGGCACATCGCGGCCACTTGCGCCCAGGTCTGGGCAGGGTCCGGTTTGGCGATGCGGAAGTTGGTGTAGTTCTGGCTGACGATGGGGGCATTGGCGACGCTGGTGTCACCGGAGAAAAAGAACGACTGGGGCTGCCGGTAGGGCGGTTGTCCCGACATCTTTTTGTAGAAGGCATAGCCGAACAGGATCGGCCCCTGCGGCGATTGAAGGTCCAGCGCGTAGGCCTGCACGCTACCGTCGAGGTTTTGGCTGCGCTCGGCGCTGTAGGGCAGGTGCTGGATGAAGTCTTGCCGCGGCGGATGATTCATCGGCGAAAACATGCAGCAGGCCGGCATGTCCTTGGGGCGATCCTGCGGGTAGGTCAGGAAGTAGGCCTTGTTGCCCAGGGACACGAAGGAGCAAGTGTAGTTGTTGTTCTTGATCGGGAAGATCGGCAGGCAGTACTTCTCATAGTGCTCCATCATCGCACCGAAACCATCGCCATCGGCCGGGATATAGGCCGTGTCGTAGTAGCTGGTTCCTCGGGAGACGGTGTAGTCCGCCGGGGTCAGGGTGGAGGGTGGATTGCTGTAGGGCGGCGGGTTTTTTTCGTAGTTGTGCATCACCCGGTACATGGTCCAGTCGCTGATCCAGAACGCCGGGAAAAACGGATCGGAAGGCTCGCCTGGGAGGCGTTTGGCGATGCAGTTGCCGTTCTGTTCGTTGCAGCCCTCGGTGTTGTGCACGCCCATGGTGAAGTACACGGCACCGCTGTCCTGGGCGAACAGAGGCGGGCTGAACAGCAGGATCAACAGCAGCAACCGGTTCAAGAGACTGGTTTTCATAGGTCATTCCTTTGAAAAGTACCGAGTGACACTGGGTGCGAGCCTGTGGGAGCAAAGCTTGCTCGCGATGAACGATAACGCGGTCATTCGAAAGACCGAGGTGCCTTCATCGCGCGCAAGCTCAGCTCCCACACAAGCTCAGAGGTTGTCGTAATCGCTCATCTTGAGTTGTTGTGGCGGATAGTTGCGTTTCACCAGTTTCTTGGCCCACAGCTCCAATACCGCACGGAGGCTCTGGGACATGTCACGGGTGATGGGCATCGAGAGCGTGCTTTCCTCCTGGTAGGGCTTGCTGATCAGCACAATCAACTGGTCGATGGCGCCTTCCACTCGCGCCTGGGAGTTGAGCGGCATGTACTTGTTCATGATCGGGTACAGGTAATAGAAGGTCTGCAGGATGCGTGGGTAGAGGAAACCCTCCCACAGCTGCGTGGCGGCGTTCTGATCCTTGTAGACGGTGTTCCAGTAGTTGATGAAGTCCTGTTGCAGCTGCACGTCCAAGGGCAGGACGCGGAGCGGGGCGAGGAAGTCGATGTAGGCGTGGGGCAGGGGGAAGCTGAAGGGGATGACCGGATCGCTGGTGCCGTCCTTGATGAAAAAGCGCAAGGTCGGGAAGCCCGGGGCCACGGCCCTGAAGCTCACTTGGGCGATGCCATTGGCGTCGGTGGTAGTCGCTGCATAAGAGTAATCCACCGGAGTGGCGTGGACATCGTTGAACAGGGTTCCGGTGGCGTAGACGCCGGCGTCGAATGCCAGGCAAGGGTGCAAGTCGATCGTGACCGGTTTGCCCTCGCCCTGCAGGAATTGCTGATAACCGATCGGGTCTCCGCTGGGTTGATCCATCTTCCGCAGCGCGGTCAGTCGGCGGCCGCTGCCTTCGGCCAGATAGTTTTGCACGGGCGGCGTGTCATTGAAGTGCGGCAGATTGGCCTTGTTCAGGTTCGGGTCGCTTGGGTGGTTGAAGAACAGCGTGAAATTGGCCCCATTGCTGGAGGCCAGGTAGTAGTCGCTGGTGGTCACCATGTAGGGGTTGCCATATTCCGCCACCCACAGCGTGGTATTGGCCGCCGGCTGACCATTTTTCTGCACCATGATGGTCAGTGTCTTGTGGTCGCCCACGTCGATGAAACTGCCGCTTTCTATGACCTCGGCGGTCCAGGTCTGTTGGGCGGCGGCGGTCAGCGGTGTGGCCGGAGCCGGGCTCTTGCGTTGCAGTTCCAATGTACCCGACTGCAAGGCCTTCACTTTGTCGTCGTTGAGTGCGAAGTCCAGCAGGCCCGAGCGTTCATCAAAGGCGGACTGGCGGTACTGCTCGTAACCGAAGTCGGCCACCGGAGTGAATTGATCACCCTCGCGTACACCCAATTGGTAGTCGCCGGCCTGGAATTTTTCTGCGGTCAGGATAGGCGCGGTGGGGTCCACCGGATAGAACGGGAAGGTATTGGTCAGATCCAGTGACAGGGTGTTCCCGGTGACTTGGGCCGACACTACACCCAGTTTGGCCGGTGCGACATCACGAGGTGGATTCGTTTGAATGAGCGGCACGGGGGCGACGGGCACCAGGCGCAGGCCGGCGGGGGCGGTCGGGTATTCGTCGGCGAACCAGAGGCCCAAGGTCGCGGCGGTGCGGCTGTAGGCGGGGTTGAAGAAAATACCGGAAACGTTGTCCAGGCCCTTCTGATACATCGCTTGCAGACGAGCCGTATCCGAGGGGGCGTTGGAACGGGTGTTGACGTACGGGAAGTCGTTGAAAACACCGTTCCTGTCGTAGCAGGTCAGGTAGGTGGAGAACCTGAACATCAGGCCCTTTGCCCCTTGCAGCTTCATCTGCTGCTGGAGGTTACTCAGCAGCGCCGAATCGCCGATGACCCATTCCAGGTTCTCCTGGGGAAAGCAGGACTGCCAGGTGGTGGTGACATACACCAGGCCACCGAAGGCGCCCCAATTGAAATTCAGGAACCGGTCCATCATCCGATACTGGCGATTGAGGGTCAGGCCACAGGTGGTATCCCCCAGCATCAGCTTGTCGAAGTACAACGCGGTGAAGGTGTTCTGCCACGGGCTGACGTCCACGAAGCGCGCGGCAGTCGGAGCGTTGCTGCCAAAGGGATTGCCGAGCAGTTGGTAGTCCCTGCCAACCAGCGCATCCTCGGTGATGTAGGTGTTGGCCTGCAGCTCGCCGCCAATGATCGTCGAGCGAGTACCTTTGTAGCTCACCGTGCCGCAGGCGTTGTCGCCAAACAGATCCCATTCGGCGGGCATGTACGGGTAGGTTTTCGGGTTGGCATTGGTCGGTACCTGCAGCATATAGGCCGGCAGCTCGTCCATTTTCAGCGGCTTGATGGCCCAGGGCATCAGCTGGGTGGGGGCGTTCGCGGCGTTGATGTCGAAGTAGTTCATGAACGGCCAGTTGATGTCCGCGTTGACTGCGTCATACAGCGGGTACACGTCATTGTTGTTGGCCGTTGGTGGGTTCCAGAACATATGGCCGTTGAGGTAGATACGGGGGAAATTCAATACGCTCATGTCATGCTCCTTAGCGTTGCCACTGGGCGCGTTTCAGCGACCAGACAAAGTCCAGTTTTTTGTAGCCATCGAAGTCTGAGGCTGGCAGCGGGGCTGTCGGGTAAACAATGCCGCCCCCTTGGTTCAGGGCGAAATTGAAGTAGCCGTCGTCGTTCGAGTAAGCGGCAGTGCTGTGACAGGCCAGGCAGGACGAGGTGTTCTGGAACGCCGACTCCAGTTGCGAGTTGGCCAGTACCTGGGTGATGGGTTGGAACTCGACCCCGATCAACTCGTACTTCGACAGGTTCCGGTTATTGGCCTGGAAGCTGGCATTGACCGGCTTGGCGGCCGGAGTCGGCCCCGTGGTGTTGGTCATCGGCGCAGGCGGGGCGGCATTGGTGACGGTGTATTTACTGTTGTTGATGTTTTCGAAGGTGGTCCAGACCCAATCGCTGTTCAGTTTGTTGACCACATGCAGACCGCTCAATGCCACATAGCCGACCTGGTAAGTACCGTCGTCCTGCTGGTAGTAGGCCTGGGCAATGTAGTAGCCGTCGTTCACCAGGGTTTGTCGGTAGGTCGTGTCTGTGCCGATCCACAGCCACGCGGCTTTCAACTCCCAGGCGGTGGGGGGGAAGTCCAGGTCGTTGGCCAGGGCGGCCTGGCCATTCATGTTGTAGACCTGCTTCTGCACGACGTAATCGAACGTGTCCTTGCCCATCAGCAACTGAAAGCGTACCGGGTTGCCCTGTTGGGTGTCGGGCACGGCACCGCCCATTTGCAGGATCAGGCCATCGACCTGTTGGGTGGCATTGATGTTATGGAAGGATCGGGACAGGTCCATGCCTTGTGCCTTGGCTTGCGTCACCACCGCGGCCGGGAGCGGCACGGAGCTGTCATAGGTGCCCGGCGGAGCACCGTTGGGCAGGTAGACCTGGTCCGAGGGCTTCATCATCTCCCACACCAGATTGCTGCTTTGCGCGGTGCTGGGTTGGTTCAAGCAGACGAACCAGTTCCAGGCCATGGTCTCGGGACTCTGGGCAAACGCGGTCCGAGTCTGGTTGATGTCTGCTCCAAACTGCAGGAAGTTGCTGCAATCGAAGTTGTTGGTGTTCTGTGCCTGGGCCAAACCGGCCAGGGCACTGAGAACGGTTATGGAAATGGCTCGCCGCATGGAAGCTCCTTGGCATTCGCCGTATCGGCATGAGGGCGCCCCTGGAAGTGTTCCAGGAGCAGTTGCTTCACCGCCGTGGCCGCAAGGTGCTGTGGCAACGACAGATCACAATTGGTGATGAGCAGCGGGCCGGTCTTCTCGCTCGTGGGCAGCCGTCCGTGGCTGCCGCGGACCAGGCGGGTGTCCAGCGGAATCAGGTCCATGTAGTAGCGAAAGCCGAGCTTTTTCTGGAGCAGGCGGCGCGCCACTTTCAATTTCGGGAAGCGAATGGCCGGGTCGATGAACAGCTCGAGCGGGTCGTAGCCTGGTTTGCGATGGATGTCCACGGTGCGGGCAAAGTCGGGAGCCTTGCGCTCGTCGAACCAGTAGTAGTAATCGAACCAGTAACCGGGCGCGGCCACGGCCACCAGCTCGCCGCTGCGCGGATGATCCAGTTGCCAGGCCTGTTGTTCGGTTTTATCCAGTACCTGCTCGATGCCGGCCTGGCGTTGCAACAGCGCCTTGACGCGGGGGATGTCGCGCGCGTGCTTCACGTAGATGTGCGCGACCTGATGATCGGCCACGGCAAACGCTGCACTGGCACCGGGATCAAGCAATTCCCAGGTCAGCGATTGGCGTACCTGCAACAAGCCCTCGGCACGTAACAACCGGTTGATGGAAACGGATTGGGTGACGGCTTCGATCCCGTATTCGGACAGCAGCATCACCGCCGCGCCTTGCGCTTGGGCAAAGTCCAGCAGACGCCCGACTTCACTGTCGATGGCCCGTACCTCGTCGGCAATCGCCGGGTGATCGGGCCCCAGGCGTTGCAGGCTGTAGTCGAGGTGGGGCAGGTAGATCAATTGCAGGTCGGGGCGGTTGAGCTGGAATTCGGCGATGGCGCAATCGACGATCCAGCGGCTCGAGGCGATGCCGGCCGCCGGCCCCCAGAAACCTGGAAAGGGAAATTCGCCGATCTGCTGCTCGATACGCTCATGCAACGAGGCCGGCGTCGAATACAGGCCGAACATTTTGCGGCCGTCGGCCGGATAATGCGGCCGTGGGGTAATGGCGGCGTCCACGTCGGCATACATGTTGTACCACCAGAACAACTGGCTGCAGCGAAACCCGGGGTACTGACGCTTGAGTGTCTGCCAGACCTTTTCCCCCTGGATCAGTGCGTTGGGTTGCAGCCAGAAACGCACTTCGGCCTGATCGCGAAAATACCAGCCGTTGCCGACGATGCCGTGTTCCGACGGTGGCTGTCCGGTAAGGATCGAAGCCTGCACGGTCGAGGTGACCGCCGGGAACACCGGTTGCAGCGTGGCCATCTTGGCCGTTTTCAACAGGGCATTGATGCAGGGCGTCGCGGCACCCAACAGTGCGGGCGTCAGGCCGACCACGTTGATCAGCAGCAGCGGCTGGCGCGCAGGATCAGAGCGCATGGGCATGGGCCTCCAGCGCTTGAGGTTGCAGCAAGCGGCGCTGCTGCAACTGATCCTCGACCCAATGCAACTCCGCCGCGATGCCCTGGAGCTGGGCGTGCTCGGTCGTGGGCCGCAACTGGCTGGGCAGGACGCCCCAGCTGTAGGTTTCCACTTCCAGCACGGGGCGGAAATCCCCATGGTCGGCCAAAAAATCGAACGTCTGCGACAGGGCAAGCTGGCTGCCGCTGAGTTCGGGCAGCAGCAGGTGCTCGCTGAACAGCGGAATGTGGAAGTGAATCCTCAGTTCGGGATGAGAGGCGCGGTTCTGCTCACAATCATCCAGGGCCGCGGGGAGGTCGGCCCAGGCCGATAACCGATCCTGCCCAGCGCGGGCCTTCACTTGATGCAGGTAGGTGGGCTCGGCAAAACCGCTCAATGTCTTGAGCACCTGTTCGCGCCGATGCTCGTCCTCAGGCAGGCGACAAATCAGCGCATTGGATAACTGGATCTTGCCGATGGGGACCTGGGCCTGACGCAATCGGTCCAGTGATTGATAGCAGTCTTCGAACATCACGGCCTGGTGGCAAACGTCAAAGCACAGCGCCAGGTGTTCATGGTGCGGGTCCGTGGCTTGCCAGTGGCGGAAGAAGGCGATGGCCTGGTCGGTGTTTTCCAGCACGCAATCGGGCTCCATCTCCAGGCAGACCACGATCTTCTTGCCCGTCTCACGTTGCAGCCGGGCCAGCCCGGCGGTGAGCTCGCGCAGTTGCTGCTCGGCACGTTGCTGTAGCGTCGGGCTCCAGTGGGCGGCATAGCCCAGCGGCAGGCTGGAGATCACCCCTTGGGCACAGTCCGCTGGCAGGGCCTGGGCGAGAAATCGAGCCAGGTCCAGGCTGTACGCCAGCCGCTGCGGATCGGCCCAGCTGGGCAGGTAGACGTCGGCTTTCACCGCGCCCTGGTGAAATTGGCCATAGGGAAACCCATTGAGTGAGGTCAGGCGTAGTCCGCTGCGTTGCAGCAGGTCGAGGAAATCCGCACGGGTCGGCGCTTGTTGGAGTTCGGCGGCGGCGAGGGCGCTGATCCACAATCCACTGTCCTGCGTGTCGAGCCCGCGCAGTGTGCGTACGGTCTGGAAATGCCGTTCGATGGATGCGCGCAGCCCGCCCAGGTCATGGGTCGGGTGCACGTTGCTGCAATAGCCGATCTGCGTGGCCGTCCAACCCGTGCGGGCACTCATTTGATCACCGGTTCCTGGCCGCGCAGGGCGGAGTTGTCCTGCCACTGCCGTCGCTGATCGATGGGCAGGGGCGTGCTGACCAGGGCTTTGTCCAACTGGCCGCTCTGGGCAAAAAAGTCCACCGGGTTGTGGAACAGCACTTGTTCGACCTGGGCTTCACTGAAGCCTGCGGCCAACATTGCCTGGCCGGTCTTGGGCACCTTGAGCGGGTCGCTGATGCCCCAGTCGGCGGCGCTGTTGACCACCATTTTTTCCGTGCCGTACTGCTGGAGCAGCGCGACCATGCGCTGTTCCGACATCTTGGTGTTGGGGTAGATGGAGTGGCCGCGCCAGCAGTCGCTGTCCAGCACCAGGGGCAGCGTCAGTTCGTTGAGGTGGTCAATGATCACCAGGTGTTCGGCGATGCCGACCTCGCGGATGACGGCGAGCGTGCGTTTGGTGCCACCGATCTTGTCGCGGTGCGGGGTGTGCACCAGCACCGGCAGATTGAATTGCTTGGCCAGCTCCAATTGCGCGGCGAGAAAGCGATCCTCTTCCGGGGTGATGTCGTCGTAGCCGATTTCACCCACCGCCACCACGCCGTCTTTCACCAGGTAGCGCGGCAGAATCTCCAGCACCTCGTTGGCCACCGACAGGTCATTGGCCTCCTTGGGGTTCAGGCCAATGGTGCAGAAGTGATGGATGCCAAACATGCTGGCGCGAAAACGCTCCCAGCCCAACAACGTGTCGAAGTAGTCGATGAAGCTGCCAACGCTGGTCCTGGCCTGGCCCTGCCAGAAGGCCGGCTCGATCACCCCGGTGATGCCGGCGGCGGCCATGTTCTGGTAATCGTCGGTGGTGCGGCTGACCATGTGGATATGCGGGTCAAAGTACTTGAGCATGGTGAATCCTCGTCAAAAAAAGCGGGGGACGGTGGCGCATCAGTTCGGCGAAACGCCGCCCAGGTGCTCGTGCCATTGCGCCGGCAAGCGTCGTTGCTGGCCCAGGCCGGCCAGGCGCTGACGTTGCGCCGGGCTCAGCAAGGCGAAGGCAATGACGTGGGGCAGTCCGGCGGACACCGTTCGTTCGGCGGCGAGTTGTTCGTCCAGCAGGTCGAGGGCCAACTGGTTGAGGGTGACGCTGTGTCGTTGCGTCAGGCCGATCAGGCGTCGTACATCGAGGCCCATGCCCAGCGCTTTCAACACCAGTTGGTTGAAGGCCTGTTCGTTGTAGTGATGCGACGGGTAGGCAGTGTCCAGGGCGAGGGCGGCGAACACCTGGCTGTTGCTGGTGCGCCCGGCCTGGCGTGCAAGCTCCACGCAGGCCCCGCGGCTATCGAGCCAATCAAGGGCCTTCAAGGTGGCGACCTTTTCCTGGTCGTCGCCCCACAGGAACAACTGGTGCAGCAGCGGGACTTGCCCGACGGCGGGCTGCTGTTCCAGCACCTGGGCCAGCAGCAACGCTCGCGCCATTTGGACGTTACTCCAGCCGGCGATATCGGGCAGTGCTCGCTCCTTGAGGTTGCGCTTGCACTGGCTGCTCAAGAGCGCCGAGGTATTGGCGTCCGGGTGTTGGGCAAGGTGCTCCTGTGCCTGACGCCACCATTGCCGCTCGGTTTCTTCGAGCTGACGAATGAAATTTTGCCGTTGTTCGTTCAGGCAGTCGTGGCGCATGTCGAGGGCCGCCGATGCCGCTGCAGTAACGTCCGTGTTCATGTTGGTTTGATCCAGCGCTGGAAATGAGGAAGCAGGAAAAACACCAGGACACATAACAGGCTGCCCAAGGGCTGGTTAGCCACGGCCAGCACCAGGGCATCGAACAGCGGCAGGGCTGCCAGGCCAGCGCCGATAAAGGCGCGGACCTGCCGTTGCCGAGGGTTGGCCAGGTTGTGCCAGTAATGCCAGCCCAGCCAGCCAAGCCATAACAGCAGCACCGGCCAAAACCAGGCGCTGCCTGCATAGATCGCCAAGGCCAGCGGGCTCAGCATCAGGAGCAGGGGGAGGCGGCTGATCAGTTGGTTGCGGTGTTCCTGGCGGGCCAGGTAGGTCAGGCCGCTGATGTAGACACCGAGCAAAATGGCGCAGAGCCAGATCGGTCCCGGTGGCAGCGCCAGACTGGCCGCTGCGGTGAGGTAGAGCGCCGAGCGGCAGGCCCCCATCAGCCAGACGCTGTGGGCGTATTTCTTGTGCAGCAGGTTGTAACCGAGAATGCAGCCCACCAACAGGGTGGCGCTGCCCAGCAGCCAGTGCGGCTGCTCGATCAACTGGCTCAGGCCCAGCAGCGAGGCCGCGGCCAGCACCAGCAACAACGCAGTGGCCAGCCGCACGTGCTGGCGGCTGACCAGGCCCAGGGTAATGGGGCGGGGGTTGTGGTGTTGTTGGTCCCAGTCGGCGTCCAACAGGTCGTTCAACAACATGCCGGCCAGGTACAGCAGCGACAGTGCCGCCAGCAGCAGGAGCCACACCAGGGAAGACGGCGGCGCCAGGGCCCCGGCGCTGCTGGCGAGCAGGGCGGCGGCCAAGGTGTTGGTCCACACCGTGGGCAGGTTGGAGACACGGCCGAGGGTCAGCCAGGTCTTGAGGTTCGGCGCCGTCTGGTTCATTGCGCACAGCGCTCGTTCAGGGTCAGCGCAAGCTCGACCTGGGTGGACAGCCGCTGCAACGCCTGCTCCATTCGCGCGGTATCGATTTCATGCAAGTCCACCGACTCGCCGATCCGGCTGAGCATAGGGATGGAGAGTTGCCCACCCAGATGCTGGCGGAACTCCTCCAGCCCCAGCAAAACCTGCGAGCGCCCCAATGGATCTTTCAAGGTCAGTTCTGGCGGGTTCAGGCAGAAGCCGAGCTTGAGTAGCAGGTTCAGCACCCGTTCGGTGTCACTGTCGCTCAACAACCCCAGGGCATTGGCATAAAGCCCATCCAGGGCCATGCCCACCGCGACGGCTTCACCATGGCGCAGTCGGTGCTGACTGAGATTTTCCAGTTTGTGAGCGGCCCAGTGGCCGTAGTCCAAGGGCCGCCCGTTACCGCGTTCGAACGGGTCGCCGGCACCGGTGATGTGCGCCAGGTGCAATTCGGCGCAGCGGCGGATCGCATAGCGGCTGGCCCCATGTTCGAAATGGGCGAGGGCGTCGGCCTGTTGCTCCATCCACTGGAAGAACGCCTGGTCCTTGATCAGCGCGACCTTGACCGCCTCGGCCAGCCCGGCGATCTGGTCGCGCCGGGTCAGGCTGGTCAGCAATTGAAAGTCATTGATGACTGCGGTGGCGGGATAGAAGGCGCCGAGCAGGTTCTTCTGGCCGAAGGCGTTGATGCCGTTTTTCACACCGATGCCGGCGTCGTTCTGGGCGAGCACGGTGCTGGGGATGCGAATCAGGCGAATGCCGCGGTGGAAGGTGGCGCAGGCGTAGCCCACCGCATCCAGCACCGCGCCGCCACCGAGGGCCAGCACATGGCAATGCCGGTCCAAGCCATGTTTCAGCATGTCGGTGTACAGCCGCTGCAACACCTGCGAATCCTTGCTCGACTCGCCGGCCGGGACCGCGATCGGCGGCGCCTGCAGGTGCAGGTCTGGAAAATGGCTGGCGAAGTAGGCGTTGATCTGTTCCAGCAGGTGCGGTGCGCTGTGCAGCAGTTGTTCATCGGCAAATATCAACACCGTGACCGGGCCTCTGTGGCCGGCCATGAGCTGGCGGTGCAGGCAGGGATTGAGCGGATCGAATACATGATCGGTGAACACCACCGGGTAGTCGTAGCTGACCTTGAAGCGCCCGTGCAACAGTTGCTCCGCGTCGCTGCGGCGAAGGCTTTTGAACAGGCTGTACCCGGCGATGAACAGCCCGGGCAATACCATGCTGGCGAGCAGGGTCACCAACAGCGCGTTCTGCTCGACGAGAAAGGTGCCGATGGCGCTGTAGGCCAATGCCAGGCCAGCATTGGCCAGGGTGGTGACCAGGATGAAGGCGCGCAGTGGGTAGCGTTGCATCCCGGCGGCGACGACCGAGGTTTCCGCCAATACCGGGACCCCGCGCAGGCAGATCAACGACAGTGTGCCCAACCGGTACGCCAGTTGCCCCGGCTGGCGCTGATGCAGGCCGAGGCGGCCGGACAATAAGCGCAAATAGCCGGCTCCCAGGGCATAGCCCAGCCCGGCGCCCAGGCACAGGCCCACGAAAATCGCCAGGTAACCCCCCACGCTGCCGAGCATGGCCACGGCCAGCAGCGCGACCATGCTCGATGGCACCGGCAGCGCCACGTCCAGCGCCAGCAGGGCGATCAGCAACAACGCCAGGTAGAGTTTCTGCGCGGGCGTCGAGGGCTGGTACAGGTTGAGATGGGTCAGGAAGTCCTGGATCTGTTGTTCGAACAACAGGAAGCTGGCGATCACCAGGGCTGAAAAGCAAACCAATGACAGCCAGAAATGTCCGGCTGCTCCTTTTTGCGAGAGCAAACGATACCCACGGCCATGCTTCATCAAGCATCCCTCTTGTGGTTATTGACTGATTCCGTGTCAGTAATTGAAAGCAACGCCAAGTGTGTGTTTTAGGCCAATAGACGCTCTCGCCCGAGGGGCTGTTATGGGTGGTGTGTGATGTGGTCGGAGACAGGTTTGAATCTAGACGGCCAGTGTGTTTTTGCAAGGCGATCTGATGGCAATTTGATTTTGGGGCGCCACTTCGGACCTCAGATGACTCGCATCTGCCGCTTGTCCCGTTCGTTCAGGGCCTCGAATACCCACGCAACTGCGCCGGGCTGACGCCAAGGCGTTGCTTGAACAGCGTGGTCATGTGCGCCTGGGAGTTGAAGCCGCAGGTGTGCGCGATGTCGGTCAGGCGGGCGGTTGAATCACACATCAGCGCCCGTGCCTTGGCCAGGCGCCGATCGATCAGGTAGCTGTGTGGGCTTTTGCCGGTCGCCTGTTTGAATGCCCGCATGAAATACCCTTCGGACAAGCCAAGCAGGCCGGCCATTTCCTTGACCCCCAGCGGACCGTCGAGACCGGCGTCGATGAACTCGTCGAGCAGGCGCATTCGTCCGCCGGTGATGGACCCTTGTACGGAGGCCGAAAACGTCTTGTGCGCCTTCACCCGTTCAGCCAATCCGAGCGTCCAGGCTTCCCAGTCATCGTCTGCGGTGGCACGCAGCAATGCGCTGCGCATTCTCAGGGCGAGGGGGGTGGCCTGCGGATCCATCCGGTTGTTGAACGCCTGTTCCCCCGGCAACGCCATACCGTCGGTGCGCACGACCCGCAGGTATTCACCGCCCCTGGGGGATTCGGAGAACACGTCGCATTCGGCGGGGACGAAAGCCAGGCCGTTGGGGATCGCTTCGAAGGGTTGCACGCGGTCGCTGCCGATGGCGTGCAGGCCGCGCTGGTTGTCGAAGGCGAAGCCGATCGCCGACTGGGTCGCGACATAGCGGGTGGCGTAGGCGCAGCCGGGCAGCAATTCGATCGCCCAAGGCCCTGCCTCGATGCGACGGACCGGTTCGGACTGGGGCGGCTGTTGGCGGTTTCGAGGGTTCATGACCAGCATAGTAGTGAAGAGAGGGTCAGAAAGTCAGGTCAGTTTTCTGAAAGCCCGCCGGTGGAGCCCTGATTAGACTGGGCAAAACCCGGAGGCCCATCATGCACACACTGACTCGCGACGATATTGAACAAGCTGCCCGCCACTTATACGAAGTCATGCCCGCCACCGCCCAGTACGCCTGGCCCTTGTTGGCTGAACGGCTGGGTTGCACGGTGTGGGTCAAGCACGAGAATCACACCCCGACGGGGGCCTTCAAGGTACGCGGCGGCCTGACCTTCGTGCGCTGGCTCAAGCGCGAGCACCCAGAGGCAAAAGGCATCGTCACGGCGACTCGCGGCAACCACGGCCAGAGCCTGGCGCTGGCGGCCAGCGCATTGGGTTTGAAAGCGTTGATCGTCGTGCCGCAAGGTAACTCGGTGGAGAAGAACAACGCCATGCGCGGTTTTGGCGGTGAGGTGGTCGAGTATGGCCGCGATTTCGATGAGGCCCGTGAAGAGGCCGCGCGCCTGGCCCAAGCGCATGGCCTCTATCTGGTGCCGCCGTTCCATCCCGAGTTGGTCAAGGGCGTGGCGACCTATGGCCTTGAGCTGTTCAACGCGGTGCCGGACCTGGACACCGTCTATGTGCCGATAGGCTGTGGCTCGGGGATCTGCGCGGTCATCGCCGCCCGCGACGCCTTGGGCCTGAAGACCCACGTGGTGGGCGTGGTGTCCACCGAGGCCGTCGCGGCGAAGTTGTCGTTTGAAGCGGGCAGGCTATGCGAGACCGCTTCGGCGAATACCTTTGCCGACGGCCTGGCCGTGCGCAGACCCGTTCCCGAGGCCTTTGCCATCTACGGGGCCGGGGCGGCGCGAATCGTAGCGGTCAGCGACGCTGAAATTGCCGGGGCCATGCGGGCGTATTACACCGACACCCACAACCTCGCCGAAGGTGCCGGCGCTGCCGCCTTGGCAGCGCTGATGCAGGAGCGTGAAACGATGCGGGGGAAAAGGGTGGCGGTGATTCTGTCCGGTGGGAATATCGACCGGCCGGTGTATGCGAATCTGATTGGCTGAACCCAGGCTTGCCGCTGTGGCAGGCGTTTCCACGCAACAAGTTTAGATCGATTATTTCTTACGGTTATTTATATAGGTTTGGATGGCATATCCATGACCGGATAATCGAAGCTGTCGTAGGGTAAATGTCTGCAATGGAAGCGCAGGGCATGCAGCAGCAGACGACTCTGCGCGCGTCACTCCGGTAAGCCTGCTTGAACGTTCATTCCTGCTGTTCGACCGTCATCTTGTCGGGCCCGGGCCAATCCTTAGAATCCGCCCCATCAGCCTCATCCGACTCTCGAACCTTACAGGGAACACCACCATGATGAATGCCATGCAGATGCCGATGAACGCCAACATGCCGATGATGCCAATGATGGGCATGCCGATGATGATGGCGACCATGACCTGCGAAATGATGGATGACGGCATGCTGTGCAAAATGATGCCCGCTGCCGGCATGGACATGGCCATGTTCAAGAACAGCGCCGACATGATGCAGATGATGATGAACTGCGGCATGCCAATGATGATGCACTGCGGCAACATGAGCATGATGTGCATGTCCCCGGCGAGCATGGCCATGCCGATGGCGAGCATGATGATGCCAATGCCGATGATGGGCATGCCGATGCCGTCGATGAAGTGTGTGATGGAATGCACGGTGATGGCTGACTGCATGATGTGCAAAGTCATGCCGATGGCTGGCATGAACATGGACATGATGAAAAGCTGCTGCGCCTTGATGATGAAGATGATGAACGACTGCAGCATGCCGATGATGATGAGCTGCAACGGTATGCCGATGATGTGCTGCACCTGCTGATTCGTTGCTACGGTCAGTGGGGAGGCCTGGCAGTGCGGTGATGTTGTTTACTTTGCCGTTAGTGGGGATTTTGGTATTCCGTTCTGAGGTTTTTTTCAGGCGGTGTGTATATCCGTTTCTTCGGTAACGGCCACTGACGGTTCCGCTCTTACAGCGGCTCACTTTTGAGAAGCGCAAAAGTAAGCAAAACGCTTCTGCCCCACCACTCGGCACCTCGCCTAGGCTCGGTGTGCCCTCACTCCGGCATTGCTCCGTGGGCCGCCGCGAAGGGCCATCCATGGCCCAGCGCGGCTACCTCGGCATCCATGCCGAGGTGCCCACTGCGCAATGCCTGCGTTCGGCCATCGTGGTTAACGGGGCGCCGAGATCAACGTCTACCGCGAGGCGGCCTAGTAGCCGACCTGGCTCCTCCCGGTCATACACCCGTCAGTTCTGTGGGAGCAAAGCTTGCTCGCGAAGAGGCCGGCACATTCAACATCTTCATTGACTGAACCCCCGCTATCGCGAGCAGGCTCGCTCCCACATTCAATCCTCGGTGGACACAAAATTCATATCCAACACAGACCTCCTGTGGGAGCAAAGCTTGCTCGCGAAGAGGCCGGCCCATTCAACATCTTCATTGACTGAACCCCCGCCATCGCGAGCAGGCTCGCTCCCACATTCAACCCTCGGTGGACACAAAATTCATATCCAACACAGGATCCCTGTGGGAGCGAGCCTGCTCGCGAAGAGGCCAGCAAGCCCAACATCCATGTGACTGAACCACCGCCATCGCGAGCAGGCTCGCTCCCACATTCAACCCTCGGTGGACACAAAATTTATATCCAACACAGACCTCCTGTGGGAGCGGGCTTGCTCGCGAAGAGGCCGGCCCATCCAACATCTTCATCGACTGTGACACCGCCTTCGCGAGCAAGCCCGCTCCCACAGGAGGAACGCGGTCACCCAGAGCCAGGTCGGCTATCAGGCCGCCTCGCGGTGGATGTTGATCTCGGGCGCCCCGTTAACCACGATGGCTGAACGAAGGTATTGCGCAGTGGGCAACCCGGCATGGATGCCGGGTTAGCCGCGCTGGGCCATGGATGGCCCTTCGCGGCGGCCCACGGAGCAATACCTTCGTTCAGGCATGCCGAGCCAAGGCGAGGCACCGAGTGGTGGGGCATGAGCGCTTTGGTTACTTTCGACTGGGCCGGCTTCCGGGCTTTTCGAAAGTGAGTCGCCGTCAGGGCGAAACCCTAAGTAGCCGTTACCGCAGAAACGGATATACACCACCCTGCTATACACCACCCTGCCTTTCAGTCCAGGCGTTCCGGATAGGTGACCACCAGATACGCCACCGCTTCACTGTCGGCCGGGTTGCGATAGCGGTGAGGCTGGTCGGCATAGAACAGAATCGAATCGCCCGTGGAGAGCAGGTAGCGCTCGTCGTTGACGCTGATCTCCAGCACACCTTGGGACACCACCAGGTTTTCCTGGACGCCAGGCCCGTGCCCTTCGGACTGGTCTTCGCCCAAGGGGCTCAGGCGCAGCTCGTAGAATTCCGACTGGCGTGCCACATCGAACGGAAACAAGGCGCGGCTGACGAACGCGCCATTGGCGCTGACCAGGCGTTTGCTCTGGCTGGCCGACAGCACCTCCACCCCTTCGAAAGCCCGGTGTTCCAGGAACGCGGCCACCGACACCTTCAAGCCCTTGGCGATTTTGCACAGCACCTTGATCGACGGCACACTGCGTCCGGATTCGATCTGCGCCAGCATGGCCCGGCTTACCCCGCACTGGCGGGCGAGGGCGTCGAGGGACAGGTGTCGTTTGCCGCGCAGGCGTTGCAGGTTCTGCGCAACCCGTTCGCAGATCGGATCCTCATCCAAGGCTTCCAGGTGACTGAGGTCCACTTCGGGTTCATCGGTACTCGCCAAAAAGCGCGAGGGTTCCTGGGCGCTCACGCCTGGTACGTCCTGGTCGGCTGGGACGCCTGAATCCACTGGAACGCCTGGTAACCGGCATTACGCGCGTACATTTCCCACATAGCCCGGGCCAGTTGCTGGGCCTGCTTGCGTTTGCGGAATTGGACGAAGTCGATAACGTTGTCAGTCGGTTTCATAAGGCACTTCACTGTCGTGACCAATGGGACGGGATGAGCTGAGAGTACGTGGTTATGTTTATAACCATAAATACTGATTGTTTATTTATTAATGCTTTTGTGTTCTTAGCGAGACGCCTGATCAAATCACGTGGGCGCGGTGCAATTCGGTCAGGGCCAGCGCCTTGAGTCGGGCCAGCAACGGGTCGCGCCGGTCACGCGGGTGGTCCAGTTGCACCGCCAATTCTTGGCGAATGCGGCTGGGGCGGTTATCCATCACCAACACCCGGTCGCTCAGGTACAGCGCCTCGTCGACATCATGTGTCACCAGCAACAGGGCGATGGCGTGCCGCTCGGCCAGTTGCAGCAACAGGTCCTGCAGTTTCATCCGGGTGAAGGCATCCACGGCGCTGAAGGGCTCGTCCAGCAACAGCACCTGTGGTCGCGAGTACAGGCCGCGGGCAATCGCCACCCGTTGCGCCATACCGCCGGACAACGCCTTGGGCAAGGCATCGGCAAAACCCGTGAGGCCGACTTCCTCGATCAACTGCGCGACCCAGGCCTGGTCGTAATGGTCGTCATCGCTGAAGCCGATGTTCTGCTGCACCGTCAGCCAGGGCATCAACCGCGGTTCCTGAAACACAAAGGCCAATTGTTCGGTGTGGCTGAGCAGTTGCCCTTCAAAGTCCTTTTCCAGGCCGGCGACTATGCGCAGCAAGGTGCTTTTGCCGCAGCCGCTGGGACCCAACAGGCTCACGGTTTCCCGAGGCTGCAATTGCAGGTGGATGTGATTGAGCACGGTGGTGGCGGCGAAGGTCTTGCGCTCGACGTGGATCTCCAGCAGGGCTTGGGTCATGGCTCATTCCTCGGTGCCGTTAAAGGTGTCGCGCCAGGCCAGGAAGCGTTTTTCCAGGCCGGCAAGCATGCCGTCGCTGAGCTTGCCCAGCAGGGCGAGCACGATGATCGCCGCCAGCACGATGTCTGGGCGCGAGGTTTCGCGGCCATCGCTGAGCAGGTAGCCCAGGCCTTTGGTTGCGGCGATCAGTTCGGCGGCCACCAGGAACATCCAGGCCAGGCTCATGCCGCTGCGCAAGCCGGTGAACAGGCCGGGCAGGGCGGCCGGCAGGAGAATCCGGCGCACCAGACGGCGGCGGCTGAAGCCGTACATGTGGCCGACCTCCACCAGTTTGCGGTCGATGTTGCGAATCGCCGCCACGCCATTGAGGTAAACGGGAAAGAACGCGCCGATGGCGATCAGTACCACTTTCGAGGTTTCGTCGATGCCCAGCCACAGAAGGAGCAATGGCACCCAGGCCAGGCTGGGGATCGAGCGCAGACCGGCGAAGGTCGGCTCCAGATAGGCCTCGGCTTCCCGGCTCAGGCCAACCCAGGCGGCGAAGATCAAGGCCAGGCCAGCGCCGATGGCAAAGCCCAGCAACACTCGCAAGAGGCTGGCGCTGATGTGTTTCCACAGCGCACCTTCGGCCAGGTCGCCGAGGGTCAGGGCAATCTCGCTGGGGGCCGGCATCTGGTAGGCGGGCAGCCAACCGATGCGCACGATGATTTCCAGGAACACGATGATCAGCACCGGCAGGGCCAATCCCTTGAGGCGCAGCCGCCAATGGTCGGGATTGAACAGCGGCGCTTTGTCCGGCGCGGACAGGGCCAGGCGCGGGCTGGAGAGGTCTTTGCTGTTGCTGCTCATGGCGGTTCTCCGGCAACGCCGAATCCGCGACAGGCGCGGATCGGTTGTCGCTTGGGCAAGGGGTTATTGGCGGGCCACGGCCTGCTGGCGGCCGGTGTCGAGCAATTGATCAATCACCTGGTCGACATTCACCCCGCGACGTACCAACTCTTCGGAGACCAGGATCGGCGCGGCAGCCTTGGAGGCCAGCACATCCTTGGCACTCAACTGCGGACTGCCCAGATCGGTGCGCGACAGTTGCAGCTTGGCCACTTCCAGCGGCAGGCCGGATTCGTCGGCCAATAATTTAGCCAGTTCTTGCGGATGCTCCACCGACCACGCCCGGGCCTGTTCGTAGGCCGTGAGCACGGTGTTGATGGTCTGCGGATGCTCCTGGGCATATTTTTCCGTGACGCTGACCACGCCGTAGCTGTTGAAGGCCGGGTTGCGATACAGCAGGCGCGATCCAGCCTGTACTTCGCTGGCGGCCATGTGCGGGTCGAGACCGGCCCAGGCGTCGACGTCGCCTTTTTCCAGGGCGGTGCGCCCGTCCGGGTGCTGCAGGTGCACCAGCTCCACATCGTCTTTTTTCAGCCCGGCCTGTTGCAGGCTGCGCAGGGTGAACAGATAAGGATCGGTGCCTTTGGTGGCGGCGATTTTCTTGCCCTTGAGGTCGGCGATCGTCTGGTACGGCGAATCCTTGCGCACCACCAGGGCGGTCCATTCGGCGCGGCTGTAGACATACACCGATTTGATCGGGCTGCCGTTGGCCCGGCTCAGCACCGCGGCGAGGCTGGCAGACGAAGCGAAGTCGACGCCGCCACTGTTGAGGTATTCCAGGGAACGGTTGCTGCCCTGGCTCAGGACCCAGCTGACCTTGGTCTGGGGCAGGGCTTTTTCCAGATAACCGAAGTGCTTGAGCACCAGGCTGACCGGTGAGTAATAGGCGTAGTCCAGGTGCACTTCGGCCGGAGGGCTTTCTGCGGCCAGGGCCAGGGACGGCAGGCCCAGCGCCAGGGCGCAGGCGCTGATCAGGTATCTGGCGCGGGCCAGGGAGAAGCGGACGTCGGGTTTCATGGAGCAGCTCCAGACAAGGCGGCGGGAAGGCAATGTTCTTATTTCCGAAAAAACGGACGGCGGGAGGAAATCGCGCTTGAAAGGAATATTGCAGGCTCTGTGCCATAGCCCGGGAAAGGGCGGTTTTGCGGGCGTCGCCATGGGGTGAAGGCTTTAGGGAGGTGTTGCCCAGCCAACAGTCTGTTGCGGCACTGTTGCGCCCTGGACACTGGCTGTTTGTGACTCTTAGCTTATGCGTTAAAAGAATTTCAAATGTGAATTACGAGAGCGTTATGTTCTATTAAATTCATTCAGGAATGTCTTCATGAAGGTCTCCCAATCCCTGCGCCGTCTGCTCCTCAGCACATTGTTCGCCGCACCGTTGGTCCAGGCCAGCGAGCCGTTGGTATTGCACGTCGGTGACCAGAACTATTACAACGTACGGGCGTCGGTGGAGGCCTCGGGTGTGCTTGAGGGCGCACCTTACCAAGTCGACTGGAAACACTTCCAGGCCGCCGCGCCCTTGGCCGAGGCGCTGAGTACCGGCGATCTGGACCTGGGTTTTCTCGGCGATTCGGGTTTTCTGTTCCTGGCTGCCAAACAGGCGCCGGTCAAGTTGATCGGTGTTTCGCGGCAGAACCCGGACACTATCGCGTTGCTGGTACCCAAGGATTCACCGGTCAAGACCATCGCCGACCTCAAGGGCAAGAAGGTAGCCTATTGGCCCGGTGCCTGGAGCCAGCAACTGACCCTGCGCGCCCTGGAGCAGGCCGGTTTGCCGGAGAACCATGTGGCATTCGTCAAGCTGATGCCGATCGACGCGGCGGCGGCCTTGCCCCAGGGCAGCATCGATGCGTTTCCGGTGTGGGAACCCTACATCTCGCAACAGATTCTGTTTTCCGGCGCCCGGCCGATCCTGACGGCGAAAAACCTCATGCCCGGCCTCAGCGCCATTGCCGCTTCGACGCCGGCCATCGACGGTAAGCGCGAAGCCATCGCCGACTTTCTCGGGCGTGTGAAGCAAGCCCGCGCCTGGGTCGACAACCACACCGACCAATACGCGGACCTGTGGGCGAAAAAGGCCAATCTCGACCAGAACGTCTCGCGTCATTGGTTGCGCCAGGCACACATGAGCGTCGGCCCGGTGGACCAACAGGCTGCCGCCGATCTGCAAAGCACGGCGGACTTCCTGTTCAAGGTCAAGGCGCTGCCGGCACCGCTGGCCACTGCGGGGATTATCGACAGATCCTTCACCCAGGCCTTGAGCGAATAAACCGAGCCCCGTCCGCAGGCCTTTGTGGGAGCGAGCCTGCTCGCGATAGCGGAGGGTCAGCTGGCAAGGATGTTGAATGTGCCGCCGCCATCGCGAGCAAGCTCAGCTCCCACAGTTTTCCGGGGTGATCATGAAATTCGAGCTACACCCTGGATCCCCTGTGGGAGCGAGCCTGCTCGCGATAGCGG
>NZ_MUOA01000059.1:0-78012 GCF_002001065.1 Pseudomonas sp. A25(2017) | reverse complement strand
CCTTGGAACCACCTGATCCCATCCCGAACTCAGCAGTGAAACGATGCATCGCCGATGGTAGTGTGGGGTTTCCCCATGTGAGAGTAGGTCATCGTCAAGATTAAATTCCGAAACCCCTATCTGCTGATGCAGGTAGGGGTTTTGTTTTTAGTAGAAATCATCGATTTTACTGACACGTTGCTGTTGAACGGGTCGGTCACAGAATTTCTTGACGACCATAGAGCATTGGAACCACCTGATCCCATCCCGAACTCAGCAGTGAAACGATGCATCGCCGATGGTAGTGTGGGGTTTCCCCATGTGAGAGTAGGTCATCGTCAAGATTGAATTCCCAGAACCCCTGTCTGCATCAGCAGCCAGGGGTTTTGTCGTTTTGGGCCGGTAATCGGATCAAGCCCATGATGCCCCGGCAAACCCCCAATGCCGTTGCTATGCTGTGAGAGTCGGGCCTTGGCGACCAAGGGCCCGCGACGTCACTGGTCATGGGGATTCCAATAATGAAAAACCCTTATGCTCCCGGCTTTTGGTGCGCCACCGCGGCATTGCTGCTGCTTTCGGCCACTTATTTCTATGGCGTCATGCTCACTCACCAGATCGACAAGGCGCTGCTGTTCCTCGATAGCGCGGCGGCGTTGATTGGCGTGATATCCATCGCAGTCGTGGCCTGGGCATCGCTTCAGGGCCAGCGCATCAAGAAAAAACACCTTGAACAAGGCAAGACTCTGGTGCTGATTTGGGACACCAAGGTGGCGCTGCGCCGCGTTGAAACGGTGTTTGATCGTTACTTCTGGGGCAGTTACTGGCAGCCTGGTCGCACATTCCAGGAAGTCATGGGCGAGCTCACCGGTACCCCGCTGGAAAAAAGCCTCGAAGCGCTGAAAACCCAGTGCGCTGCCCTGGACAAGCAGGTTACTCAGGAGGGCTGGCACTGGCTCAACAACGCCCGCGAGTTGTGCGATGTGGCTAACGCCATGGCCCGTGAGCGCTATCAACTGGACTTCTGCGACTCACGTACTGAGTCATCGGGTGCGGCAGTGATCAATCGCGATTTCGAAGTGCTGGTGTACACCTGGACGGCCCGTCTCAAGACTTTCGACCATCAGCTCGACGAGATCGAAGTCCAATATTCGTAGACCACCTCGCAAGAAAACGTTTTTACCCCTTTAAACATTGGGCCCGCAGGGGTGCCTGATGGTAATCTCCCCTCCTCTTTGCGGCGTCGAGCCACACCCTTCGCGGGTCACGGAAGACGACGGCTTTCTTCAACCATGGATATCGATCGGGTCACTCATGAATAAATCAGCAAGCGTACTTCTGGGAATCGTTGTGGCTGTCGGTGCTATCAGCGCGGGCGGCGCCTGGTACACCGGGACCAAACTCGAAGGCGTTTTGACGAACGCTATTGCCGACAGCAATAAGCAAATGCAGACAGCCTTGGCCGGTTCCAACAGCACTGCCACCCTGGAGCTGGTTTCCATGGACCGTGGAACGTTCAGCAGCACCGCCCACTACCGTCTCAAAGGCGAGGGCGAGATATTCGGCGGCGAGCCGGTTGAGCTGCTCTTCGTCGACCAGATCGAGCACGGTCCTCTGCCATTCTCGCGCTTGATTACGCTCAAGTGGCTGCCGGTCATGGCCACCAGTCACACCGCTCTTGAGCGCAATCCACTGACTGACAAGTGGTTCGCTGCGACCAAGGACCAGTCCCCGCTCAAGGGTGTGGTCAACCTGGGCTACGACGAGTCCATCAACGGCACCTACGAGCTGCTGCCATTGGAAACGAAGCTGGATGAGCAATCCCAGCTCACCTTCTCCGGCCTGAAATTTGACGTGGCCGCCAGTGCCCAAGGCCAGAAGATCAAGGCCGACGGCTACATGGACAGCTTCAAGTTGACCACCGTCGCCGAAGACCAGACTCCGGTGCAAGTCGAGCTGAACGGCCTGACATTGGCCAGCAACCTGAGCAAAAGCTCCTACGGTTACTACATGGGTGACAACACCCTGCTGCTGAGCAACACCAAGGCCACCTTCGGTGAGCCGAAGTCGGTGCTGGGCCTGAAGAACTTCGAGATGAAGAACAGCAGCACCGAGAGCGGCACCAGCGCTTCGGGGCGTGCCGATTACAAGATCGGTGAGCTGTCGTTCAACGACAAGACCATCGGTTCGGCGCAGATGGCAGTCAGCCTGAAGAACCTGGACATCCCGGCCACCATGTCGCTGATGCAGATTTACCAGACCAAGCTGCAACCCTACGAAAAAGCGGCTGCCGAGGCCGCAGCAACCGGTGAGCCGGCGCCAGAGCTGAGCCTGACCGAAGCTGAAGAAACGCAGGTCAAGGCCGACCTGGAGAAACTCCTGGCCGGCGCCCCGCAAGTGGCGCTGGAAAACCTGTCGTTCAACACCGCCAACGGTGAAAGCCGGGCCAGCCTGATTGTTGATCTGGCCAAGCCGCAGTCCATGGATTTGCCACCGGATGAATTGGGACGTCAGTTGCTCGCCCTGCTGGACTTCAATCTCAAGGTCTCCAAGCCGATGCTGGTGGACCTGATGACCGTACAGGCACAGATGGAAGGCCAGACGGACGCCAAGCTGATCGCCGATCAGGCCACTGCCACCAGCGATATGTTCAGCGCCATGGCAGTCGGTACTCAACTGGCGACCCTTGAAGGCAACGATGTTGTCACCAAGCTGCACTACGCCAACAATCAGGTCGATTTCAACGGCCAGAAGATGACCGTTGAGCAATTCACGGCATTCGTGATGAGTAAGCTGGGTGGTGGCGTCGCCATCCAGTAAGCCGTTCAAGCAACATCCAGAACCCGGCCCGTGCATGATGCATGGGCCGGGTTTTTTTACGCCCATCGATCAGCCCAGCGCCGAAATCTGTACCGATTCTGAAGAATTGTGGCGTTCCTGAAGATGATCCGCCTGAGAGTGCAAGACTAGGCCCATTAGAGCTTGGCTGGATTCCTTTGATCCGGCTTCCTGTTTGATGGGCAAGGGGGCACTGCGACCCGGCTGGCCATGTAAGGATGCTGACGAATGCCGCGTACTGTGGGTCCTTTTATTCAACGTGGTTTGCGCCCGTTGTTTCGCGTCGCGCTGTGCAGCCAATTGTGCTGGCCGATGCTGGCGTTTGCCGATACCGCCTATGACCAAATGGTGCTCGACGCTCGTGCAGGCCATTACACGCCTGCGCTGACCGCGTTGCGCCAGGTGCCGGCTGGCCAGGCCAGCACTGCGCAGATCAGCGACCACCTGCAGATCGCCAGTTGGGCCGGCCTCGACGCCGAGGTGGTGACGGTCTATGAGACCCAGGGCCGCCATCGAGCGCTGCCTGTCCAGGCGCTGACCACTACGGCTCGCGCCTATCGAAACCTCAAGCGTTGGGATTCGGCGCAAGAGCTGTACCGCCAGGCCTTGGTGATCGATCCAAAGAATCCCGACCTGCAACTCGGCCTGGCCTTGACCCAGGCCGATGGCGGTCAGCCCGACGAAGCCGTCACCCGCGCCAAGGCCATGGTCGCCGCCAAACCGGCAGACCCGATGCGTCGTCTGGCGCTGGGTTATGCCCTGACCCGCGCCAACAACCCCCACGAAGCGCTGTTCGAATACGACCAAGCCTTCACCCGCGCGGGCAACAGCCCAGAGATTGCACGCGAATACATCTACGCCCTGCAACGCGCGCGGCTGCCCGAGCCGGCGCTGCGCCTGGCGCGTTTGCAGCCGGGGCTGATCGAACGTGGTGTGCAGCGCCGCCTGGAAGGTGACGTAGCAGCCGAACGGGTGCGCCTGGCGGACATGACCAGTCGCAGTGAACAGGAGCGCTTCGTCATTGCCGACCGCGCCCTGGCCGACTACGACAAGCTGCTCGCCACCTGGACCCCGGTGGCCGAGGCCCATGACGACGTACTCCGTTGGCGCATCGATCGCATGGGCGCGCTCAATGCCCGCGCCCGTCGGGCTGAAGTGATTGCCGAATACCAGAAGCTGATCGCCGAGGGCGTGAGCATTCCCACGTATGCCCTGCGTTGGGTGGCTTCTTCCTATCTGGAGCAGCGTGAGCCGGAAATCGCCGTCGAGCTGTACCGCCGGGTTCTGATCGCGCCGGATGCCGATCCTGCGGAGCGCTTCGAGGACAGCACCGCGCTCTACTACGCGCTGCTGGAAAGTGAAAAATCCGCAGAGGCCCGCGCACTGGCCGAAGACATGGCGAAAGCCCAGCCTCCACGCGTCGAGCTCAAGGGTCTGCCGATCGGCAACCCCAACGATGAATGGATGGATGCCCAGCAACTCGCCGCCCAGGCTGGCACTTACGGCGCCGACCTGCCTTCTGCCGAAGCGCGCCTGGACACCCTGGTCAACCAAGGCCCCGGCAACACCGGCATGCGCCTGGCCCAGGCCGATATGTACCAGGCCCGTGACTGGCCGCGCCGTTCGGAAAACCTCCTCAAGGAAGTCGAGGCCACGATCGCGCGCAACCGTGACCTGGAAATCGCCCAGGCCCGCGCCGCCATGGATTTGCAGGAATGGCGGCAGATGGATGCACTGACCGACGATGTGGTCGCCCGCTATCCGGAAAACGCCCATGTCAAACGCCTGCAACGCCAGCGCGACGTACACGACATGGCCGAACTGCGCATCGAGGCCTACACCGGCAAGAGCTATGGCGGTGGTAACGGTGATGCCGGTGCCGTCACTGGCAGTCGGGACTTTGGTATCGAGACGCTGCTCTACAGCCCGCCCATCGATGAAGACTGGCGGCTGTTCGGCGGTGCCGGCTACGCCACCGGTGATTTCGAGGAAGGCACCGGCCACCATCGCTGGCAGCGCCTGGGCGTGGAGCGTCGCACCCGGGACATGACGCTGGAAGCGGAGGTCTCCAATCACTCCTATGGCTCCGGCGACAAGCAGGGCGCGCGGCTGGCCGTGGCGCGGGACATCGACGACCACTGGCAGTACGGCGGCAGCCTGGATTACCTCTCGGCCAATACCCCGTTGCGAGCGCTCAACAGCGGCATTCGCGCCAACGGCGGTAGCGGTTTCGTACGCTGGCGGGCCAATGAAAGCCGCGAGTGGCGACTGGCTGTCAGCCCGTCCCATTTCAGCGATGGCAACAACCGCCTCGAAACCCAACTGACCGGTCGCGAAGGCATCTACAGCACACCGCGTGTGCAAGTGGAGCTGGGGTTGGAAGTGGGTGCCAGCCGTAATAGCGGTTCCAACGAAGTGCCTTATTTCAATCCGAAATCGGATTTCAGCGTCATGCCGACCGTGAGCGCCAACCACGTGTTGTACCGCCGCTACGAAACCACGTGGAGCCAGCAGTTCCAGGTCGGTGCCGGTACCTACAGCCAGCGCGACTACAACACTGCGGCCATGGGATTGCTCAGCTACGGCCAGCGTTTCATCTGGAACGACGTGCTGGAGGCCGGTGCCGCGCTGAGCTGGCTCAACCGCCCCTACGACGGCGATCGCGAAAGCGATCTGCGCCTGCTTGTCGACCTCACCTATCGCTTCTAGAAGAGTTTGAAGATGCCTGTTATTTCGCGATTCATCCTTCTGCTGGGGGCCTTGCTGATCAGCGCTTGTGCC
The DNA here is from genome assembly GCF_002001065.1 of Pseudomonas sp. A25(2017). NCBI lineage: Bacteria > Pseudomonadati > Pseudomonadota > Gammaproteobacteria > Pseudomonadales > Pseudomonadaceae > Pseudomonas > Pseudomonas sp. A25(2017). The sequence goes on along the minus strand of NZ_MUOA01000059.1, from coordinate 72,417 downwards.
CAGCAAGCCCCGGCGTTCACGCCGCCCTCGCAGCGCCCGCTGGCGGCCAATGACGCCCCATGGCCAAAGAACCATGTGCTCGGCATCGCCTACCACGATGTCGACGACCGTGACCCGGACCAGGCGCTGGTGGCCGTGCGTACCGAACGCCTGATCGAGCAACTGGCGTGGCTGCGGGAAAACAACTACCAGCCGGTCACAGTGGATCAGATCATCACGGCCCGCAATGGCGGCCCGGAACTGCCGCCGCGTGCGGTGCTGCTGAGTTTCGACGATGGCTACGCAAGCTTCTACACCCGCGTCATGCCCATCCTGCGCGCCTATAACTGGCCGGCGATCCTCGCCCCGGTCGGCAGTTGGGTGGACACGCCGCTGAATCAAACGGTGGATTTCGCCGGGGTACCGCGCAAGCGTTCCGAGTTCCTGACCTGGGAGCAGATTCGCGAGGTTTCCAAATCGGGCCTGGTGGAAATCGCCGCCCACACCGACGCCAATCACAAAGGCATCCTCGCCAACCCGCAAGGCAACCAGCAACCCGCCGCGACCACCCGACGCTACGACCCCGTCACCGGTCGTTATGAGGCCGAGGCCGATTTCCAGGCTCGCCTGCGCAAGGACGTGGCGGCCATTTCCGAGAAAATTCGCAAGGTCACCGGCTACAGCCCGCGCGTCTGGGTCTGGCCTTACGGTGAAGCCGACGGCACGGCGTTGCAGGTGATTGGCAGCGAGGGTTATCAAATGGCCCTGACCCTGGAAGACGGTCTCGACAGCCTGGGTAACTTGATGAGTGGCCCACGCTTCCTGGTGGCGTCCGATCCGGATGGCGCCCGTTTCGCCGAAAGCATCGTCTCCGTACAGACGATGGACCCGATGCGCGTGGTGCATGTCGACCTGGATTACGTCTACGACCCGGACCCGGTGCAGCAGGACGTCAATGTCGGCAAGTTGGTCCAGCGCATCTCCGACCTGGGCGCCAATACGGTGTTCCTGCAAGCCTTCGCCGACCCGAAAGGCGACGGCCTCGTGCATTCGTTGTACTTCCCCAACCGTCACCTGCCGGTACGTGCCGACCTGTTCGACCGGGTTGCATGGCAGTTGCGCACCCGGGCCAATGCCAAGGTCTATGCCTGGATGCCGGTGCTCAGTTTCGCCCTGGACGCGAAGCTTTCGCGGGTACAGCGCTGGGATCCGAAAACCGGCAAGACCGGCGTCGCCCCTGACCAATACGTGCGCCTGTCGCCATTCGACCCGAACGTGCGCAAAGTCATCGGCGAGATCTACCAGGACCTGGCGCGGATGAGCTCGTTGGATGGCGTTCTGTACCATGACGATGCGGTGTTCTCCGACTTCGAGGATGCCAGCCCTGCGGCCCTGAAAGTCTATGCCGCCCACGGTTTGCCGACGTCCATCGCCACCCTGCGGGACGATCCGGCGGCGATGCGACGCTGGACCCGCTTCAAGAGCCGCTACCTGATCGACTTCACCCATGAGCTGACCGCCAAGGTCCGGGCGATTCGCGGTCCGCAGATCCTGACTGCGCGCAATATCTTTGCCGAACCGATGCTCAATCCAGAAAGCGAAGCCTGGTTCGCCCAGAACCTCGATGACTTCCTCGGTGCCTACGACTGGACGGCACCGATGGCCATGCCGTTGATGGAAAACCAGACCCTCCAGCAATCCGGCCCCTGGCTCGATCGCCTGGTGGACACCGTCAAGGCCCGCCCCGGCGCGCTCAAGCGCACGGTGTTCGAATTGCAGGCCCGGGACTGGAACAGCAAGCCGGTCAGCGACATCGGCGGCAAACAATTGGCCGACTGGATGGGGCGTCTCAAGCGCAAAGGCGTGACCAGTTTCGGTTACTACCCGGACAACTTCATCGAAGACCAGCCCGCTGTGAAAACCGTGCGGCCGGCGCTCTCCAACAAGTGGAATCCTTGACATGCTCGACAGACTGCTCGCTCTGCTGGTGCTGGCGATCGTCCTCGGGGTGCCCCTGGGCCTGATCTTCCTGGTCACCGGGCAATTCCTGATGGACTTCGTGTTCTTTTACCCGCTGTTCATGTCCGGGCTGTGGATCGCCGGCGGCCTGTATTTCTGGCTGCACTGGGAACGCCACTGGCCGTGGAAGGACGACACCTTGCCACCGCCCCTGGCCGGCGAGCCGTTGATCAGCATCCTGATCCCCTGCTTCAACGAAGGCGATAACGTCGCCGACACCATTCACGCGGCGCTGGGCCAGCATTACCCGAACATCGAAGTCATCGCCATCAACGACGGCTCCAAGGACAACACCGCCCAGATGCTTGATCGACTGGCAGCTGAAGACCCGCGCCTGCGCGTCTTGCACCTGGCAGAAAACCAGGGCAAGGCCGTGGCCCTGCGCATGGGCGCCATCGCGGCGCGCAGCGAATACCTGGTGTGCATCGACGGTGACGCGCTGCTGGCGCCGAACACTTGTGCTTACCTGGTGGCGCCGATGCTAGACAACGCCCGCCTCGGCGCGGTGACCGGCAACCCGCGCATCCGCACCCGCTCGACCTTGGTGGGCCGGGTCCAGGTCGGCGAATTTTCCTCGATCATCGGCCTGATCAAGCGCACCCAACGGGTGTTCGGGCGGATCTTCACTGTGTCCGGCGTGATCGTCGCGTTCCGTCGCACGGCCCTGCACCGGGTTGGCTACTGGAGCCCGGACATGATCACCGAAGACATCGACATCAGTTGGAAGCTGCAACTGGATCACTGGAGCATCTTCTACGAGCCGCGCGCGCTGTGCTGGATCCTCATGCCCGAAACCCTGCGCGGCCTGTGGCGGCAACGGCTGCGCTGGGCCCAGGGTGGTGCGGAAGTGCTGTTCAAGAACATCCGTGGCATCTGGCAATACCGCCACCGCTACCTGTGGCCGTTGTTGTTCGAATATTGCCTGTCCACCGGTTGGGCGTTCACGTTCCTGCTGTCGGTGATTTTCTGGGGCGCCGGCAAATTCGTCGAAATGCCGGCGGCCATCGCGGTCGATCACCTCATGCCGCCAGCCTTCACCGGGTTGTTGCTGGCGGTGGTGTGCCTGCTGCAGTTCGCGGTGAGCATCCTGATTGATCGGCGTTACGAAAAAGGCCTCTGGCACATCATGTTCTGGGTGGTCTGGTACCCGTTGGTGTTCTGGCTGATCAGCCTGTTCACCACCTTGGTGAGTTTCCCCAAAGTGCTGTTTGGGCAGCATCAGAAGCGTGCGCGCTGGATCAGTCCGGATCGCGGTATCAAACCGTTCGATGATCAGGAAGAGGAAGTGATCCGATGAAAATTATCAGGACCCGGCAACGGCCTTTTCTGGTGCTCATCGATGCGTTTTTTACCGTGCTGGCGTGGGTGGGGCTGTTGTACCTGCTGGTCAATGGGCTGTGGCCGCTGTTCGCGAGCCAGGCCGGTTCGCGCCCGGGAGGGTCTCTGTTCGATACCCTGGGGACCTTGCAGATCTATGGCTGGATCGCGTTGGTCAACGCGGTGCTATTGATTACCTGGGCGCGTTACCAACAGCGCAAAAGCCGTAGCTTCGCCCAGCGCCGGTCGCCGGCCCCGGTAGTGAATGACCAGGGCTTGAGCGCCAGTTTCAAGTTGACCGACGAGCGCCTGGACACGCTGCGCCAGCCCGGCTCGAAGACTATTCACAACAACCAGGACGGCGACATCAGCCACGTCGTGCCGCACTTCCACTTGCTCAGCCCCGACTTGCAGCCACCGCCCCTGGCGCCAATGGAGCGGCCTTGCGTGATTCACCTGCCGGCCGATCAGTCCGTGCATTGACGCCATCGCGAGCAAGCTCGCTCCCACAGGGGATTTTGGGGTGTGTGGGACAGATCTACGACGAGAAGTCCCGGATCAGCCGCCATGCCTCGTCCACCGGCAACGGTTGTTTCATGCGCTGGGCCAACGCCGCCATGGCCCGGCCTTCATCACAGGCCACCGCGGCGACAACGAGGCCGTCCTTGCCCAGCAGGGCAATAAAGGGTGGTTGTTCGGGCGTGCCCTTGAATTCCACTTCGTCCCAGTGCTCGGCGTGGCCAAGATAGTCGTAGCGTTTGCCAAAGTGATAGGTCCAGAAAAACGGCACGTCCAGGTAGTGCTCGTCGCCGCCGAGCATGTTCGCAGCGGCAATGCGGGCCTGTTGCTGGGCCAGGCGCCAATGCTCGATGCGCTGGGGCTGGCCGTTGAGGGGGAAGGTGGCGATATCACCGACAGCCCATAAGCCATCAGTCACTCGCATGCCCGCGTCGACGGACAGTGACTGGTCCTGTTCCCGTGGCAACCCGGCAAAGGCCTCGGTGGCCGGGCGCACGCCGACGCCAATGATCACCAGGTCTGCGGCAACGCGCTGGCCGTTATCCAGCACCACGGCTTCGACCTTGCCCGCCCCCTCGATCTGCGCCGCTTCGCTGTCGGTGCGGTACACCACACCATTGGCTCGATGTCGGGCCAGGATGGCCTGGCCGACGCTCTCGCCCAACTGCGCGGCGAACGGCACCGGATGCCGGGCCAGGACGGTGACGTCCAGCTCGCGCTTGCGCAGGGACGAGGCCACCTCCATGGCGATGAAACTGTCGCCGATGATCACCACCTGTTGCCCGGGCCGGACCGTGTCGAGAATCTGCCGGGCGTGGGCGATCGAACGCAGCACGAAGACTTGCGGCAAATCGATGCCCGGCAGCGCCGGCGTCTTGGGTACCCCGCCAGTGGCAATGAGCGCGGCGTCGTAGTCCAGGTACCGGCCATCGACGAGCTGGATTTGCCGAGCGTCGGGGTCCAAATGGGTGACCTCGCCATGGAGCCTTTCGATGCGTTGCTGGGTGAAATAGGTTTCATCGCGCAGCGGCGCCGTCTCGTTGACCGCCATGTCGCCGGCCAATACATACTTGCTCAGCACCGTACGGTCGTAGCCGGCTTCGGCCTCGCGGTCGATCATCAGGATTCGTCCGCCAAACCCCTTCTCGCGCAACGCCGCCGCGCAAGCCGTACCGGCAGCACCGGCGCCGATGATGACAAACGTGCGCGGGTCATCGGCCGGTGGGACTTTATCGATTGGCAACGGTTGATCGTCGACCCAGACGTCACCGTCCCGGACCTCGACGTGATAGCGCGCGAGGCTGTCGAGGGCCGGCGGTTCACACAGGGCGCCGTCTTCAGCGCGGAACGCGGCCTTGTGCCACGGGCAAATCAGCCTTCCATGGCACACCGCGCCCTTGGCCAGTGGTGCGCCGGCGTGCGGGCATTTGCCCTGGAAGGCGCGCACCTGATCGCCAGAGCGCAACAGTAGGATGGACGTGTCGTCGATTTTGACTTCGAGGCCGCGGTCTTCACGAACATCGGCGAAACGGGCGACTTGATGCAGAGACATGGTCATTCTCCGGCAGGCGTTTCTCTTTGGATTCGCAGGACCGGAACGAGTTTCAGCGTAATTGTCACTGCACCCTTGGCGAAGCTGCGGCTATAGTTTGCAAGCCGTCCATGGCCTGACACGCACAAGGTGCCCCGGTATGACCCGATTGAACCCTCTCACCCCTTGGCTGGCGGCTGTCGCCCTGGTGCTGTGTGCACAAGGGGCTGCCCAGGCCGAGGAGCGTTTTACCCTCAGCATCCCCGGTGTGTCGGACGACCGCCTCTTCACGGCGGCGGCAGCCAGTGATGCCAACACCTGTGGTGGCAAGAACATTTCTCCGGCCCTGAGCTGGAACGCCGGCCCGCCCGGCACCCTCAGCTACGCCATCGTCATGTTGGACCCGGACGGTCAAAGGGGCCAAGGTGTCGACCACTGGGTCCACTACGGTATCAAGGCCACCACGCGGCAGATTCCGACGGGCGCCGGCACCAAGTCCTCGTTGGAAGGCATGGGCGGTATCAACAGCAAGAACACCCACGGCTACATCGGCCCTTGCCCGCCTGTCGGCGACAGCGCTCACCACTACCTGATCCAGCTTTTCGCTCTGGACCTGCCGCCGGAAGCCCTGCCCGCCGACCTCACTCGCGCCCAACTGATGGAAAAAATCAAAGGTCACGTCCTGCGCAACAGCAGCGTAGTGCGCCGCTACCACCGCTGACTCGAACAGCACAAAACCCCTGTGGCCAGGGAGCTTGCTCCCGCTGGGCTGCGAAGCAGCTCCCCACAGTAGCGCTGACGCCCCGACACAAAATTGGCATCACACGCCAAAAGCGAGCACTATCGAGCTCCTGTTCACTCATGCCGGAGGATGGCGATGACGCAGAAACCCGACGGCATCGCCCGCCTCCTGAACTGCCCCACCAAGGGCGACGAGATACGCCGGGCCATCGCCCAGAGCCGCAAGGATTTCCTGCCTGTCGACGAGGCCGAAGACGCCGAGCCAGGCCAGCCACCGGTTCAACCGGTGGACCATGATCGCGACGACTGAGCCGTCGCCCTCTCTCAAACTTATTGTTCAACTCTGCCTATGACTGCCACCCCTGTTCTACCCGGTGACCGATTCAGCCGATCCGATTACAAGACCCTGGGCCTGGCCGCCTTGGGAGGCGCGCTGGAGATCTACGATTTCATCATCTTCGTCTTCTTTGCCCTGACCCTCAGCCAGTTGTTCTTCCCGCCGGAAATGCCCGATTGGCTGCGCTTGCTGCAAAGCTTCGGGATTTTCGCCACCGGCTACCTGGCCCGGCCCCTGGGCGGCATTCTCATGGCGCACTTCGCCGATCGCCTGGGGCGCAAGCGGGTGTTCAGCCTGAGCATCCTGATGATGGCCTTGCCGTGCCTGCTCATCGGCGTGATGCCGACCTACGCGCAAATCGGTTATTTCGCGCCGTTGTTGCTGCTGGCGCTGCGCATCCTGCAGGGCGCGGCGGTGGGCGGTGAGGTGCCCAGCGCCTGGGTGTTCGTGGCCGAACATGCACCGCTGCATCATCGTGGCTATGCCCTGGGTTTCCTCCAGGCCGGCCTGACCTTCGGCTACTTGCTGGGCGCCTTGACCGCAACGGCGCTGGCGCGGATCTACACGCCGGAAGAGATTCTCGATTACGCCTGGCGCCTGCCGTTCCTGCTGGGAGGCGTCTTTGGCGTGATCGGTGTCTGGTTGCGTCGCTGGCTGAGCGAAACGCCGATCTTCATGGCCCTGCAAGCCAATCGCGAAGGCGCTGCGGAACTGCCGTTGCGCACGGTCCTGCGCGACCACCGCCAGGCGTTGCTGCCCGCCGCCATCCTGACCTGCGTGCTGACCTCTGCCGTGGTGGTGTTCGTGGTCATCACCCCGACCGTGATGCAGAAAAGCTTCGGCATGACCCCCAGCCACACCTTCGCCCTGAGCAGCCTGGGCATCGTGTTCCTGAACATCGGCTGCGTCCTGGCTGGGCTCATCGTCGACCGCATCGGCGCCTGGCGCACCGTCATGCTCTACAGCCTGCTGCTGCCCCTGGGCATCGCCGTGCTCTACGCCAGCCTGATCAGCGGCAGCGCCTGGCTGGGCCTGGCCTACGCTGTGGCGGGCCTGGGTTGCGGTGTGGTTGGTGCGGTGCCGTCGGTGATGGTCAGCCTGTTCCCGCCGAAGATCCGCGTGTCCGGCATCTCGCTCACCTACAACATCGCCTATGCGCTATGGGCCAGCATGACCCCGTTGATGCTGATTGCGCTGGTGCCGTGGAGCCCATGGGTGTGCGTGGCCTATTGCGGTGTGATGGGCGCGGTGGGCGTGGCTGCGGCGGCGTATTTTCCCGGGCGGCATGGGAAGGCTGCGCAGCCGTCATTGGCCTGTGAATCCTGATCCGGCTGTTCAAAGACGCTCGCGCAAAAAATCCACAAAGGCCCGGGTTCGTGCCGAGCGGCGTCGGTCCTGACTGAACACGGCGCTGATGGGCAGCGCCGGCGGCTGGTAATCGGCAAGCACGGTGCAGACGGTTCCCTGGCGAACATCGGCCGCGAACAACCACTGCGGTGACAGCGAAACGCCCAGCCCCGACAGCACCATTTCCCGGATTGCCTCGCTGCTGTTGCAGGTGACGTTGCCCTTGATCGTTACGCTGTGCTGTCGGCCATCCTGGTCGGGCTGTCGCCGAGGGAAATCGCTACCAGCCGCACGAACACCAGAATCGCATCGAGCGAATCCTTGAGCACTGAAAAGACATTACCTGGCCACCCCATGGTGGCCAGGCGGTTTATTGCAGATAGATCAATCCGAACCATATTTTGGCGAACGCGGCCCGTACAGGATCCCGGTGCGCTGACCCGCCGACAGCAGACGCGCACTGGTAATACCGGCAATCGGGTGGCCAGCGTCAGTGGAACTGTTGATGATTTGCTTGACCGCCGCAGTGATCAGCATACCAACCAGCCCGCCACCGCTGTTGTTTCCGCCCTCTTCACTGGAGGCGCGAGCCGAGCCGGTCCACAGGGTGATGCCTGTGCGCAGGTCCACCAGCTTGGCCGAAGCGGTGACCGCCGTTTCACTGGAGATCAGCATGTAGCGGGTGCCGTACTCCGTGATAGTGATGTACAACGCCGCGTCGGCGCCGAAAATCTCATGCAGTTTGGCCGGAGCCACGCCTTGGATGTCATTTGCCGTCGTCAGGCCATTCTGGCGGAAGGTTTCGTCCACCAGTGCAATCGGTAACACGTAGTAGCCGGCTTCGGCCAACGGGTAAGTGACTTGAGAGACGAGGCTGTAGGACGCTTGCACCTCAGGTGATTCATTGATCGGCGGCAACACCAGGATCGACTTGGGTCGTGCCTGCTTGAAGGCCGAATAGTCAACGGTCTTGGGGGCGGCACAGCCGCCCAGCAACGCCAGGGCCAGCAGGGCGCCCGTCAGTTTCAAAAGGCTCATTTGACGTCTCCGGTCTTGGCGTTCTTGAGCAGCATGTCCATGTATGCGGCAGACTCAGGGAACAGCGCCTTCTCGGTGCGTAACTCCTGCACCATCTGGTCATCCTTGCCCATGCTCAGGTACAGCATGCCCAAGTGGGCGTGGTAACCCGGCGGCGCTTTTCGGCCACTGGCGTTGATCTTTTGCAGGTCCCGCTCCAATGCTTCGACCTGGGCTTCCTTGGGCTCACCCTTGAAATATTCGTAGACCTGCGGCTGATAGCTTTCCCATTGATACAAACCCTGAGGCGCCGTCTGGCACCCGGCGACCGTCGCGACTGCTGTCAGCATCAGCGCCAACTTCACTGCCTTATTCATCCGTGTACAGCTCCTTGGGTACGGGTTATTCAGTTGCGCGGGTTCCAGGCGCCGGCATTGATGCCATCCACCAGGCGGTTGATCGCTTCGCGCATGGCCAGGTCCAGGACTTTGCCATTGAGGGTGGAGTCGTAGCTGGCGGTGCCGCCGAAACCAATGACTTCACGGTTGGACAAGGCGTATTCACCGGCGCCCTGAGTGGAATACACCACTTCGGAAGTGCTGATGTTGACCACGTTCAGGTTGACCTTGGCGTAGGCCACCTGGGTCTTGCCGCGACCGAGGATGCCGAACAACTGGCGGTCGCCGGTCTCTTTGCGGCCGAACTCGGTCACATCGCCGGTCACTACGTAGTCAGCGCCCTTGAGCTTCTGAGCTGTACCCTTGATCGCGGCTTCCTGGGAGATCTCACTCATGTTGTCGCGGTCCAACACGCTGAAGCGGTTGGTCTGCTGCAGGTGAGTGATCAAGATAGTCTTGGCCTGACCACCAAGACGATCAACGCCGTCGGAAAAGATCCCGCGCATGTAACTGGAGCGGTTATCGAACTTGCCCACGGCGATCGGTACGCGCTGGCCGGCATAGGCAATACTGGCGCTGGCGACTTTTTCCACCGGCAGTGCCCGGGAGCTTTCCGAGGCACAACCGGCCATGGTCAGCAGCGCTGCGGCGATCAGGCCCGACAGCAGGATGGGGGACGGTAGTTTCACGTGATGCTCCTGAAGTGAAGAGTCAACAAATTGCAGCAGGTATGCAGGAAAGAATGCTGAGGTCGTCCTTGAAGACGTGATAGCACAATGGCGGCGGCATTTTACGAGGTTCATATCGCTTCTCAAACTGTTTTCGCTTCAGCAAGGTTTGCCGCAACTGACTTGTCCCGGCAACATCCGTTCTTGAAAGTCCGGGTTTTAGCGATGCCACCCTCAAGGCCATAGAGTTCCGCTTCCTGGATATCGCTGGGGGGCCGAGCGCATGCCGTAAGGCCAAACAACTTGAGCGCTCATTCAAACCCCGTAGAATGCAGCCGCCACTATGCCGCTATCTCTCAAGGACGAATTCAAACATGCGAGTTTTTACCCTGTTGCTGGCCCTCTGTCTTATGGCAGGGTGCGCTTCGAAGCCCGATTACTACATTTCCCCTGCGCCGGTGGCGATCCCCGAGACCGCCACCTATTGGATCGACACGTTCAACGTTGAAGTCGTCGGCAAAAACGAACGCTTCCTGCCCGACGAAAAAGTTCGCGACCAGTTGCACACCGACCTGATCGTCCGTCTGCTCGACGGCAATCGCTATGCCTCCAGCAAGGAAACCGCTGACTATCTGCTGGACGTCAACGCCGTCTATGCGCGCCGGATTCAAGACACCCAAGGTGGTCTCATGAACAAGATCGTTGCCGACGGTACGTATCTGGCCAGTGTCGATTTCAATTATCAGGTCAAGGTGAAGAAGGCCGGTGTCGAAGTGCTGCACTTTGCCCAGGCCCGCGAGGGGCTGATGCCGGGAGGGGCGGTCGGGCAACTTGAGGCCATGAGAGGCATTGCGGGCGCCCTGACGAACAGAGGCAATTCTGATGTCGAAGACTATTACACCGGTCATTTGAGCGGATTCATCGACGACGACCTGCGGGGCATTCCGTCCCGCTAACAATGCCTGCTGCAACGGGCTGGCGATTGGTCCGATCGCGGTAACGGCCTGGCCACTTTGGGGGTGGCCAGCGCGGTTTTTTTCAGCGCGCCAAAAAAATTCCTGGTCGTTAACCCGAATCTCGTGTGCCTTGCGTCTGAGCTTGTGTACGAATCATTCATTCACGAGGTTCAGCCCATGTCCCGTCCACTTCTCTTTATGCGTCCTGCTGCCCAAGGCTTCGCCGTGACTTTGCTGGTGGCGTTGGCCGGTTGTGGGTTGTCTTCCCGAGAGGCTGCCAAGCCGTCCGAACCGGTGGCCGTGGCGCCCAGCGTTGTGCCGCAAGGCGAGATCGCCGAAGTGCGTCAGTCGACGGTCAAGCGCATGCTCATGAAGCCGGCAGCGATGCCCGCCCCCAGTGTGGCGAACGATGCCATCGCCGGGGGGTACCGTGCCGAGCCGCGTGAACAGTACGAAAAACTGCCGGACAACCCGATTCACAGCGTGGCCGAAACGCCGGTCTCGACCTTCAGCGTGGATGTCGATACCGGCAGCTATGCCAATGTGCGACGTTTGCTCAATCAAGGCAGCCTGCCCCCCGAAGGTGCCGTGCGGCTGGAGGAAATGGTCAATTATTTTTCGTATAGCTATGCCCTGCCTACCGACGGTTCACCCTTTGGCGTGACCACCGAAGTGGCCCCGTCACCGTGGAACCCCCACACCCGCTTGCTGCGCATCGGCATCAAGGCCAGCGACCGCGCCGTGGCGGATCTGGCGCCGGCCAACCTGGTCTTCCTGGTGGACGTTTCCGGCTCCATGGATCGTCGCGAAGGGCTGCCGCTGGTCAAGAGCACGCTGAAACTGCTGGTGGATCAATTGCGTGACCAGGACCGGGTGTCCCTGGTGGTCTATGCCGGTGAGTCCCGGGTGGTGCTCAAGCCCACCTCGGGGCGCGACAAGGTGACCATCCGCAATGCCATCGATCAACTCGACGCCGGTGGTTCCACCGCGGGCGCCTCGGGTATCGAACTGGCCTACCAGATGGCCCGGGAGAGCTTCATCGACAAAGGCATCAACCGCATCCTGCTGGCCACCGATGGCGACTTCAACGTCGGTGTCAGTGATTTCGACAGCCTCAAGCAGATGGCGGTGGACCAGCGCAAAAGCGGCGTCTCGCTGACGACGCTGGGCTTCGGTGTGGATAACTACAACGAACACCTGATGGAGCAATTGGCCGATGCTGGTGACGGTAACTACGCCTACATCGACAACCTGCTCGAAGCGCGCAAAGTCTTGGTCGATCAGCTCAGCTCCACCCTGGCGGTGGTGGCGCGGGATGTGAAGTTGCAGGTGGAGTTCAACCCTGCCCAGGTCAGTGAGTATCGCCTGCTCGGTTATGAGAACCGCGCGTTGAAGCGTGAGGATTTCAACAACGACAAGGTCGACGCGGGCGAGATCGGTGCCGGGCATACGGTGACGGCCTTGTATGAAATTGTTCCGAAGGGCCAGCCGGGCTGGTTGGAGCCGCTGCGCTATGCCAGTACACCCCAGCCGGAGGGTAAGTCAGGCGAATTGGCGATGCTGCGCGTACGCTACAAACCTGCTGAGGGCGGTAGCAGTCGATTGATCGAGCATCCGATTGCGGGCGTGCAGGACGAACACAAGGCCAGCGATGACCTGCGTTTCTCGGCCGCCGTGGCGGCCTTCGCCCAGCAGCTCAAGGGGGATGGGCGCTACACTGGGACGATGAGCTTGAAGGACACCGCGCAATTGGCCCGCTCGGCCCGCGGTGAAGACCCGTTTGGGCTGCGTGCCGAGTTTGTGCAGTTGGTGGAGCTGGCCCAGAGCCTCGAGCCTGCGGCCAAGCGCTGATCCCGAGCACAACGGGGATCAAATGTGGGAGCTGGCTTGCCTGCGAAGGCGGCGTGTCAGGCACAGCAGTTTCGCCTGACACGCCGCCTTCGCGGGCAAGCCCGGCTCCCACAGAGTCCTCTGCAATCTGCAAGACCGTGTTCTACATCGAAAGGAGTTCGTCACCCACATGCCCGCTGCGCTTGATTCTCCCAGCGACGAATCGCTGCTGGCCCGCTACCGCAACGGCGATGGGGCTTCTTTCGAAGTCCTGTACGCCCGCCATCGGCAAGGGCTTTACCGTTTCCTCGTGTCCTTGAGCAACAAGGCCGAACTGGCCGAGGAAGTGTTCCAGGACACCTGGCTCAGCCTGATTCGCAGCACCACCCAGCCACAAGGCCGGGCGAGTTTTCGTACCTGGCTGTTCCAGATTGCCCGCAACCGCTTGATCGACCACTGGCGCAAGCAGGGTGTCCACAACCCGTTGCACGACAGCTACGACGAGCAGCTTCACGTCCAGCCCGACGACACCAGCAGTCCTGAGCGACAGCTGAGCCTGAGCCGCGACCAGGCGCGTCTTGACGCCGCGTTGCAGGCCTTGCCCGAAGATCAGCGGGAAGTCTTCCTGCTGCGCCTGCACGGTGAGCTGGAGCTGCCACAGATTGCCGCCTTGACCGGCGCCCCACTGGAAACGGTCAAAAGCCGCTTGCGTTACGCCCAGCAGAAATTGCATCGACTGCTGGCCGAGGAGGTACCCGCATGATCGACCCCAAACACACCCCGGATCCTGACGATGAAATGCTGATCGAGCATTTCCGCCAACACGCCAGCGCCGAGCCGCCGGCCTCCCTGGACGCCTTCATTCTGGCTGCCGCCCGCCGTGAAGCCCCGACGCCCACGCCAAGCCTGTGGCAACGCTGGCTACAGGCCTGCCAACGGCCGCGCTGGCAAATGGCATTCGCCACGGTCACCGGCGTGGCGCTGATGATCGGCCTGGTGCTGCGTTCGCCCGTGCCCCACGACGAACTGTCCTCTCCCGCCTCGATGGAGTTTTCCGCCGATCGGCAGGAGCCCGCCGTTGCCGCCGCACCACCGCCGGCCATGCCCGCCCCTGCACCGATCACCCGCATGGCGCCCCAGGGCGAACTGTCCCGAGCCCCGGCAAGCCCGATGCAATCGTTGGTGGAAAAGCCTGCGGCGAAGATGAGCAAATCGGCGCCGGCTGCACTGCCATCGCTGGAGCAGGGCCTGATGGAAATCCTGCGTTTGCGCGAGGCGGGTGAGAGCAAGGCTGCTGATGAAAAGCTGCTGGCGTTGCATAAGCGCTTTCCCGAGGAGGACTTGCCGGCGCGGTTGGAGGTGTTGCGAAAGCGCTAAGTAAACCCGCGTCGCAAAAGCCCCCAGGTCCTGGCGAACTGGGGGCTTTTCATTTGCATCGGGGGTATAGCAGACAACTTGATTTAGCGAGGGGTCAGGCGTCCACTCACTCGACAATGACGTCAACTGCCCAACTGAAATAGCCCACCGCATCACACTGGCTGTTCACCAACATAAACCTCAACTCACCGCGCTCCTTGCCTTGCCTCAGCGGCTGGCAGCGCCAGAAGTGATCATCAGCTTGTTGGGGAATGGGTTGGGTGAGGTTTTCGATGTCGATGGCGGGTATGGTCTGGCCAGCATTTACCACCAGCTCCGGCGCTGGTAGCACTTCTCCCTTTTCGACCGCGAATCCATAGACCACCACGCTGTGCTCGGCTCGAAGGGCGATGGTGCGACTGCGTAGATGGGTGGTCCGACCGAGACTTATGGGCAGCACCCTGCTGTCAGTTGTTGTACTGGACAGAAGGGCGCTGCCAAGGAAAAAAAAGAACTGCTCATCAATGGGCGTTGGCGTATCCGGGTCTTGGCTGGCTTGTGGATAACGCGAGAGCAGTGTCTCGGCGTCGACAATAAGGGAAACATGCGCAGTGGCTGTTTCGCTGGAAATAGCGTTGGGTTCGGTAGACATCACGGCTTCCTTTCATGATGTTGGCGAGAGTCGCGGTCGCTGTTGATAGAGCGAAACATCCTGTCCGGTCGCAGCGGCCGCGAGGTCGGTTGGCCCCCTGTCGCCAAGGGGCCGGCTGCATCAGTTATGGATGGAAATGAACGGGTCCCACGAGCAGCAGGCGACAATGCTGCAATTGCGGTCGACGATCAGGAAGTTGAAGTGATAGGTCACGCGGCCACAAGCCAGGGTTTCCGAAGACCAATAGTGGTTATCGACCTTTTGGCAGCTGGGTACGGATGGGTTACTGGTGTTGGGTACGGCGACGCAAGCGGTAGCCTTGCGCGGCGAGGGTGGGGAGATCAATTCGTTGCCCGCGTTGCCGATGAACTTGTAGAAGATCACCGCCGTTTCGAAGCTCTGTGACAGGCTGGTTTCACGCCAGCGGATCAGATCGCCGACTTGGGCCTTCAAGTCGAGTTCACCACCGGCCTGGCCACTCACCACGTTGTCCTGGTTCGTCACCATGTAGACATGTTTGAAGTCGATCAGCGTTGGCGAGTTGGGGTTTTTGCTAATGTTCGGGTAGTTTTTCAGGATGGTTTCAGTATCGATTGAAACCAGCACATCCGTGACTCGAGACATTATGAAGCTCCTTGATAGTGGGCCTTTCGGCTCGTGCCAAAAGACAATTACGTTTCACCGCGTCGCGGCCTGCGTGTGCACTATTGGAAGGAATTTTTTTGTCACGGATACGAGCTGGCCTGGCTCCATGCCGACTGGCTGACGATTCAGGTTCCTTCCTGCAGGTCGCGATTCTGACTATAGGTCGGATCAGAAAGCTGTCAAAAAACAAAATCACATTAACGAAAGATGAGGTTGGCGTCCGCAGATCCGCGCGCCAGAGGCGCGGAACGAGAAAACCCAGAAACAACAAAGCCCGCACGGAGCCGAATACGTGAAAGCACAGGTGCGGGCCAAGGTTGAGCATCCGTTTCGCGTGATCAAGCGTCAGTTCGGCTATACGAAAGTGCGCTTTCGTGGCTTGTCGAAAAACATCGCTCAGCAGACGACGACGTTGTTCGCGTTGTCGAACCTGTGGACGGTGCGAAACCGGTTGATGGGTATGAGCGAGGTGCACCTGTAATGCGGACTAATCACCCCTGGAACAGCACGATTAGAGGAAAGATCCATGAGTTAAGGGCATGAAAGGTCTGTTTTTCGACCGACTCACGATTTTTTGAACCTCAAGTAGCGAAAACATGAAAAATCGGTGGGTACTTCAGACGTTCCTTAGGTCAATTTGCTTTTGGGAGAAACGCCTTCCGTACAGTTCGCGTTTTAACATGGTAAAAATACAATAAGCATGGAAAAAGGGTACATCCGATCAAAGCAGTGGCTATCATGAACAGACCAAGATGATGCAGATCACTACCAACCAAAGTTACTACGTAAATAGCCAGTGACCCGCAGGCTAATTGCAGTGCTCCCATCAGACCGGATGCTGCTCCGGCGCTTTTCGGAAAGTTTGTAATGCCGCCAGCATAGGATAAAGGCAACAAAAAACCATTACCTAATGTCATAATCGCCATATTGACTAAGACAGGTACCGGTGAGGTCATGTTATACAAACCACACAGAAATAAACTGCTAGCGCCAATGGTGAATAGAACATAGCCAACTGCTATTAAATGATTGATGGAGTATTTTTGGATTAGATTGCGCGAGATAAGGTTTCCGATAATATAAGCAATTGCAACGCTGATGTAACAATAACTGATTACGGCCGGCGTCATCCCCATCGCGCTAAAAATAACTGGCGATGCGGCCAAGTAGCCAAAGTAAGCGGCATAGGCAACACCTAAATTTACCGTGTAGGCTAAAAACAAAGTATTGATCAGCAACCCCGGATAATTTTTTATGGTTGCCAACAGCGCATGGTGCCGCTGGTCTTTAGGGAAAGTTTCAGGGATTTTCGTAGCGACTAAAATCAGCGTGGCAATTCCGAGCGCAGCAGTAAATAGAAATGGCGCCCGCCAGGAAAAATGCAGAGTCAAATAACCACCAATAATTGGTGACAGCGCTGGCGAGGCGCCAACGATGGGCATAATCGTAGCAAAGACACGGCCAGCGGTTTTTTTGTCAAAGATGTCGGCGACAATCGCGCGGCCAATCACCACACCAGCACCAGCACCTAGAGCTTGCAACAGGCGGCCGATCGCGAATACCGTAACATTCTGCGCAGTCGCACAGGTAATTGACGCCGCCGTAAATAAAAACAGGCCACCAAGTACCAACGAACGACGACCATAAGTATCAGACAACGGGCCATAAATAACCTGCGCCACAGCTAAGCCGATCAAATAAACTCCAAAAGTTCGCTGTATCGCAGAAATGGGTGAGTCTAATGCAATCGCAGCAACTCCCATGCCAGGTAGATTGATATCGGATGCAATCAAGCCGCTAGCACTAAGTAATACTAGCGCTGTGAGTAAAATGCCATAAGGGATCTGAGTAGTGTGTTGACTCATCGCATTACCTCCGCATTAAGTAAAAAGGAGTAATCAGTATTGTGGCTAGTAGCAGAAAGTTAGTTTTTTTCAAAGATGCCTCGCTACAGCGACACGATGTGTCACGCAACTAGTGCACACGCGTGTCGCTTAGACCTAATTCAACATAGTGATTGGATTGGTCCGCGTTATCTCGATAAACCGCTCTGTCGTTAAGCCAAATTCGGTAAACCATTGTTGGCTTTGAAGTAACCAATCTGCAATATCAGGCTGACTGGTTTGCCCCAAATCAGAACTATATACAACGCGCGGCACACGAGTCGCTACTTGTTGAAAATCTTCTTTGCTCTGATAGCCGAGTAGATAAGTAAGAGCTGTCTGCTCTACGTACACCATACTTGACTGGGCCAGATCAAACAGCTCGCTGGCACTTAGCCCGGTTAACGGGTTGGCCGGCTGGTTTAACATCAAACGCGGGACCTGAAACTTCTCCGCCGCATCAATCAACAACAATACCTCTTCACGATTGGCATGGCCGGTAGAGACGACGATGGGATAATCGCGCGCCATACGCAATATATCGCATGTTTGCGACGTCAAATGCCCGTTCCCATCCGATACCTGCAGCGGCTTAATAGGACGATTTTGTAAAATCGGATGACTCAAATTTCGCGTCAGACGACTTTGATGGAAACGACCAGTAACGGTCGGCAAATGCACAATCAAACGTCCTGCTCCCTCCCCATGCTGACAGAGTCCCCGCTCGACGTTGCGCCAATCGATGCCGCCCGCTATTTCATTAAGCACGATGGAGCCAGACACTGGCAAACCGGCACAACGTGCCTCCCACGCTTGTGCGGCACTACAACCCAAATGGTTTTTTAATACCACCCACCCATTTTCGGCTTGATAACGTCGGCCTGCCTCTAATACCGAATGGCGCCGCACATATGAATCTGGTCCCGCATGATAGTGCACATCGATAAACGATACTTGTCGCATATCAAGCGCCGGAATCGGCGCACTCATGCTTTAACCTTTTCGTAGGAGTGACTAGCATCCGAAGAATTTTCTGCGATCCACGGCTGATCGTAGCGAAAGCGCTTGCGCGCTTCGACTAAAGGCATGCCGCCACGAATCGCTTCACGAATCTGTTTCTCAGTGCGCTCCACATTTTCCGCACGTGTCAGTACATCCAATAATCGATCTGCTGGAATAACCAGAACCCCATTGTCATCCCCTATTAACCAATCACCATTTCTCACGGTGACGTCACCCACTTTAACGTCTTGCTTTAATGCTGTGACATGCACTCGGTTTTTACCTGAAACCATATTCACGGCAGTGCTAAAAAGAGGATAAGACATCAGACCGATTTCGCTTATATCACGTGCCGCGCCGTACACGACGCTGCCTGCAATGCCCTTGAGTTGAGCCATTTCCGTCAGAATACCGCCCCAGTTCGTACAATCGCTACGTCCTTGGTTATCCACTAAAATCACATGCTCAGCAGGGACCTCATCAATATAGTTCCCGGCATTGTGAAAGGTGCTTCCATCATGGTCTAGGTTCTGGTATTGAACCGTAAAAACAGGACCCGCTAATATTAAACCCGGCACACGGGTCGTTATTCCACCTAGTGCACCATATAAGCCAAAGCTATCCATCGCATCACTAACTGCCGGAGTGTCGAGCTTTAAAAAACGCAGTCTTAATTCGTTGATGTTCATATTAGTCAGGATCTCATTTGTAAGTGATTAAATTGGCGCGCAACATAGCCCACGCAATAAATTCGCAAAAATAATTAATGATTTCTGGACCGCGCTTGGGAATAGTTAGTGAAAATTCCCGCTCTTCCCCCAAATAGTGAACGTGGCAGCGCAACTCCAGTGTGCCTTTGTAAGGTGGGTGCGTATCGCCCACCAACCAAGCATGCATAGTGGCCGATTTAGTATCACTTAATTGAAGGTGTGGTAACGATTTGGCAAAGGCTCCTTGCGTCATTTCGTCACGCAAATTCAATACTGGAGTAATATTTTCCCGGACAATCTCCAGGGCGGTACGCCCATCAGTACTGATGACATGTGGCGCAAGCAATATCTCTATCTTTTCTACTAATACAGCTTCTTGCTGACAGTCGCAATCAAGTGCGAGTCGCACATCAACATACGGATAACGCCAAAGATAGCTTGCATTAGCCTCTGGAGTCTGCGCGATGAGCTGATCAACTGCGTCGGCGATATCCGACTCAATTACACCCAACAACCGCCATTGGTAGACTTTCTGGTGCTGGATATGGGGCTGTTGCGCCAGAAGTGCGTCGAGCATAGGCAGGCACTCATTTGGAGGGCCGGGTAATACATGAATTATTTTCCCTTGCCACTGCAAGCTAAAACCGCTCGCAGTGCCATGCTCATTAGGCAGTATCACTGCATCTCGCGGAAATAAAGCTTGTTTTCGATTACTTGGATGTACCTTCAATCCAAAATTCTGCAAGCGGTTTTGTATTGCCTGCCAGCTGGCACTATCGAATTCCAGCGGACGCTCGGTGGCGATGGCAATCGCCTCACGTGTTAAATCATCGGACGTCGGCCCCAGCCCCCCACTGATGATCAACGTATCCGACTGGCCAAAGCAGATCCCTAAAGCGTTGTTGATTGCTGCTAACTGATCACCACATGCTATTTGTAAGCCCACTTGATAACCATGGAAATGCAGCTTTTTTGAAAATTCCGCCATATTGCTATTAATAAACTCGCCACGTAATAGCTCATCGCCGATACAAAGAATACTTGCACGATGAATAGCGAGGGGCCGGGCAATCTCGGCTAAAATTGCTTGAGCCATTTCTTGAGTACCCGCATTGCCGCCCAGATCGTATGTGACTGTCTTGCCGCGCTGGATGGTATTCTTTACTGCCTCTTCAATTCTGGCCGCCGGCTCATGAAAGCCAAGGTGGCGCAAGGTTAATCCTATTGTCATAAACATCGCAGCCGGGTTGGCGCGGCCTTTGCCCGCCATTTTGGGTGCGCTGCCATGTACGGGTTCAAAATAGCAGATTTGGTTTCCGATATTGGCGCTTGGGGCAAGGCCCAACCCTCCCATTACGCCTCCCGCCAAATCAGACAAAATGTCACCGAACATATTTTCGGCAACGATCACGCCAAATGCTTGCGGACGACGCTCCAGCCACAAAGCGACTGCATCTACATTATGAATATCGGCTTCGATTTCGGGATAGTCGGCAGCAATAGCATAAAAGATATCTGCTATAAATTGCCCACTTTCGCGCAATACATTAGGTTTGTCTGCTAACGTTACTCGAGCATGCTTGTGCTCAACAGCATAAGAAAAAGCGTAACGAAATAATCTTTCCATACCAAACTTGGTTTGCAGGCGCACACTAAATGCCGCATTCTCCGGTCCACTTTTTTCCAAGTTGGGATGTTTCAGCATTTCTTCCAGTATTATGGGCACGCCGTGTTTATCGAGGCCTGAATACATGCCTTCGGTATTCTCACGGATCACACAACAACGAAACGGCTTCCGATTGCCTAGCATATGTTGTACCGGTCGCACGTTTGCGAACAGATCCAGGCGTTGACGCATTTGAATTACAGGAGAAACATATTTTTGATTTTTGCCTTGCAGTGCGGGTGCAAGTTCGGCTTCGGCTTCTTTTTTTCCTTTGCTCGTGATGGCGCCTAATAAAACAGCGTCACTTTCGGCGATTTGTTTCCACGTTGTTTCGGGTACCGGGTCCCCGTCACGCTTCCAGCACTCCCAGCCAATTTCGCCAAACTGAAGTTCAATTGGCAGATTAAGTAGCTTTAATACCGGTAATGCGGCATCGCATACTTCGCGGCCGATACCATCCCCTGGCAACACAAGTAATTTTTTCATTTGATTGTTTTTAATATCCTGACAGGCTGCCCGCTTGATAAATCAAGCCGGCAACTAAAATGCATACTTATTCAGAAGGCGACCGGCCGTTACTTTTCTTAATCAAGAAAATCTGAAATCAATCTAAGCGCTATCTCCGGAGCTTCAATTACCGGCCGCATGCCGCAACCAGAAATTCCACTGCTGATTTGTCGTCGGTTATCACTACTCACTACAATACTATCAGTATTGACAAGGCGTGATGCCGCACCATAAATCTGTAGCATATGACCAGCATAATTATTAACGTGGCTTCGTGCGTCGGCCTTCATTAATTGCGAAAAACCTATTCGCAAACGTTGACCAATACCGCTTTCTTCCACCTTGGTGGGCGGTAACGGCTGATACTTATCATTACGTTCCGGTTTGACGTAATATTCTAGCAAGTCCAACGCTGCCGTCTCACCTTGCATATCCAAACATGTCAGAATGCTTGCTAAATTGCTTTGTAATTCAGCGCTGCATCGTGTCGGTGCTGATAAGCCCAGAACACGTGGACAAGTTTTCAAAAAACCCGACAACAAAGAATTTACCAACGCTCCGCCATAAGCCTGACCAACAGCCAGATCAATCTGCGGATAATTGGCACGCAGATACGCATCCCAATTTTCGGAGGTCGCATGCAATGTACTGCTTTCCTGGGCAAGGGATAAGCTGTCATAGACGTGCACCTGATAACCGCGCGCAACCAAAAGATCCAATAAAGGCATACAGAACGCGCCTTCATCCCACTCGGCCAAAACGGGTGAAAACACAACAGCGATGAAATCTGATTGGGGGCCAAAGACGGATTTTGTTAAGTCGGGACGACTAGGCAAGTGCATTTGCAAAAACCTCACCAATATTGTTAGCGCTGGCGGTAATGCGCGCTTTATCGTCAATAGATAAATCAAACATGCCAAGTATGAGGTCATCCAGGGGTTGAACCGGACGCGCGCGAGCTTCGATGCCCTCCAAGATTTCGACCTGTTCCAACAGTGATCTACAATTATATTTATCTGCCTGATATGCCAAGCGAAGATAAATAAGCCACGATTCCAATTTCAGATTTCCGGCGCCCTTACCCATGCCACGTAATGAAGCATCGATGAAGGTCGCACCGGCATCAATCGCCGCAATGCTGTTAGCTGTGGCAAGACCAAGATTGTCATGCGCATGAAATCCTAATTCTAAACCGCTGGTTTCGCGGATTAGGCGTACCAGATTCCCCACCCTGGATGGAGTCAGGCTGCCGTTAGAATCAGCCAAATACAGTACATCCGCACCTGCCTCACGAGCTAACGAGGCATGAGCCACTAATTGTTGAAGAGGCTGTTGGCTGAGACGAGTCAAATTTAAGCAGACCGTCATTCCTTGTGCTTTTGCTTCCTTGATATAATCACTTGTTAATTCAGCTCGCTGAATGTCCATGCAAAAGCGGAGCATATTGACACCCAGACGACGTAGATGACCAATATCATTTCTTTCTATATTTTTAGGATGTGCCATTACACATAGGCAAGGCTCCGACACGCTGTCGCGCAAAGCGCTGATATAAGAGTTCTCTGAAAGCCCAGTAATACCGATATCGGCTATGGCTTTAAAAGCTCCGTTCCTATATCCAATCTCAACCCAATCGACTCCACTTTTAACCATTTGTTGAATGTGTTGCTGCGCATATTCAAGCGTGAAGTTGAAGTCATTCCGATAGCCGCCATCGCGCAACGTAACATCCAGGTTTTGTATTTCAGATTTCATATATATCCATATATACTTTCAAGACTCATGCAGCGCTAAGAGTTGGAAATAACTATGCCATTAGTGGAAAATAAAAATTCAAGCGCAGCATCGCTCGCTTGAAATTAAGATTTATTTCAAGGTTGTATAAGTGTTCTATTGTCGCGAGTGTGCAGTCATAAACTATGACTTATTCATTTCGCATCCGGCAACTTTAAATTAGCTTAAATCTTGGTTGTGTTTTCGCACACAATCTGCCGATCCGTCGAACCCGTTGAGTTCCCACTACAGGTATCTCGCTTCGACCTACCCCTCAAATCGAGGGGTGATCGAGTTGCACATACTTTAACGCCCACGCATCAGGACAACTGTGCTTACTCCAGCCTTGTTGCGAATAGCCGTCGCGCGCGTATAAGGGGAGGACTTGTACCATTCCTCCGCAATGTCCAAGGACGGAAACTCAATAATCGCAGCTCTATCCGAGGACGGAGCGCCCTCAATTTGGCGCATATCATTTCGACTAACCGCAGATATCACGCGGCCTTGATATGGTTTTAGAGATGGAACGACTAAGGATGCGTACTCCGCATACGCATCTGGATTGCTTACCTGAATAAAGAACACCGCATATCCAGGCTTGTTGGGGCTGGCCATTTCGGGTTGCGTCTGTCCCGACGCAATGCTAGCTGCGAGAGATGTCAAAGTGACAAACGCTAGAATTCCGCTGGCGATCAGACGACGGGGACTCGACTTAGTCATTTTCATACTGACGTTCCTTTTCTGCTCAGTTGCAATCAACAATCAGCATTGCAGAAAACGGTGATACAATCTAAGACTGATATGGACACATTTAAGACCATACGAGCATCACATGGATTTTAAGTTACTTCGCGCCTTTGTCGTTGTTGCTGAGACCGAAAATATCGGTCAGGCGGCTGAACGATTGCACATCTCACAGTCACCGCTTAGTCGTCAGATTATGCAACTTGAAGCGCAACTTGGCCTCACCCTATTCGAACGATCACGCCAACGGGTCAGGCTGACGGGCGAAGGTCGATTATTTCTTCTTGATGCACAAAATCTGTTGTCGCAAGCAGAGCGCGTCAAAGCTCACGCCCGTCGTCTCGCTCAGGGAGAGTCCGGTACTCTTGCAGTCGGCTACGTCGAGGCCATCATGCACGCTGAAGTTTTGCCTCAAGCCCTCCGGCACCTAAGGGCGCAACGACCAACGTCTAACGTCACGCTTCATGCACTATCTTCCGCCGCACAGGTCGAGGCCTTATACCGCCGTGCGATTGATGTAGGAATGCTTTATTCGCCACCCCATGATCCGGATATTCAGGTAGTAGAAATCATGAGTGAGCCCGTGGTCCTTGCATTGGCGTTGGATCATCCATTGGCAGGTCAGCCCGATATTCGAGCTGATGATCTCGACAGTCTGCACTGGATCGCTCTAGCAGAAGCTCGGAATCCCGATGCCCGACGGCGCTTTATTGAAAACTGCCGATCATCCGGCTTTGTACCGGACATCCAAATGGAGGCAGATGACCTACTAACCGCGCTCCGTCTTGTTGGCGCAGGGCTTGGAGTGACACTCGTTCAATCCAGCCTACGCGATGCGCTTCCAGGGCGACTTACTTTTCGTGATCTCCCTTGGTTCCCCTCGGCGGTCAAGGTATACGCAATGTGGCGTAAAGACGATCCGAGGCCACTCGTTGGAGCCTTCAAAAAGGCCCTTTCTCCATAGAGCGGGGGCTTGGGTGCCGCCACCGAATTGACTCAGTTGCCGGGACGTCACTGACCCGGTCTGTTCCTCGCGAATCATTGCCTTTATTGGATTTGTGCATACTGGGAGTTGGGTCAGTCTTGCGTCAGCAGGTGGGTCAATTCGGCATCGGCGTCAACAATGCGTGCCCAGGCTTGAGCATCGGATTTGGTTTCGAACGTTTTGCGCTGGGCTGGATAGCCCTTGCGGCGGATTTGCGCTTCCCACTGATACTCGCCACGATTCCTGATTGTTGCCATTTCGACCATTCCCGCCACGTTCAAGTGTGGCAAATTTGTGGCAAAAACGACTTTCAGGACTAGGACAGGTTTCTGTCAGGAGCGCTATCCCCTTGTAATACAAGGGAAAGAAGATGGTGCACCAGGCGGGATTCGAACCCACGACCCCTGCCTTCGGAGGGCAGTACTCTATCCAGCTGAGCTACTGGTGCAGTGCGGGCGCCATGATACTCATATGCGTGGCAGGCGTCCATGCTACTGAATCGCCTGCGTTTTCAGGCGGCTCGACGGCTCTTGGCTACGCTGATCAGAAAAAGCGGGCAAATTCGGCTTTTTCGTTCTTTTTTTCGAACAGCCTATTGTCCTTCACCCCTATCGGCCCTAGGATTCGTTTGAGATTTCAAACGCTCTTGTCTGGGTGCTGAACCGCACGTCTGTGCTTTTGTGCGTTATTTCTGTGCTTCAGCCCGGTGAATGATTTCCCTGACGGCAGCCCCCGAGGCGCCTTTCTACAAATCTAATTCGCTCCGCGCGTGCGCGGTGCTGTTAAGGAAAGCCGACATGCAGCTTAAAGACACCCAGTTGTTCCGCCAGCAAGCCTTCATCGATGGCGCTTGGGTTGATGCGGACAATGGTCAGACAATCAAGGTCACCAACCCGGCGACGGGCGAAGTGCTGGGCACTGTGCCGAAGATGGGCGCCGCCGAAACCCGTCGCGCGATTGAAGCCGCCGACAAGGCGCTGCCGGCCTGGCGTGCGCTGACGGCCAAGGAGCGCGCCAACAAGCTGCGCCGCTGGTACGAATTGCTGATCGAGAACCAGGACGACCTCGGTCGCCTGATGACCCTGGAACAAGGCAAGCCGCTGGCCGAAGCCAAGGGCGAAATCGTCTACGCCGCCTCGTTCATCGAATGGTTCGCCGAAGAAGCCAAGCGCATCTACGGTGACGTGATTCCCGGCCACCAGCCCGACAAGCGCCTGATCGTGATCAAGCAGCCGATCGGCGTGACCGCGGCCATTACCCCGTGGAATTTCCCGGCCGCCATGATCACCCGCAAGGCCGGCCCAGCGCTGGCAGCCGGTTGCACCATGGTCATCAAGCCAGCTTCGCAAACCCCGTTCTCGGCCCTGGCCCTGGTGGAACTGGCGCACCGTGCCGGCATTCCGCAAGGCGTGTTGAGCGTCGTTACCGGCAGCGCCGGCGACATCGGTGGCGAGCTGACCAGCAACCCGATTGTGCGTAAGCTGTCCTTCACCGGCTCGACCGAGATCGGTCGCCAGTTGATGGCCGAATGTGCCAAGGACATCAAGAAAGTCTCCTTGGAACTGGGCGGTAACGCGCCGTTCATCGTGTTCGACGACGCGGACCTGGATAAGGCCGTCGAAGGCGCGATCATTTCCAAATACCGCAACAACGGCCAGACCTGCGTCTGCGCCAACCGTCTGTACATCCAGGATTCGGTGTACGACGCGTTCGCCGAAAAACTCAAGGCAGCGGTCGCCAAGCTCAAGATCGGCAACGGTCTGGACGATGGCACCACCACCGGTCCGTTGATCGACGGCAAAGCGGTCGCCAAGGTGCAGGAACATATCGCTGATGCCGTCAGCAAAGGCGCGACCGTGCTGTCGGGCGGCAAGGCGATGGAAGGCAACTTCTTCGAGCCGACCATCCTGACCAACGTACCGAACAACGCCGCCGTGGCGAAGGAAGAAACCTTCGGCCCACTGGCACCGCTGTTCCGTTTCAAAGACGAAGCCGAAGTGATCGCGATGTCCAACGACACCGAGTTCGGCCTGGCCTCGTACTTCTATGCCCGCGACCTGGGCCGTGTGTTCCGTGTGGCCGAAGCCCTGGAATACGGCATGGTCGGCGTCAACACCGGGTTGATTTCCAACGAAGTCGCGCCATTCGGCGGCATCAAGGCCTCGGGCCTGGGCCGTGAAGGCTCCAAGTACGGCATCGAGGATTACCTGGAAATCAAATACCTCTGCCTGGGTATCTGATCTGCTGCAAGCGCAAAGGGCACGAGAGCGCTGTCCCTTTGCGCGTTTCACCCGTTCTGTTTCTTGTGGCCGGAACGCTGCGGCAGTCGATCATCGCATGCTGTCGCAGTTGCCTCCCCGCCATGTATTCCTTGAGCCACGCCGACCGATGAGCGGCGAATGAGGACATTTTAATGAGCAAGACCAACGCAGACCTGATGGCCCGCCGTACCGCCGCTGTTCCACGCGGTGTTGGCCAGATTCACCCGATCTTTGCCGAATCGGCGAAGAACGCCACGGTAACCGACGTTGAAGGTCGTGAATTTATCGACTTCGCCGGCGGCATCGCCGTGCTGAACACCGGTCACGTGCACCCGAAAATCATCGCCGCCGTGACTGCACAGTTGAACAAGCTGACCCACACCTGCTTCCAGGTCCTGGCCTACGAGCCGTACGTGGAACTGTGCGAAAAAATCAACGCCAAGGTGCCGGGTGATTTCGCCAAGAAAACCCTGCTGGTGACCACCGGTTCGGAAGCGGTGGAAAACGCCGTGAAAATCGCCCGCGCCGCCACGGGCCGTGCCGGTGTGATCGCTTTCACCGGCGCCTACCACGGTCGTACCATGATGACCCTGGGCCTGACCGGTAAAGTCGTGCCGTACTCGGCCGGCATGGGCTTGATGCCAGGCGGCATCTTCCGTGCGCTGTACCCGAACGAACTGCACGGCGTGAGCATCGACGACTCCATCGCCAGCATCGAGCGTATCTTCAAGAACGACGCCGAGCCGCGTGACATCGCGGCAATCATCATCGAGCCGGTGCAGGGCGAGGGTGGTTTCTACGTAGCGCCCAAGGAATTCATGAAGCGCCTGCGCGCTTTGTGCGACCAGCACGGCATTCTGCTGATCGCTGACGAAGTGCAGACCGGTGCCGGCCGTACCGGCACCTTCTTCGCCATGGAGCAGATGGGCGTTGCCGCCGACCTGACCACCTTTGCCAAGTCCATCGCGGGTGGCTTCCCGTTGGCCGGTGTCTGCGGCAAGGCCGAATACATGGATGCCATCGCGCCGGGTGGCCTGGGCGGCACCTACGCCGGTAGCCCGATCGCCTGTGCGGCGGCGCTGGCGGTGATGGAAGTGTTCGAAGAAGAACACCTGCTGGACCGCTGCAAGGCTGTGGGCGAGCGTCTGGTGACCGGCCTCAAGGCGATCCAGAAGAAGTACCCGGTCATCGGTGAAGTGCGTGCCCTGGGCGCGATGATCGCCGTGGAGCTGTTCGAAAACGGCGACTCCCACAAGCCGAACGCCGCAGCGGTAGCCCAAGTCGTGGCCAAGGCGCGCGACAAGGGTCTGATCCTGCTGTCCTGCGGCACCTACGGCAACGTACTGCGGGTGCTGGTGCCGCTGACCGCGCCGGACGAGCAACTGGACAAAGGCCTGGCGATCATCGAAGAGTGCTTCTCCGAACTCTGAGTGACGGTTGTGCGCTGATCCACAAAAACCCGCCTTCTGGCGGGTTTTTTCATATAGGCGAAGCTGCCTGGTGGATTTTGAGCTGTCTGGAACGACCACCAACGTCTAAGGTGCAAGTATGGCAAGGGAGCATGCTGCATGACTGCTGTGGATTTACCCGCTGTACCCCGTGTGTTGATCGCCGAGGCCGATCCGGCTTCTCGCGAGCTGCTTGAGCAGGTGTTGTCGGGTGTGCGCTGCGATGCTCGGGTGGACACTTGTGACGACGGCAAAGAGGCTTTGGATTTGCTGGCGAAGCATCCCTACGACCTGGTGATCGCCGATTGGGAGCTGCCGGGGGTTGATGGCCTGGCGATTCTGCGTGGCCTTCGCCAGCAGCATCGCACGCCGCCGTTGCCGTTCATCCTGATGAGTCGGCGCAACGACAGTGCCAGCGTGCGCGAGGTCCTGCCGCTGGCGCCGACCGCGTATCTGACCAAGCCCTTGAACCGGGAAAGCCTGACCCAGCGTTTGCAGGGGTTGTTAGTGGGCGGCGGTGAAGAAACCTCCAACGATGCGCCGGTTCCGGGGCCGGCGTTGACCTTGCTCACCTTCCTGGAACGTCGGCGTGACCTGTCCGAGGGCGCGCCCTTGATGACCGATGTGCAAGTGGCGGTCAAGCGCAGCCTCAACCCCGGCGGCCTGGACTTGAAACTGCTCGAAGAAGAGATCCGTACCGACCCGCAGATCACCGCGGTGCTGATCGCGGCGGCCAACAGCGCTGCCCAGCATCAGGGCGGTAGCCCGGTGCAGACCGTGGCCCAGGCGCTGCACCAGCTTGGTTCCGGACCAAGCATGAACCTGATCCTCGCCCTGACCCTCAAACGCTGCGCCCGGCTCAGCGTTCCGTGCCTGGCGGATTATGCCGAACGTTACTGGGAACTGTCGCTGCACACCGCCGAATACGCCCGGACGATGGCGCGGTTGCTGGACTTGGAGCAGGAGCGTTGTTATTGCGCCGGGTTGTTGCATCGCCTGGGCGACCTGGCGTTGCTGCGCTGCCTGGAAGAGTGGAAACAGGCCGGTGGTGAGCTGGACGAACCGGAGGAAGTCGGCGACTCGCTGGACACGTTCGGCGCCAGTTTCGGCTCAGCGTTACGTGCCCGCTGGCGTCTGCCGTTGGAGCTGCGGGAGTTGATCGCGGCGGTCTATAGCCTGGGGGGCGGGGTGTATTCCCGTGAAGCCTTGGTGATGAACATGGCGGCGCAGATGGCGCACCTGCCCGCCCATGAGGGCCTTGAAGAACTGGCCCGTAGCCGTACGGCGCGGTTGCTGAAGATCGGCTTGCCGGAGTTGACGCGATTGCGCCGTAAGTAGCACCGGCACCTAACCCCTGTGGGAGCGGGCTTTGTGGGAGCAAAGCTTGCTCGCGATGCAGGCAACTCGGGTTCAAGTGGACACCGAGGCGCTGCTATCGCAGGCAAGCCTTGCTCCCACAGTTGATCAGTGGCGGGACAACTCAATCAAGCCGCGATGATACGGTTCTTTCCCTTGCGCTTGGCTTCGTACATGGCCGCGTCGGCGCGGGCGAACAGGCTGTCGAGGGACTGGTCTTCGGGGGTAATGGTGGTCAGGCCCTGGCTCACGGTGATGCCGAAGTTCTGCTCGCCGCAGCGAAAATTCAAGCGCTGGATCTCCCGTTGCAACCGCTCGGCCACTTGCAGCGCCATGTCCGGGGGACAGCCGGGGAACACCGCGGCGAACTCTTCGCCGCCGATCCGCCCGAACAGGTCGCCGCGCCGGAGCACGGACCGCCCGCTTTCGGCGATTCTCTGCAACACGGTATCGCCTTCCTGATGGCCGTAGGTGTCGTTGATCACCTTGAAGTCATCGATGTCCAGCAACAGGAACGCCATGGGCGTCCCTTGCAGCCGTGCCTGCTCGAATTCACGGTGGGCGCATTCGAAAAAGTGCCGGCGATTGCTGCTCTGGGTCAGCACATCGGTGGTCGCCAATCGCTGCAGTTCACTTTCCAACAGCTTCTTTTCGGTGATGTCCTCGGCGATGCCAACCACGATCACCGGTTGCCCTGGCTCGGCCTGGCGGTTGATGAAGCATTTGTCGCTCAGCCAGCGGATCTGGCCGTTGCCGGCGATGATGCGGTATTCACGGTCTTCGACGGCGCCTTTGACCAAAACCTCGGCCAGGCTGCGCTCGGCGTACTCCAGGTCGTCGGGGTAGATTGCGTCGCGCCATTCGTTGAGGTCAGCCAGGACCAGGCCGGCGGGGCGGCCGAAGATCCGCTCGTAGGCGGGGCTGACATACAGCACCTGCCGGGTTTCCCAGTTGAACGCCCACAGCACGGCATTGACGCTGACCAGCAACGAG
This sequence comes from Pseudomonas sp. A25(2017), assembly GCF_002001065.1. Lineage (NCBI taxonomy): Bacteria > Pseudomonadati > Pseudomonadota > Gammaproteobacteria > Pseudomonadales > Pseudomonadaceae > Pseudomonas > Pseudomonas sp. A25(2017). Next base: position 41,777 of record NZ_MUOA01000059.1, on the reverse strand, counting down.
CTGAACAACTGCTCACGCTCGCTCAGGCGCGCCACCTCACCCTGGGCATGCATCAGCGCCATGAGCGTCTGGGCTGCCTCGGGCCAATGAGGTAGGGAGTAATCCTGTAGGTTCTTGTCGACCATCGGCACAAATCTCAAAGAGCATGCACTGCTGTTGGTTCGCACGCGCTTTCTCCAAAACCCGCCTGGATGGCGAAGTGCTCTTTGAGATAGGGGATTTGGGACGAAGTTCCTTTTCAGGCGACGAAGGGCGGGGGATTTAGCCAGTTGAATTATGGGGGCTGGACCTGTGGCGAGGGAGCTTGCTCCCTCGCCACAGTGGTTTTGTCAGGCCGTGGCAGGCCGTAGCGAGTAGGTCTTGAGCTGGTCGGCAAACTCGCGCAGGGACTGGATGCCGCTGGCCTCGGCTTCGCTGACCCATTCCTTGATGGCGGCGAGCATGTCGTGGCCGTTGCTGCTGGTCTTGACCCAGATCTGCTGCAAGGCCAGGCGTTTCTCGTAGATCACCTTCAGCGCCTGGCTGTGTTCGAGCATGTTCTGGATGCGCACATGGTGACGGTCGTCCAGCAGGCTGGTTTCCCGCGACAGCAGGCGTTTGGCCCGGTGGAACTGGTGACGCACCGAGTGATCGACCTTTTCCAGTTCCTGCTTGACCAGTGGCGCGATGACCAGCCGGCGGTACTGCGCCATGATCTGGAAACGGTTGTTGAGGATCGCCATGGCCGTGTCCATGTCCAGGTGGCCCTTGCCTTCGACCCGGTGGGCGATCGGCGCAACCCGCTGGACCTTGGCCAGGCGCAGGAAACTGAACACCCGGATCCAGGCCCAGCCCAGGTCGAACTCCCATTTGCGTACCGACAGCTTGGCCGAGTTGGGGTAGGTGTGGTGATTGTTGTGCAGCTCTTCGCCGCCGATCAGGATGCCCCAGGGCACCAGGTTGGTCGCCGCGTCGCGGCATTCGAAGTTGCGGTAGCCCACGGCATGGCCCAGGCCATTGACCACGCCGGCGGCCCACACGGGAATCCACATCATCTGGATGGCCCAGATGGTGATGCCGATGGTGCCGAACAACAGCAGGTCGATGATGCCCATGATCGCCACACCCAGCAGCGGGAAGCGGCTGTAGAGGTTGCGCTCGATCCAGTCGTCGGGGCAGTTCTTGCCGTAGATGCGCAGGGTTTCCGGGTTTTCCGCCTCGGCACGATACAGCTCGGCGCCTTTGCGCAGCACGGTGGACAAGCCTTTTATGACCGGGCTGTGAGGGTCGTCCTCGGTTTCGCATTTGGCGTGGTGCTTGCGGTGGATGGCGGTCCACTCGCGGGTGTTCTGCGCCGTGGTCAGCCACAGCCAGAAACGGAAGAAATGCTTGAGACCGGCGTTGAGCTCCAGGGAGCGATGCGCCGAATAACGGTGCAGGTAGACCGTGACGCCAATGATCGTGACGTGGGTCATCAGCAGGGTGACTGCCACCAGTGACCAGGCCGACAAGCCAAGAAAACCTTCGTACCACATAGGCTGTAGGACCCTCGATAAAGATAAAAACCACCGTAGCATTATCACCAGCCCCACAGATAAAACCAGTCGGCCTTTCAGATAAGAGTGGCTGAATGTTTCTTCCTCTATAATCCCCACCTCTCTGTAGGGACATGGATGGCCAAATGCCTGCCCATCAACGCAGTGCCATGCGCGTAGCGCTGCTTTACCTTGTATTGTCAGTCGTCTGGCTGCAGCTGATTGGTTATTTATTGAGCAGTTTCTTCGATCAATTCGCCGACAGACAACGCTGGCTGCTGATCAACGGCTATGCCTGGGTCCTGCTCAGCGCCGGGTTGATCTTCCTGGCGCGGGCGCGGATCTCGCGATTTTTCGCCAAGGGCGAGCACGGCGCCGATCGAGAGCGCCTGCGCCAGGCTGCCGCCGTCTTCGATTGCACCCGCGAAGGGGTGTTGGTGACTGACCGCAACGGCCTGATCGTGCACGTGAACCGGGCCTTCATGGCGATCACCGGTTATGTGCGGGATGAAGTGCTGGGCCAGCGCCCCACCCTGTTCAAGTCCGGTCGCCATGGGCCGGATTTCTATCGCGACATGTTTACCTCCCTGGACAGCCTGGGGGAGTGGAGCGGCGAGATCTGGAATCGACGTAAAAGCGGTGAGATCTACCCGCAATGGCAGACGATCCGCGTCATTCACGACGACAGCGGCGAAGTCAGCCATTATGTCGCGGTGTTTTCCGACATCAGCGCCATCAAGGATTCCGAGCACGAACTGGCCTACCTGGCCCATCACGACCCGCTGACAGGCTTGCCCAACCGCCTGCTGTTTTCCGATCGCACCGAGCAGGCCCTGGCGTCGGCGCAGTTGCACAAGCGTGGCTGTGCCCTGTTGCTGCTGGACCTGGATCACTTCAAGAACATCAATGACAGCCTGGGTCACAACGTGGGCGATGAATTGCTCAAAGGCGTGGCCGAGCGGTTCCGCGGGCTTTTTGCGCCGGGCGTGACCCTGGCCCGGCTCGGGGGCGACGAATTTGCGGTGCTGGTGGAAAACTGCTCGCAGCCAGGCCAGACAGCGGCGCTGGCCCGGCGCATCCTCGATGCCTTGAAAGAGCCCCTGCGGTTCGATGACCACGCATTGTTCATCAATGCCAGCATCGGCATCAGCCTGTTTCCCGGCGATGCCCTGAGCGCCGGGCAGCTGCTGCGCAATGCCGATTCGGCGTTGTTCAAGGCCAAGAGCGCCGGACGCGACGGCTACGCCTTGTACACCGAAGAACTCACGGCCCACGCCCAGCAGCGGGTCGAGATTGCCTTCGAACTGCGGCGCGCGCTGCAGCAACAGGAGTTGCGCGTTCACTACCAGCCGGTCCACGAGCTGGCGACCAGTCGTCTGATCGGTGTCGAGGCGCTGGTGCGATGGGAGCATCCCACGCGTGGATTGGTGTCGCCGGCCGAGTTCATTCCCATCGCTGAGCGTACCGGTCTGATTGCCCAGGTCGATGCCTGGGTCATGGACCAGGCCTGCCGGCAGATGTGCCAGTGGCAGCAGGCCGGCGTGGCGCTGTCGTTTGTCGCCGTCAACGTATCGAGTCGGTTGTTTGCCCGTCGCGAGTTGTATGACCAGGTCGCCCAGGTGTTGCATGACACGGGCCTGGATCCGGGTTGCCTGGAACTGGAAGTGACGGAAAGCGCGGTGATGGAAGACCCGGAGGTGGCGCTGGAGCAGATGCATCGCCTGCGGGAGCTGGGCGTGCGCCTGGCCATCGACGATTTTGGCACGGGGTATTCGTCGCTGCTGCGGCTCAAGCGTTTGCCGGTGCAGAAGCTCAAGATTGATCAGGGTTTTGTCGCGGGGTTGCCGTGGGATGAGGATGATGCGGCGATCGTCCGGGTGATCATCGCCCTGGCCCATAGCATGGGGATGCAGGTGCACGCCGAGGGCATCGAGCAGCGTGAGCAGGCGGTATTTTTGCTTGGACAGGCGTGTGAGTTGGGGCAGGGTTACTGGTTTGGCCGGCCCGTGGCGGCGGCGCAGTTGGATTGGGGGCGGGCGCCGGTTATTGCTTGATCGTCAGGGGGATTGATGTTGGTCGAGTGCATATCCGTTGCTGCGGTAACGGCCGCTTAGGGTTCCGCCCTGACGGCGGCTCACTTTTGAGAAGCGCAAAAGTAAGCAAAACGCTTCTGCCCCACCACTCGGCACCTCGCCTAGGCTCGGTGTGCCCTCACTCCGGCATTGCTCCGTGGGCCCGCCGCGAAGGGCCATCCATGGCCCAGCGCGGCTATCCCGGCATCCATGCCGGGATGCCCACTACGCAATGCCTGCGTTCGGCCATCGTGGTTAACGGGGCGCCCGAGATCAACGTCCACCGCGAGGCGGCCTAACAGCCGGCCTGGCTCTTGCGGTCGTACACCCCTCAGATCTGTTTGAGCAGGGCCTGTGGGAGCAAAGCTTGCTCGCGAGGCGGCCTGACAGCCGACCTGGCTCTCCCGGTCGTACATCCGTCAGATCTGTTTGAGCAGGGCCTGTGGGAGCAAAGCTTGCTCGCGAGGCGGCCTGACAGCCGACCTGGTTCTCCCGGTCGTATACCCGTCAGATCTGTTTGAGCAGGAGCTGTGGGAGCAAAGCTTGCTCGCGAGGCGGCCTGATAGCCGACCTATCTCTCCAGCCGTACCCCAATCCAACTGTGGGAGCGAGCCTGCTCGCGAAGGCGTCGGTTCAGCTTGCATCATTGTTGCCTGACACTGCGCTATCGCGAGCAAGCTCGCTCCCACAGTTGTTTTGGGTTGACTGTGGTATCCGCGACAACCCAATTCCCCCTGTGGGAGCGAGCTTGCTCGCGATGGCGCCGGTTCAGCCTGCATCAATGCAAAGCGCTACCCCTTGGCCCCAGACGCCGCCATCTCCTTGGTTTCCAAATGATCCAACGCCCGCTCGACCAACAACTGCACCCCATCGGCCATGCGACTGATCGCCAGGGCGACGCAGCGGCGTGAATCGTCCACGTCGTCAGCCAGGTCGGCGGCGATGGTGCTGATGGAGAGCAGGTCTTCGGAGGCGTTGGCGAGCAGGGTTTCGGTGTCGATGTGGGGGGAAACGATGAAGAGTTGGTTTTTGTCAGGTTCGGGCGGTGAGGCGGGCTTGGGCTTGAGGTAGTAGTCGAGGGCGCGGGTAGCGGCGTCATCGAGCTTTTTTTCTTCCTGCGCTTGGACGCGGGATTTGTGGCCGCTTTGTGGCGGATTCGGTGAATGCTTGACCATATTTTATGTACCAGAGTTGGGGTCGACATCCTTTCGCTTGCATTCGAAGAGGTGGCAACTGTACGTAGGTGTGCAAGACCGGTCCGGTACCGCCGGCAGGCCCGAAGGCCTCCCACGCACAATTGCCATAACGGACGCGAGCATAAAAAAATGCTCGGTCAATAGCCATAAGCAATTGCGTACCAGTCCGGACTTGCACGTCCGTATCACCGTTTTTTGCGATGACGAACCAAGGTTAGCGGTGCAAAACCAGGGTGCCTAGTTCATGCACACCCCTACGTCTTGAAGGAAATCTCCGAGGATTTGGCAGGTAAAAAGCCCCCAATCACCCCTGCCGTAGGACGTCGGCTACTTTATGTAATTTTGGTTATATAAAAATTCTTAAATAGTCTTTTTAAGAATATCCGCCTTTATCTAGTATTGCTCCCACGCCGCAAGCAGTGCCGCCCACTGCCAGGCATTCATTCAAAGGAGCAGCAGCATGAGCGCATCTCTACGTAGCGTTGACGGCCAGGACGAAGCAACCATCTTGCGCGAGATCCAGAGCGCGTTGCGCGATCTACGCTTTGGGGCAGTGGAGATCACCGTGCACAACGCGCAGGTGGTCCAGATCGAGCGCAAGGAAAAATTCCGGCTGCAACAACCCAGTCATAAGTCGTCTTGAAAAAACAAAAGATCGCAGCCTTCGGCAGCTCCTACGGGGGCTGAGTGTAGGAGCTGCCGAAGGCTGCGATCTTTTCTACCCGTCACTCGATATTCAGAAGCCATAAGAAACCAGAATTCCAGGAGCTTTCACCATGTCGTCCATTCGTCGTTATGCCCTGGCCGCGCTGGCCAGTGCTGTTTTTGCCGGTTCCGCCGTCGCCAAGGATTACGAGCTGCTTAACGTGTCCTACGACCCGACGCGTGAGCTTTATCAGGATTACAACGCCGAATTCGCCAGTTTCTGGAAGAAAGCGCACCCGGACGACAGCGTGAAGATCCAGCAGTCCCACGGTGGTTCGGGCAAGCAAGGTCGGGCGGTGATCGATGGTCTGCGGGCCGACGTGGTGACCCTGGCCCTGGCCGGCGACATCGATGAAATCGCCAAGCTGGGCAAGTCGCTGCCAGCGGACTGGCAAACACGCCTGCCGGAAGCCAGCACGCCCTACACGTCCACCATCGTGTTCCTGGTGCGCAAGGGCAACCCCAAGGGCATCAAGGATTGGGGCGACCTGATCAAGAATGACGTGTCGGTCATCACCCCGAACCCGAAGACTTCCGGCGGTGCGCGCTGGAATTTCCTCGCCGCCTGGGCCTACGGCCTGAAGGCCAACGGGGGTGATGAAGCCAAGGCCAAGGAATACGTGCAGGCGCTGTTCAAGCACGTGCCGATCCTCGACACCGGCGCCCGTGGCTCGACGATTACCTTCGTCAACAACGGTCAGGGTGACGTGTTGCTGGCCTGGGAAAACGAAGCCTTCCTGGCGCTGAAAGAGGACGGTGGCGCGGACAAGTTCGACATTGTCGTGCCGTCGTTGTCGATCCTCGCCGAACCGCCCGTGGCGGTGGTGGACAAGAACGCCGAGAAGAAGGGCAACCTGGAGATTGCCGAAGCCTACCTCAAGCACCTGTACAGCCCGGCCGGCCAGGAAATCGCCGCGAAAAACTACTATCGCCCGCGTGACAAGGACGTGGCCGCCAAGTACGCCCGGCAATTTCCGAAGGTGGAGCTGGTGACCATCGACAAGGACTTCGGCGGCTGGAAAAGCGCCCAACCGAAATTCTTCAACGATGGCGGCGTGTTCGACCAGATCTATCAGGCGCAGTAAGCTGAAACAAAGCTAAAGCCAGACACCGAATTTGTGGTGAGGGGATTTTGTGGGAGCAAGGCTTGCCCGCGATGGATGCGATGCGGTCCTTCAGAAACCGAGTCGCCTCTATCGCGGGCAAGCCTTGCTCCCACCCAGTCTTGCTTCCATGTTTAGTGTTTTTAACCAAGGACCTCTATGTCGCGTCGCATATCCCCCGTCATACCCGGCTTCGGGCTGACGCTGGGCTACACCCTGGTGTACCTCAGTCTGATTGTGCTCATACCCCTGGCGGCGATGTTCGTGCATGCCGCTCAACTCACCTGGGAACAGTTCTGGGCGATCATTTCGGCGCCGCGGGTGCTGGCGGCTTTGAAACTCAGTTTCGGCACCGCGCTGTACGCCGCGATCATCAACGGCGTGATCGGTACGCTGTTGGCCTGGGTGCTGGTGCGCTACACCTTTCCCGGCCGCAAGATCATCGACGCGATGATCGACCTGCCGTTCGCCCTGCCCACCGCCGTGGCCGGTATTGCCCTGACGGCCTTGTATGCGCCGACCGGCCTGGTCGGCCAGTTCGCCACCGACCTGGGCTTCAAGATCGCTTATACGCCGCTGGGCATCACCCTGGCGCTGACCTTCGTGACGCTGCCGTTCGTGGTGCGCACGGTGCAGCCGGTGCTGGCCGATATTCCCCGTGAAGTCGAAGAAGCCGCCGCTTGCCTCGGCGCCAAGCCATGGCAGGTGTTCCGCCACATCCTGGTGCCGGCGTTGTTGCCGGCCTGGTTGACCGGCTTCGCCCTGGCGTTTGCCCGTGGCGTGGGCGAGTACGGTTCGGTGATTTTCATCGCCGGCAACATGCCGATGAAAACCGAGATCCTGCCGCTGCTGATCATGGTCAAGCTCGACCAATACGACTACACCGGCGCCACCTCCATCGGCGTGCTGATGCTGGTGGTTTCCTTCGTCCTGTTGCTGCTGATCAACCTGTTGCAGCGGCGCATCGAAACCCCATAAGGAGGCGCGAACATGTCCCAATCGTCTATTTCCGCGGCCTCCACCAACGCCGCCCGCCGCGGCAGTGCGACGTCGCGGCGCGTGTTGATCGGTCTTGGTTGGCTGATTTTTGCGCTGTTTCTGCTGTTGCCGCTGTTCATCGTGGTATCCCAGGGCCTGAAGCTCGGGCTGGGGGCGTTCTTCACGGCGATCTTTGAACCCGACGCACTGTCGGCGTTGAAACTCACGGTGGTTGCGGTGCTGATCTCGGTGCCGCTGAACCTGGTGTTCGGCGTCAGTGCCGCGTGGTGCGTGAGCAAATATTCATTCCGTGGCAAGAGCATGCTGGTGACGCTGATCGACCTGCCGTTCTCGGTGTCGCCGGTGATCGCCGGTCTTGTCTACGTGCTGATGTTCGGCGCCCAGGGCCTGTTCGGGCCGTGGCTGTCGGATCACGACATCCAGATCGTGTTCGCGCTGCCGGGCATCGTCCTGGCGACCATCTTCGTCACCGTACCGTTCGTGGCCCGTGAGCTGATCCCGCTGATGCAGGAACAAGGCACCCAGGAAGAAGAGGCCGCGCGCCTGCTGGGCGCCAATGGCTGGCAGATGTTCTGGCATGTCACTGTGCCGAACATCAAGTGGGGCCTGATCTATGGCGTGGTGCTGTGTACCGCCCGGGCCATGGGTGAGTTCGGCGCGGTGTCGGTGGTGTCCGGGCACATTCGCGGGGTGACCAACACCCTGCCGCTGCACGTCGAGATCCTCTACAACGAATACAACCACGTGGCCGCGTTCGCTGTGGCGAGCCTGTTGCTGATCCTGGCGCTCTTCATCCTGCTGCTCAAGCAGTGGAGCGAAAACCGAATCAACCGCCTGCGCGCCAGCGCCGCGGAGGAATAAGTCATGTCGATCGAAGTCCGTAACGTCAGCAAGAATTTCAACGCGTTCAGGGCCCTGGACGAGATCAGCCTGGATATCCAGAGCGGCGAGCTGGTGGCGCTGCTGGGCCCGTCGGGCTGCGGCAAGACCACTCTGCTGCGGATCATCGCCGGCCTCGAGACCCCGGACCAAGGCAGCATCGTGTTCCACGGCGAGGACGTGTCCGGCCACGACGTGCGCGATCGCAACGTCGGTTTCGTGTTCCAGCACTACGCCTTGTTCCGACACATGACGGTGTTCGACAACGTGGCCTTCGGCTTGCGCATGAAGCCCAAGCACCAGCGTCCGAACGAAAGCCAGATCGCGACCAAGGTTCATGAGCTGTTGAACATGGTGCAACTGGACTGGCTCGCCGACCGCTACCCGGAGCAGCTGTCCGGCGGCCAGCGCCAGCGCATCGCCCTGGCCCGCGCCCTGGCGGTGGAGCCCAAGGTGCTGCTGCTGGATGAGCCGTTCGGTGCCCTCGACGCCAAGGTCCGCAAGGAACTGCGCCGCTGGCTGGCGCGGCTGCACGAGGACATCAACCTGACCTCGGTGTTCGTGACTCACGACCAGGAAGAGGCCATGGAAGTCGCCGATCGGATCGTGGTGATGAACAAAGGCGTGATCGAGCAGATCGGCTCACCCGGCGACGTCTACGAGAACCCGGCCAGCGACTTTGTGTACCACTTCCTCGGCGACTCGAACCGCCTGCATTTGGGTGAGGACCGGCATGTACTGTTCCGTCCTCACGAAGTCTCGCTGTCGCGCTCGGAGCTGGAAGACCACCACGCCGCCGAAGTGCGCGACATCCGTCCGCTCGGCGCCACCACTCGGGTGACCCTGAAGGTGGAAGGCCAGAGCGAGCTGATCGAAGCGGAAGTGGTGAAGGACCATGACAGCCTGGTGGGGTTGGCGAAGGGCGAGACGCTGTTCTTCAAGCCGAAGGTCTGGCAGAAAGTCTCAAACCTTTAAAAGCAAAAGCATCGCGAGCAGGCTCGCTCCCACAGTAGAACTTCAGTGAACACTCTATCTGTGTACATATGGAGGTCCATTGTGGGAGCGAGCTTGCTCGCGATGGCGTCCTCACTGACACCCCGATCCGAATCTGAATAACCCCGCCCACCCTTGTTTCGATTGGTTCTACGCCAACACCTTTTCCCCGCCCAAACCCTACCTAGACTCTGACAGGCCAGGAGGCAAGTGAGAGTCCATGACGGACCGGTGTTATCTCTCCTGGTGCCCTGATGCCAAGGAGAGAAAACATGAGAGTGGAAGTCAGTCGGCATGGCCCGCTTGGCTGTGCATTGTTAGGCGTCTTGCTGGCTCCGGCCGCCAGCGCCGCCCCTTCGTTGTCCCCCCAGATACCCTTCGATGTCACCGTGACCACCCCGGTTTCACTGGTCAGCCTGCAAGCCAATTTCGATGAGCTGTCGTGGCAGACCTTCATTGCCCTGAACTGGCCAGCGCTGGATAACGGCGATCCCAATACCGGCACCTCCATCGGCAAGCAGGATGGCGCCACGGTGTGGGAAAGCTGGAAAGAGAGCTACCAGATTTTCCGCGCCAAGGGCCAGGCCCCGCTGCCCTGGAACGCCCCGGCGACCCTGCCTGAAGCGTGCAAGTCGCTCAAGCCCGGTCGCTTGTTGCAGCAAATGGGCAAGGTGCCCGATGTGCTGGATGAATTTATCCAGCCCTTCGAGAGCGGCCCGTTGGTGGACCAGAACGGCACCTACACGCGCAACGAAATCGTGGTCAACCAATCGATGTTCAACGGGATCGTCGATAACGGCCTGTACAGCATCGAAGGCCAGCAGAAATTTTTTGCCGCCAATGCGAACAACACCGTGGCGTTCAGTTGTGGCTCCACCAAAACCCAACAGGTCGGTGCGGTGATGGTGAAGGCGTCGTGGAAAGTGCTGGGCCCCAACGACAAGCGGCAGGATTTTCACACCGTCGACGCGCTGGTCTACACCCCGGGGAACAACGACCCCAGCCATGGGCCGATTGTCGCGGAGTCGTGCGTGTCCGAGCCGGTCGGGTTGGTGGGATTGCACATGGTCCATAAGACCACCAGCGCGGCGCAATGGGTCTGGTCAACGTTTGAGCATGTAAAAAACGTGCCGGAAAAAACCACGCCCGTTGCCCAGCGGACGGGGCCTTATCTGTTCTACAACGCAGCCAGCACAAGCGACATCAACCAGCCGCCGCCACGGCCATGGAACCCAGCGGTCAAGGCTACTCCCTCGCAGATCGTGCGCGACGTGCCGCTCACCGAGGCCACCAGAAAACTGAACGCTACGTATCAAGAGCTGTTGCGTAAGGTGAACCCGCAGAGCGTCTGGGCGAACTATCAACTGATCAGTACCCAGTGGCCCTCGGACCCACCCAAGAACTGCCAGATATCGGCCGCCAACCCGCTGGGCAGTCCGGCGCCGTTGTTCCTGGCCAACGCCACGCTGGAGACCTACATCCAGGGCACTGTGCCCCAGGCGTCTTCCAGTTGCATGGCGTGCCACGGCAATGCGGCCACCCATGTCACCGAATCGGCACGCACCAGCTTTGCGGATTTCACCTATTTGCTCGAACGCGCACAGTCCACCAGTGGACAAGGAGCCAAGCAATGAGCAGCAATCTGGATAATTTCGTAGGCCTGTCATCGGCCCTGATTGGCATCTCGGCCGATCGTCTGGCACCGCAGATCGACCAGGTCGGTTTGCCGCCGATCTTTCTCGATTACGTCACTGCGCGAGTTCCTTCCGACGTGCTCAACGCGCTCTTGACTCAATACGCCACGCTGGCGGCGGACCATGTACCGTCCGACCAGATCGCCCAGCAGATACTGAAGTTCAACATGCAACCGACGATTCCACACACCGTGCTACTTGCGCGCTCGATCATGAAATTGTGGTTGTTGGGCGTCTGGTATCAACCGTTCGATATGGCGCCTTTCAAGAAAGATGATTCGGCGGTGGTGTCCGATCAGGCCTACGTCAACAGCTGGGCCTGGAAGATCGCCCAGGCCCACCCGATGGGCTACAGCGAATCGTTTTTTGGGTATTGGAACAGCGCGCCCTCCAGCCTTGAAGATTTGACCGGCGTATCCGCTAACGGACAGCAAGGAGCGTTGTCATGAGTACCGAAAAAGCCGAAGTGGTGATCGTTGGCGCAGGCCTGGCCGGTAGCATCATTGCCTATCAGTTGGGCATGGCCGGTATTGATGTGCTGGTACTCGAGTCGGGGCCGGAGATACCGGTCAATCGTGCCCAGTATCTGGAGCGTTTTTATACCGCGACACTGAAAACCCCTGAGTCCCCTTATCCCCCAAGCACGACACTGGACCCACATCTCAAGGGGCCGGCCGAACTGAACGCGCCACGGGCGACCATTGCCGATCTGCTCAATGGTAATTGGAACAATCCGGCGGTCAGCTACTTGGTACAAAAAGGCCCGCTGCCCTTTACGAGCACTTACGAACGGGTGGGTGGCGGCACGACATGGCATTGGGTCGGAACCTGCCTGCGCATGGTGCCGAACGATTTTCGCCTGCGGTCCAAGTATGGCGTCGGGGTGGATTGGCCGATCGGTTATGACGATCTGCAAAGCGCCTATTGCCGGGCGGAAGCGGAAATCGGCGTGTCGGCCAACGTCGCCGACCAAGCCTATCTGGGCATGACCTTTCCTGAGGGTTATGCATTCCCGATGCGCAGCATTCCGTTGTCGCTGGTCGATGGCAGCTTTGTCACGGCTGTCACGGGGAAGACGTTCGATAGCTTGCCGCTGGTGGTCAGCCCGACGCCGGCCGGGCGCAACTCTCAACCTTATGCCGGTCGCCGGGTATGCGCCGGCAATACCAACTGCACGCCGATCTGCCCAATCCAGGCCAAGTACGACGCCACCGTGACCATGAACAAAGCGTTGAACACTGGCAAGGTCCGAGTGCTTTATCGAACCGTGGCCAGCAAAGTAACCGTGGGCACTGACAGCAATATGAATGGCATCGAGTTCAAGCAGTATCAATTGGAAGATGGCCCCGTTACTGGGACCGGTGTGGCAATAGGACAACGTTATGTGATCGCCGCCCATGCGATCGAAACACCGAAGCTGCTACTGCACTCCGGCGTGGCCAACAGCAGCGGGCAAGTGGGTCGCGGCCTGGCTGACCATCCCATTTATCTGGCGTGGGGGTTGATGCCCGAGGGCAAGGCGATTTTCCCCTACCGGGGACCGCTATCGACGGCCGGCATCGAAAGCCTGCGCGACGGTGCCTTTCGCAGCGATCGTGCGGCGTGGCGTATCGAGATTGGCAACGAAGGTTGGAACTGGCCGGCCGGTGATCCCTACACCACGGTCGCCGACTTTATCGACGGGAAGAACAATGGCGGCGCCAACCCGAGCAATAAATTGCTATCCGGAACGGCGTTGGTACATAAGCTCAACGACGTCTTCACCCGCCAGTTCCGGATCGGTTTCCTGGTCGAGCAGGTCGAGGACGACCCCGACCACGCGAAATGCTACATCGTGCCCTCGACCGAATACACGGACCGGCTCGGTATCCCTCGGCCGGAAATCCACTACGACCTGTCCAAGTACACCATGAAGGGTTTCCAGCAGGCGAAAATACTGGCGACGCACATCATCGAGGACCTGCTCGGTGCCCAGGAGTTGACGGACATCATCGCACCTGGATGTTTTACTTACGACAAGGTGCCCTACAGCTTCCAGGGCGCCGGTCACCTGATGGGGACTTACCGCATGGGCGATGACCCCAAAAAGTCGGTCGTGGATAAATACCAGCGCAGTTGGGACCACAAGAACCTGTTCCTGGTGGGCGACGGTGTCTTCCCCAGCACCGGCACCTCGAACCCGAGCCTGACGATTGCGGCGCTGTCGTTCCAGGCCGGGGATACGCTGGCCAATGACCTGCGGGCGGTGACGATGCAGGTCCAATCCAACATCGCCTGGCAGGGCACCGGCGTGCAGGTCAACGGGTTGGTACCGCGCCTGGTGCGCTACGTCAGTGGGCTATGGTGTGCCAGTCCACAGGGCGGCAATGTCGATGGAAATGGCGGTTCGAGGCACATCGACTACAGCAGCTATGCCTTGCCCGGTGCCGCCGAAGGTGCCTTGATCGGTCGCGTGGGCGATGGTGGCAAGCCGTTCCTGGTGGGGGATCTGGGGCAGGTTCCGGGCGACCAGCAAGGCGAACTGCAACTGTGCATCAACGATGACCTGACCGGGCAGTACGGGTCTGGCTTGAAAGATAACACCGGCGCGCTGACGATACGGGTCGAGTTTGGTGCGCTGTAACTTGAGCGCTAAGGCCTAACTTTTGTGGGAGCGGGCTTGTGGGAGCAAGGCTTGCCCGCGATGCAAACACCTCGGTGTAGCTGATCGACCGAGGCGATGCCATCGCGGGCAAGCCTTGCTCCCACAGGTCCGCTCCAACAAGGGGGGCAGGCGGGGTATTGCGTTGTTTTCAGGCGGCCGAGCGCTGGTTGCGCAAGGCTACCGGACCGGCGCGCTCTTCGATGGCCCGTTTCAGTTCGCCGCGAAGCCCCAGCAGGAAGCCCGCTTCCACCACCACAAACAGCGGCCCGACAATCAGCCCGGTGAGGTCGTCGACGAACGCCGGCTTGCGGCCTTCGTAGTAGTGGCCGACAAACTGGATCACCCAGCCCACCACGAACATCCCCAGGCCACTGCCCAGCCACACCAGGGTGCTTTGCGCGGCGAGCACCTGGCCCAGCCAGACCGCCAGGCCCAGCAGCACCGTCATCAGCGCCCCCAGGCGCAACTCCAGGCGCAGGTAGAACCAGGCACTGGCCACCGCTACCAGCAGCGCTGGCGACACCAGGACCGCGCCCACTGGCCAACCTGGGCGTGACAGCAGCACGGCGACGGCAACGAAGATCAGCGGGATACCGATGAAATGACTGGCGATGTTGCGCGGGTCGCGGTGATAGGCAGCGTATTGACTGAGATGATCGACGAGGCTTTTCATTGTTGTTCCTCCTGAGGTGATGCCTGCATGATGCCCAGGTACCACAAGGCGTTCTGTCAGTTAGCCGACACTTGTCCCGGAGTTTCCATGAATTCGCATCCTTGGCACTCGCACCTGATGGCCAGCCACTGGTACAGCCATCTGCCTGCTGAGTTACAGAATAGTCTGCTGGGCATGGCGCGGGTGCGCCGCCTGCCGCCGGGGCATCGGCTGTTCCAGCGCGGCGACCCACCGTGTGGGCTGTATGCCGTGCTGGAAGGCGCGGTGCGCGTCGGTGCGGTGAACGAACAGGGCAAGGAGGCATTGCTGAGCGTGGTGGAGGCGCCCCACTGGTTCGGTGAAATCTGCCTGTTCGATGGCCAGCCGCGCACTCATGATGCGGTGGTTGTCGGTCAATGTACGCTGCTGCATGTGCCCCAGGCGCCGTTGCTGGCATTGCTGCAAGAGCAGCCGATCTACTGGCGGCACCTGGCATTGTTGATGAGCCACAAACTGCGCCTGACCTTCATCAACCTCGAACACCTGAGCCTGATGCCCGCCCCGGCCCGCGTGGCCCACCGCCTGCTGCTGATCGCCGAAGGCTACGGCGAAATCGAACCGCCGCGGCGGGTCCTGCAACTGCCCCAGGAACAACTGGCGCTGATGCTCGCGCTGTCACGCCAGACCACCAACCAGATCCTCAAGGACCTGCAGGCCCAGGGCATCCTGCACCTGGGTTACGGCGAGATCGAAATCCTCGACATCGAGCGGTTGCGGGCCCTGACCACAACCTGAACCCGATCTGAACCTTGTGGGAGCGAGCTTGCTCGCGATAGGGCCAGTGCAGCCAACCCAAAGCCCTAGCGCAACCCATCCCGAAACTGCCCCGGCGTCATCCCGGTCCAGCGCTTGAAGGCGCGGCTGAAGCTGCTGGCATCGGCAAAACCCAACAGATAGCTGACTTCGCTCAGCGAGCAGTTTGGATCCCGCAGGTGCAGCAGCGCCAGATTCTCCCGGCACTCGTTGAGCAGTGTGTCGAAGCGGCAGCCTTCGTCGGCCAGGTGCCGTTGCAGGCTGCGCAGGCTCAGGTGCATGGCCTGGGCGATGCGTTCGGCGCTGGGCTCGCCTTCGGGCAGTTGGGCCTCGATGGCCGCGCGTACCTTGCGTTCCCAGGTCAGTGGCTTGAGCTGGGCGAGGGTGCGTTCGAGCACCGTTTCGTTGTGTTCGGCCAGTTCCGGGTTGGCGTCGTCCAGGTGGCTGTCGAAGTCGCTGAGGTTGAACTCCAGGCAATCCTGGTCGGCGCCGAAATGCACCGGCGAGCGGAACACCTTGTGCCAGGGGCTGGGGTCCGCCGGTTCCGGGCGCCGCAGGTACACCGCCAGCGGTGCGTAATCACGGCCGAGGCGGTTGCGACAGGTGCGCACGTAAATTGCCGTGAACGCGTCGATGGCTTCGAAGGCTGGCGCCGGTCGGCCCGGCGGCACCTCGAGACTGAAGCGGTAGCGGTCTTCGCCCCGGTTCAATTGCAGGGTCAGCGCATCGCTGACCACCGGGTGATAGCGCACGATCCGCTCGAACACTTCCCGCAGGCTGCCGCTGGCCACCAAGGCATAACCCAGCGCGTGAAACGTGGTGGGGCTGACAAAGCGCGACACCCGCAGGCCAATGGCCGGGTCGCCGCTGGCCTGTACGGCCAATGCCCACAAACGCGTGGTGGCCGACAGCGGGTAACGGGCGTTCGGGTCGTCCATCCATTGCGGGTCGAGGCCGGCTTCTACGCACAAGGCATGGCTGTCCAGGCCCAGCGCATCGAGCTGTTTGCGCAGGGCGCGGGTCCAGCTGGCGAGGGAGGTCGGTTCAGTCATGACGATTGGCGCTTGCGGTCAACAGGTTGGCGTTTACGGCTACCACCCCAGGGGACAACGCCCGGCAGGATGAGCACATCTCTAACAGAGGATGTAAGCCATGCACGGCACTTGCGCAAGCCCCGAGCGATTGAATGCACAACAACGATCGGCCCAGATTCGCCAGGTGGTCCTGGCCCGGGGCGAAGAATTGCGCCAGCGCTATCCGATCCTGCGTCACCAGGACGCGTTGGGCGCGGGCATCCTGGCGGTCGCCCTGGTCGGGATGATCGGTTCGGCGCTGCTCTACATCAACGGTTACCTGGCCGGGTGGGCGTGCCTGTTGCTCAACGCGTTTTTCGCGTCCCTGACCCACGAGCTGGAACACGACCTGATCCACAGCATGTATTTTCGCAAGCAGCGCCTGCCCCACAACCTGATGATGGGTTTGGTCTGGCTGGCGCGGCCGAGCACCATCAACCCGTGGATCCGCCGCCACCTGCACCTCAACCATCACAAGGTGTCCGGCAGCGAAGCCGACATGGAGGAGCGGGCCATCACCAACGGCGAACCCTGGGGGCTGGCGCGGTTGCTGATGGTCGGCGATAACGTGATGTCGGCCTTCATCCGCCTGCTGCGGGCCAAGACCTGGACGCACAAGCGCAGCATTCTCAAGCGCACGCTGAAGGTGTATTTCCCGCTGGCGTTGCTGCATTGGGGCGCCTGGTATGTGTTTCTCGGTTTTCATGGGGCCAACGGCATCGCCAGTCTGCTGGGGACTTCAATTGACTGGTCGGCCAGCACACTGGCGACGATGCAGGTAATCGACATCGCCGCGGTGGTGATCATCGGGCCGAACGTGTTGCGCACCTTTTGCCTGCATTTTGTCAGCTCGAACATGCACTACTACGGCGACATCGAGCCGGGCAATGTGATCCAGCAGACCCAGGTGCTCAACCCTTGGTGGTTGTGGCCGTTGCAGGCGTTCTGCTTCAACTTCGGCAGCAGCCATGGCATTCATCATTTCGTGGTGAAGGAGCCGTTCTACATTCGCCAACTGACGGTGCCGGTGGCCCACCAAGTGATGCGGGAGATGGGTGTGCGGTTCAATGATTTCGGTACGTTTGGCCGGGCGAATCGGTTTGTGCGGGAAGAGGGTGTGGTGCGGGAGGAAACTCCCGCCGGGCCTGCAGGAGCTGTGTAGGAGCTGTGTAGGAGCTGACGAGTGCAACGAGGCTGCGATCTTTCCCCAGCCAATTGAGTCCAGAGCGAAAGATCAAGATCAAAAGATCGCAGGCTTCGCCAGCTCCTACAGAGCCCAGCGGGAGCAAGCTCCCTCGCCACAGAGAATGAGTTAAGGCCGGGAACAGGTTAGAACTGATAGCTCACCGTCACCGAGGCATCGGCCCAGCTGTAGCCGACATATAGTCGGCCCCCATCAGTACGGTGTGCTTGGTCGCGCCGGTAAAAAATTCGGCTTGCAGCATGTTGTCGACGATGAAGGCATGGAGCTTTTCTTCGGCACCAGGGGTTTCGGCGTCCGGCAGGTGAGCTATGGTTTTGAGGTAGGCGCGTTCGATTTCTTCTCGCCACTAATGGTCGATGGTCCGCGGCATCGGCGGCGTTGCCCAGGCGGGTGCGCAGCCAAGTATTGAGCCAGCCGTGATGACGGCTGTAGAGCGCCTGTACTGCAAACTCGGGAGATGACATGGACGCAACGGCCTGGATGTCACAAATGATCATGGGTCGCACTGTCATCAGCCGTCGGCGAATTTGCAACCACCGTTCGCCCGCTGTGTCCTCTCGTCGGCTATTTCTTCTATTCCCTAATTATTTGTACAGGTTTGCCGACAGACTTGTACGTGTGCACCAAAGTGGAGCGAATTGATAACCGCTCGCACTGTTACATAGAACGTTGCAAACCTGGAATGCACTCCCCACTCCTTGCATAAGAAGCCTCAACAATGAATCTAAAGTTCAGCCACAAAATCCTTCTTGCCGCCTCTGGTGTGGTGGTCCTGGCTTTTGCCCTGTTCACGCTCTACAACGATTATTTGCAGCGCAACACCATCGGCAGCAGCCTTGAGTCGTCCATCGAGCAATCCGGTGACCTGACGGCCAGCAGCATCCAGAACTGGATGAGTGGCCGGATACTGGTGCTGGAAAACCTGGCACAAAACATCGCGCACCAGGGTGCTGCTGCCGATCTGCCAGGGCTGGTCGATCAGCCAGCGCTGACGTCGAACTTCCAGTTCACTTATGTGGGCCAGGCCAACGGTGTCTTCACCCAACGTCCGGACGCCAAAATGCCTGACGGCTACGACCCGCGTCAGCGCCCTTGGTACAAACAGGCGGTGACCGCCGATAAAGCCATGCTGACCCCGCCTTATCTGGCGGCGGTGGGTGGCCTGGTGGTGACCGTTGCCCTGCCGGTGAAGCATAAGGGCGAACTGCTCGGCGTGGTGGGCGGCGACCTGAGCCTGGAAACCCTGGTGAAAATCATCAACTCCGTGGACTTCGGTGGTATCGGCCATGCGTTCCTGGTCAGCGGCGACGGTCAGGTGATCGTCAGCCCGGATAAAGACCAGGTGATGAAGAACCTCAAGGACATCTACCCCGGTACCCCGGTGCGTATTGGCAAGGGTATCCAGGACGTTGAGCTGAACGGGCAGGACCGTATCCTTTCGTTCACTCCAGTGACTGGCTTGCCGAACGCCGAGTGGTACATCGGCCTGTCGATCGACAAGGCCAAGGCCTACGCGCCGTTGAGCCAGTTCCGTACGTCTGCGCTGATTGCGATGTTTGTCGCGGTGGCGGCCATTGCGTTGCTGCTGAGCCTGCTGATCCAGGTACTGATGCGTCCGTTGACCACCATGGGCCGCGCCATGCAGGACATCGCCCAGGGCGAAGGCGACCTGACCCGGCGCCTGGTGGTGCAGGGCAAGGATGAGTTTGCGGTGCTGGGTGGTTCGTTCAACCAGTTCGTGGAGCGGATTCACGCGTCGATCTCGGAAGTGTCTTCCGCCACTCGCCAGGTGCATGACCTGTCGCAGCGGGTGATGACCTCGTCCAATGCGTCGCTCGTCGGCTCGGACGAGCAGAGCGCCCGCACCAACAGCGTGGCTGCGGCCATCAACGAGTTGGGCGCCGCGACCCAGGAAATCGCCCGCAATGCCGCCGATGCCTCGCAGCATGCCAGCGGTGCCAGCGAACAGGCCGATGACGGTCGCCAAGTGGTGGAAAAAACCATCCAGGCCATGACTGAGTTGTCGCAGAAGATCAGCCTTTCGTGCACCCAGATCGAAACCCTGAACGCCAGCACCGACAACATCGGCCACATCCTGGACGTGATCAAGGGCATCTCCCAGCAAACCAACCTGCTGGCGCTGAACGCGGCCATCGAAGCGGCTCGTGCCGGTGAGGCCGGCCGTGGTTTTGCGGTGGTGGCCGATGAAGTGCGCAACCTGGCGCACCGCACCCAGGAGTCGGCGGAAGAAATCCACAAGATGATCACCTCGCTGCAGGTCGGCTCCCGTGAAGCGGTGACCACGATGAACGCCAGCCAGACCTCCAGCGAAGAAAGCGTGGAAGTGGCCAACCAGGCCGGCCTGCGACTGGTCAGCGTGACGCAGCGTATCGGTGAGATCGACGGCATGAACCAGTCGGTGGCCGCTGCGACCGAAGAACAGACCGCGGTGGTTGAAACCCTCAACATGGACGTCAGCCACATCAACCTGCTGAACCAGCAAAGCGTCGCCAACCTCAATGAAACCTTGAAGGATTGCGATGCCTTGTCGCAACAGGCCAACCGGTTGAAGCAACTGGTGGACAGCTTCAAGATCTGACCCAGTCCCCTGTGGCGGGGGAGCTTGCTCCCGCTGGCCTGCGCAGCAGGCCCCAGCATTCGATCGTTCCCACGCTCCTGCGTGGGAATGTCGCCAGGGACGCTCCGCGTTCCGCTTCTGGAAGGTGACGCAGAGCGTCACGGGATGCATCCCCACGCAGAGCGTGGGGACGATCAGCTTCAAGCCAATCCATGGGTTGTCTGGACTGCCGCTCTCGCGAGCAAGCTCGCTCCCACAAGGGGTGGCGCTTACTTGAACATCCCTTGCACATTCCCCATCGCCTCATCGGCGAAGCCCTGGAGGAAATCCCTGAAGCCCGACGGCGTGTGGGCGTCGGTGTGGTCGGCGATGATGGTCCAGGTGGCGCGGCAGCGGTTGTCCGCCAGGGGGTCGACGCGCATGGCCGCCCACAGGTTATCGATGCCCAGGGTGTTGTAGATCAGCGTCCAGGTCATGTGCATGGCCTGGTCGTCACGGCTGTTGAGCTGTTCCACCACCAGGTTCTGCCCATCGCGGAAGAATTTCTTGCGCAGGGACCTCACGCCCTCGCCGGTCATTTCGATGTGTTCCAGCGCCGGGATGAAACGGTTGAAGCCGCCAAAATCACCCACCACGTCCCAGACGCGCGCCGCGTCGGCCGCGACCTCCACCGAGGTTTCGACCTGGCAGGCTTGGGGGTTTTTGATCAGGGTGTCGGGTTGAAATGCACTCATGGTCTTGCTCCTTGCTTTGGGTTGAGGGTGTTTCAGATGAAGTCGATGGCCTTGAGGTACTCGGCGCCGCGACGCAGCAAGGCCGGGGACTTTTCCGGGTAGCTGGCGCCCATCTGCCGCACGCCGGCGCGGGCGTTGTCATGGCTGATCAGTGAGATATCGCCGATGTCTTCTTCGAAGCCGTTGAGGTAGAAACCCAGCACGCCAAACAACGCGTTGTCGGCATCGACCCGAGCCAATTGCCGTTGCCACTCGGCGACGCTGACCAGCGAAAATTCCCGGCCGCTGTCGCGGAACGACGCGACATAAGCATCCCAGCTCAAAGGCTGTGGGTTGTGCAGGTTGAACACCGCTTGCGTCGGCTGGTAACGGCTGGCGTGGAAGGCGATGAAACGGGCCAGGAAATCCACCGGCATCAGGTCGAAATTGAGGGACAGCTCCGGCACCTGACCGAGCTGGATCGAGCCTTTGAGCATCAACATCAAGCGATTTTTGTGGGGCTGGCAGACCCCGGTCAGGCTGTTGAAACTGATGTTGCCGGGACGGAACAGATTGACCCACACCCCGCGATCCCGGGCGCGTTGCAGGATCCGTTCGCCGACCCATTTGGACAGGTTGTAGCCGTTCTTGATGTAGATCGGCGGCGTCTCGGCGGCAGGCTGTTCCAGCACCTGGCCGTCGGCGTCCAGGGCACTGGAGGCGGAAAGCGTGGAGACGAAGTTGAAGATCTTCTTGCTGCGCCCTTCACACAGGCGCAGGCATTCGAAGATCGGCTCCACGTTGTCCCGCGCCAGGGACTCGTAGTCGAGCACATGGTTGACGTGGGCAGCGTTGTGCACCAGCGCGCCGAAGGTGCGGTCGATGCGGGCGTAGACGTCGTCTGGCAGACCCAATTGGGGTTGGGTGATGTCGGCGGCGTACACACTGACGCGGTCCAGGTCCAGGTGGGTCAGGTGATTGTCCTGAAGGGCCTGGGAGAAGCGCTCGGCCGCGCTGTGTTCAGCGCTCGCACGCACCAGGCACGCGACTTCGGTGGCGCCCCAGGCCAGCAGTGCTTCGACAATGTGCACCCCGAGAAAGCTGTTGGCACCAGTCACCACCACCTTGTGCACATCGCCGCATTGGCTGATGGGCAGCGGATCGAGGTTGAGTTCGGCCTCGGCATCGATGAAGGCCTGGGGGCTGAGGACCGATGCACTGTTTTGATCAGGATCGTCCAGCAACTTGGCCAAGGTCATCAGCGTCGGCGCTTCGATAAAGCGGTTGATCGACAGGCTGCGACCGAACGTCTGGCGGATGCTCAACAACAGTCGCGACAGCAGGATCGAATGCCCGCCGAGGTTGAAGAAGCTTTCGTCGGTGGCGATGTCTTCGACCGGCAGTTCAAGCAGCTCGGCCCACAGTTGCTGCAATTGTGTCTCGAGGGCGTTCTGCGGCTGCCGGCGCTGGCCGTCGACCTGTACCTGCACCGCCATGGCGAGCAAGGCCCGGCGATCGACCTTGCCGTTGCTGGTGTACGGCAGGCTCGGCAACTCGACGTAAGCGGCCGGGTGCATGTAGCTGGGCAAGCTGTTCTGCACATGTTCGCGCAACGCCTGGAGGGCGTCACCGGAGTGCTCGGGATGAACCAGGAACGCCAGGATTCGCCGCCGCTCATCGACCCCCACTGCCACTTGGCGAAACAACTGGCTATCGCGCAGGCAGTGCTCGATTTCCTCGGGCTCGACCCGAAAACCGCGGATTTTCACCTGGTTATCGCGCCGGCCACACAGTTCGATGCCGTTGTCGGTCCACTGGCCGATATCACCCGTGCGATAAACCCGCAGCGTTTGCCCGGTGGGCAGCGCCAGGTCGAGGTAGCGCGTCGCGGTCAGCGTCGGGTCGTTCAGATAACCCAGGCCGACGCCCGGGCCGGCGATGTACAGCTCGCCGGGGACACCTTGGGGAACCGGTTGCAACTGTTCGTCCAGGATCAGCACCCGGCCATTGGCGATGGGCATGCCAAGGTTGCGGTTGTTGTCGCCGACGCCGAACTGTCGTGTGGTCGCCAGCACCGTGGTTTCGGTGGGGCCGTAGATGTTGTGGAACCGGCATTGTGGCGCGAGCTGTTCGATCACGAACGGCTCGCAGACGTCGCCCCCGGTGATCAGGTGCGCCAGGCCCAGCGGCGCATCCAGGGGCATGACGCTCAGCAGCGCAGGCGGCAGAAAGGCGTGGCTGATGTGCTGCTGGTGAATCAACGCGACCAGTTGCTGCGGATCGCGGCGCTGGTCTTCGCTGGGCACCACCAGCAGGGCGCCGTGGATGAAGGTCGGGAGGATATCCAGCAGCGACGCATCAAAGTTGATGGTGGAAAACTGCAACGCCCGGCTGTCGCGCTGCAACCCGACGTAGTCGCCGTACCAGGCACAGAAGTGACTGAGGTTGCGGTGGCTGAGCAACACGCCCTTGGGCTGGCCGGTGGTGCCAGAGGTGTAGATCGCCACGGCCGGTGCGTCGCTGTCCACCGTGCGGCGGATCAACGAAGCCGGGATGCCTGGCGTGGGCGCTGGCAGTTGCTGGACATTGAGCGTTGGCAATGCCAGGTCGCCCAGGTCGCTGTCGCCGTCGTGCAGCAGCAGGTCCGCCTGGGCATTTTCCAGGATGAAGCGCCGACGTTGCGCCGGATGCTGCGGGTCCAACGGCAGGTACACCGCCCCGCAGCCCAGCACCGCCAGGATCGCCGCATACAGGTGCGCGGACTTGGGCAGGCAGACACCGATCACCTTGGGGGAGGAAGGCCTGTGGGAGGAAGGCTTGCCCCCGATGAACGATGACGCGGTTTGCTTGAGAGCGTCGGTGTCTTCATCGCGGGCAAGCCTTGCTCCCACAGGTTCTCCAGCAGCTCCTTTCTCATGTTCTGCGCGGTGCAGTATTTCCAGCATCGGTTGCTGCAACCTCAGCACCAGGCGGCGCAAGGATTTGTAGTCGATGAGTTGTCCATCGACCCACAGGGCCGGTTGCGTCGCGTCGTCGAGCATGCGCTGTTCGATGCTGTGCATCACCGGCACGTTGGCGGCGGCCAGCAGCCAGGGCACCGACGGCCGATTGAGGCCGTGCTCGAACGCCAGCGGCTCCAGCGCATCGAGCCCGAGCAGGGGCTGCTCGACAGCGTCAGCGCGCACGGTCGGCCAGTGATCGAAGCAAGTGTCATCCCGGGATAACTGGCTGACCAGCCGTGCCCCGGTCTCGACCACCGTCGCCAGGGTGCGCAACCGCAGGGACTGACCGTTGCCATCGCCTTGCGGCGCAATCACCTCCTGGCACAGCAGCCGCTGCGCGCCGTCGCGGAACATCACCACCGGTTGCGGCAATACTTCGCCGGGTAGCGTGCGCAGCACCACGCGCACTTGGAGGCATGAGCGGGCTTCAACGGCAGGCGGTGTCGTACCGTCGTCGATCAACAGATCGACCGCGTCGTGGTTGGCCGGCGATTGCCGATCCACGATGCCGTGGCCGTGCAGCTCCAGTTCCCGGGCCAGTTCGGCCATGGCCTGGCTGGTGCCAGGCACTGCAATTTCGAGGCGTTTCATCGAAAGGTCCTCATGGAGTCAGGTAATCAGCGAGGGCGTCGCGTACGCAGGGGGACGCGAGCATCGAGCTGCTGCGGAAAAAGCGCGTGATGTTGCCCACCAACGGGTGAAAACGATTGATGGGGTAGGCCAGCGCACTGGCGTCTTCACGCAGCGACTGGCGTACCGATTCGTCGACGGGCAGGTGCGCGATCAGCTCGAAATCGAACGCTTGCTGCAGGTCGCTTGTCAGGTACTGGACGATGAACCCGGGCATCAAGCGTGCAATCGCCGCGCGGTCCTCTTCGGGCGCGGTGCGCCAGTAGATCTGTACCAGTCGCGTCCAGAAACCGGAGTGCCGGCCCTCATCGAGCAAGTGATCGGCCATCAGCCCCTTGATCGAGGCCTTGACCGAGTCGTCCCGGGCGAAGGCCGCCACTTCGTTGGTCACGGTGTTCTCGGCGATGGCGATGCAGATCAGCTCCACGGCGCTGAGCAGATGTTCCGGCGCCTGGGCCAGGGTTGCCGGTATCGCGCGGCTGAGTTCGATCTGCCCCGGCAACGCGATCGGTGCGATGCCGGTCATGTCGATGGTCTGCTGCATGAAGTCCATCGCCACCAGCGCGTGATAATCCTCGTCCACCACCACGGTCATCGCGTCGTAGCGGCAGGCGAACGGGAATTCGATGCCGAAGCGGTTCTTGGCGATGCGCCGGGCGGTGTGGTCCACCAGTTCGGTCTCGAAAATCACCACGTCGTTGATGAACTTGTAGAGGCTCTGCACCAGCACAAAATCGCGCAATTGCGGACAGTGGCTGAGGAAGGTCTGGCTGTGCACCAGCGGCTGGCGGCTCATGGGAAAGATCAGCTTGTCGTCGTCCTCGACCCGGCGCCGTGGCCGGGTACGGATCGTCGCGCGGCTTTCCCAGGCGTCGGCGAAGGATTGGTATTCGACGGCGTTCATGGCGTCACCTGTGCAACCGGCTGGGCCATGCTCTGGCGCAAGCCGTCCCACAAGGCTGCGCGGCTGTGGACAGCGGCGAGCGCGGCGGCCAGTACCTCGGTTTCGCGCTGCGGGTCGCCATCGATCAGCCGGGCCAACAACTTTTCTGCCGCCGGGCCATGGTCTTCGGAATCGACTTCGATGTGCCGCTGCAGGTAATAACGAAAGGTCGGCGCCTGGTCCAGGCCAATGCCCCAAGCGTCGAGCATGCGCTGGAACATCTGCGGGATGACACTCTCGCGACCGTGCACGAAGGCGGCGGCCACGCTGTGGGCCGGGGCGTGCAGGGCGGTGTGCAAGGTCTGGCGGACGAACCGTGCCGCCGCCGGTTCGACATCGACGCTGTCCAGCGCCGTCTCGGGGCTGACGCCTTCCTGTTGCAGGGTGATGAATTGCTCGATCGCGCGGGTATCGGCACCGATTTCCCGCATGGCGTCCAGGTACAGTTCGAAATGGCTGCAATAGCCTGCGCCGGGGCGGTCATCCGACTCTTCCCCCAGCACGATTTCATTGATCAAGCGTGCCGCGTGCGGGTCGGCCGGCGGCAGCCAGGGCAGGTGGACACAAGTGAGCTCGCGTTGCAGCCGCTTGGTCAGCGACATGAAGTCCCAGACGGCAAAGACATGGCTTTCCATAAAGCGGCGTAACAGATCGATTGATGTAATCTCGGAAAAAACAGGGTGTTGGCCAAGTTCGTGTTTTTTCAAAGATAGTTGTTCTTTGGATGGCTGCATCGGAACGTCCTCATCAATGATGTTTTGTCCGGAAGGCTGCTCGTTATTTAATTAAGGCGAGCGGGTGCCTGAACCGGAGTCCATGAATTGCCCAAGGGGCTTAAGCATTCTCTTTTAATCGTTGTTTCGGCTTTAGATGCCTGTATTTGCTGGGCTTATCGCAAGTCGAAAGGGCCGCAAGTAACGCGGCGAATAAAAACTAATACATGTAACAAGTGAGCGGCAAGTGTTTTTTTAATTATTTAAAGTTGGCTTTTTATTGGGCGCGAAGAGAGCTTTTAAAACTTATTAAATAGGTTTTATTGGGGCGAAGAAGCTCCTTCCGATTTAGGGGGGTCAGAATCGAATAGTTCGAGTGAATGCCTCACTCGGAGCACTTCAGGGATCGGGAAGTTAAGAAGTTTTATGTTATGGGCGGGACGTCGGTCGGACATCCGATCATCCCGCCGGTTGGACGACGCTCCTTGCGTATTGGCTTCGATTCGTCTGGCCTCAGCCAGGCGTTGACTTCTTCAGGTCTGTTTTGAATCGACAAGCGCAAGAGTGAGCCCAAATCGATGGCAGTGCCATTGAACTGATGGGGCGACAAGTCGCGGCCACGGCCAGGCCGCGCCGCGCAGGCGACAAGTGAGTCGGAAGGATATGTAAGAAGTTTTTACGCCGGCCGGACCGCCGAGGAGGGATCAAAGCTTCGACGACTGTTCCAGATAGCGGCGCATGGTGACAGAGGCTTTTTCCAGGTGCCGCTCCAGCAATACGACGGCTTTATCGATGTCCTTGGCACGCGCGGCCTCGAGCAGCGCGCGATGATCGTCCTGGCTCAACTTGCCCAGCCCCATGGATGACAGATGAAAGCGCAGGAAGCGCTCTTCTTCATTGAGCTCGCGCTCGATCAGGTCCAGCAGCTTGCTGTTGGGTGCCTTGTGATAAAGCGACATGTGGAACAGCCGGTTGAGCTTGCCGATCTGGGCGTGTTCGGTTTCCGTTTCCAGCTGTTCGATGTACTGGGCGGCCATTGTCAGGTCGTTGTCATCGAGCAGCGGGATGGACAGGCGCAAGGCGAACGATTCCAGGACCGAGCGCAGGGCGTAGGTTTCTACCGCATTGTTGGTGATCAACGGCGCCACCACGGCGCCCTTGTGCTGAACCACATTGAGCAGTGACTGCGCTTCGAGCTGGCGCAGTGCCTCGCGCACCGGCATGCGGCTCACGCCGAACAGGTCGGCCAGTTCCTGCTGGCGCAGGGCGGTGCCGCAAGGCAGACGTCCATCAAGGATGGCCTCGCGCAGAGACTCTTCGATAATCGAGCGTGCCTGGTCAGCCGGGATGGGCCCGTTGACCTGGATAGTGCTAAGCGGTTTGGGCTTCTGTGTCACGACAACACCTGACTGGTAGTAACGAAAATTGGATCCAAGCCAACGTTAGTTACAGATTGCCAAGCCGTCAAAATCTCGCGGCCCCAGTTCCTGAACTAAAGTTTAGTCTGCTTATGGTGATTGCAACCTGCCATTGTCTTTTACCGGGCCAGGCTTCACCATCCAACGAATTTCCAACGGCCCTTTTCGGACGTATTCCCTTGGCTGCACCTTTCCCTGTCCTCAGGTCCTTGCGCTGGCTGTGTTCGGCATTGTTGCTGGCCGGCCTGATGCTGGGTGGCTTGCACGCCGACTGGGACTTTGCGCAGATCAGCCGGCGGGCGCAAGCGTTATATGGGCCGCTGGGCGAAGGACAGCAACGGATCGACGCATGGCAGCAATTGCTGGCGACCCAGAAACAGATCCCGGAACTGGAACAGCTCAAGGTGGTGAACCTGTTTTTCAACAAACAGGTGCGCTACGTGGAAGACATCGACCTGTGGCGCGAGGTCGACTACTGGGAGACCCCGATCCAGGCCCTGTGGAAGGGCGCTGGCGATTGTGAAGACTACGCCATCGCCAAGTATTTCAGCCTGCGTCATCTCGGGGTCTCCAGTGACAAGCTGCGCATCACTTACGTCAAGGCCTTGCGGCAGAACCGTGCGCACATGGTGCTCACCTATTACGCCACGCCCGAGGCGATGCCGCTGGTACTCGACAGCCTGATCGACGGCATCCTGCCGGCCAGCCAGCGAACCGACTTGCTCCCGGTCTACTCTTTCAATGCCGAAGGGCTGTGGCTGCCGGGCGCCAAGGGCAACAAGAAAGTGGGTGACACCAAGCGCCTGTCCCGGTGGCAGGATGTGTTGAAGAAAATGCAGGCCGAAGGTTTTCCGGTCGAGACGACTAACTAGGAGCGCGCGCTCAGATGTCCTTGTTCAAACAGCTGTTGATCGCTATCTGTCTGTTCCTGGTGGTTGCCTTCAGCGGCAGCTTCATGGTCAGCCTGGAGAGCTCGCGGGCCCAGTACGTCAACCAGTTGCGCTCCCATGCCCAGGACGCGGCCACGGCGCTGGCGCTGTCGTTGACGCCGAACATCGACGACCCGGCGATGGTGGAGCTGATGGTCAGCTCGATCTTCGACAGTGGCTACTACGCAACCATCCGCGTGGTCGACGTGGCCACCGACAAGACCCTGGTCGAGCGCACCGGCACGCCGGACGCCGGCAGCGTGCCGCAATGGTTCGTCAAGCTGATCGGCCTGGAACCGGCCGGAGGCGATGCCATCGTCAGCCGCGGCTGGGAACAGGCGGCGCGGGTTGAAGTGGTCAGCCACCCGATGTTCGCCCTCGCCAAGCTGTGGCAGAGCGCGTTGGGCAGCCTGGGTTGGCTTTTGCTGTGTGGCGCCGTGAGCGCGGTGCTGGGGGCCTTGCTGCTGCGTCGCCAGCTCAAGCCGCTGGACTACATGGTGCATCAGTCCCATGCCATCGCCCGTCGCGAGTTCCTGAGCCTGCCGGAGCTGCCGCGCACGCCTGAACTGCGCCGCGTGGTACAGGCGATGAACCAGATGGTCGAGAAGCTCAAGGCGCTGTTCCAGGAACAGGCCGAGCGCAGCGAGAAACTGCGGGTCGAATCCTACCAGGACAACCTCACGGGCCTGGCCAACCGGCGCTATTTCGAAATGCAGCTCAATGCCCGGGTGAGCAACCCGGAGCAGGCCAGCTCCGGTTATCTGCTGTTGTTGCGGGTCAAGGACCTGGCCGGTTTGAACCAGCGGTTGGGCGGGCAGCGCACCGACCAGTTGCTCCAGGCGGTGGGTGAGCAATTGCTGCGTGAATGCGCGCGGTATCCGGAAACCCACAACCTGGTCACGCGCATTCGCGGCGGGGAATTCGCGGTGCTGGCACCTGGGCTGGTGCGCGAGGAAGCGCTGCAACTGGCGCAGAATCTTGAGGCTGCATTGGCGAGCCTGCATGCGACCGGCGCGACGGATGTGGCGTCGGTGGCCTCCATCGGGCTGGCGCCGTTCGCCCATGGCGACTCGCCGCAAGCGGTGCTCCAGCTCGGCGACCAGGCCCTGGCCCAGGCCGAAAGCCAGGGCGAACCGGGTTGGGCCTGCCTGGACCACAGCGCGTCGGCCAGTGTCGGTGATGATCACCATGCCTGGCACAATTTGCTTGATCAGGCGCTGAGTCATCAGCGTTTCGAGTTGTATTTCCAGCCGGTGGTGGCTGCCCAGGACACCCAGGTGGTGCTGCATTACAAAGTGCTGTCGCGGCTGTTGGACGAGCAGGGCCAGACGATCCCCGCCGGGCGTTTCCTGCCTTGGTTGGAGCGCTTTGGCTGGACCGCGCGCCTGGACCGCTTGATGCTTGAACAGGTGCTCAAGCAAATGGCCGGGCATGAGCAGTCCCTGGCGTTGAACCTGTCTTCGGCGACCTTGGCCGATCCGCAGGCGCTGAACAAGATCTTTGAGATCCTGCGGGCGCATTCCAACCTTGGGTCGCGCCTGACCCTGGAGATTGGTGAAGAGCAACTGCCGGAGCAAGCGGTGCTGGAGCAGTTGACCCGGCGTCTGCGTGAGTTGGGCTTCTCCTTGAGCCTGCAGCGTTTTGGTGGGCGATTCAGCATGATTGGCAACTTGTCGCGGTTGGGGTTGGCTTACCTGAAGATCGATGGCAGCTATATTCGTGCGATTGATCAGGAGAGCGATAAGCGCTTGTTCATCGAGGCGATTCAGCGGGCGGCTCACAGTATTGACCTGCCGTTGATTGCTGAGCGGGTTGAGACGGAGGGGGAGTTGGCGGTGATTCGGGAGATGGGGTTGTTTGGGGTTCAGGGGCAGTTGGTGGGTGAGCCTAAGCGTTGGGATTGAGACTTCTGAGTGAGTACATATCCATTTCTGCGGTAACGGCTACTTAGGGTTCCGCCCTTACGGCGGGTCACTTTTGGAAGAGCGCCAAAAGTAACCAAAAGCGCTTTGCCCCACCACTCGGTGCCTCGCCTAGGCTCGGCATGCCCGAACGAAGGAATTGCTCCGTGGGCCCGCCGCGAAGGGCCATCCATGGCCCAGCGCGGCTATCCCGGCATCCATGCCGGGATGCCCACTGCGCAATGCCTACGTTCGGCCAGCGTGGTTAACGGGGCGCCGAGATCAACGTCCACCGCGAGGCGGCCTTCCAGCCGACCTGGCTCTCCCGGTCGTACACCCGTCAGATCTGTTTGAGCAGGACCTGTGGGAGCAAAGCTTGCTCGCGAGGCGGCCTTACAGCCGGCCTGATTCTCCCGGTCGTACATCCATCAGGACTATTTGAGCAGGATCTGTGGGAGCAAAGCTTGCTCGCGAGGCGGCCTGACAGCCGACCTGGTTCTTTCGGCCGTACTTCGATCCTATTGTGGGAGCGAGCCTGCTCGCGAAGGCGGCGGCACATTCAGCATTAGTGCAAGCAGACCCACCGCCATCGCGAGCAAGCTTGGCTCCCACAGGGACCGGCGGTGGACACTGATCTTATAAACGACCAAAAACCTATGTGGGAGCGAGCTTGCTCGCGATAGCGGTGGTTCAGTCACATGGATGCTGGGCTTGCCGGCCTCTTCGCGAGCAAGCCCGCTCCCACAGGGGAAACGCAGTCCCTCCAAGAACCAGGTCGGCTACTAGGCCGCCTCGTGGTGGACGTTGATCTCGGGCGCCCCATTAACCACGCTGGCCGAACGCAGGCATTGCGCAGTGGGCACCTCGGCATGGATGCCGAGGTAGCCGCGCTGGGCCATGGATGGCCCTTCGCGGCGGCCCACGGAGCAATGCCGGAGTGAGGGCACACCGAGCCTAGGCGAGGTGCCAAGTGGTGGGGCATGAGCGCTTTGGTTACTTTCGCGCTTTTCGAAAGTGACCCGCCGTCAGGGCGGAACCCTAAGTGGCCGTTACCGCAGAAACGGATATACACCCCCCTCTAAAAGTAAGGTCCTAGGAGATTTCCTTCGAGTTGTAGCGAACTTGGTGAACTTGTCCGGCGTCTGCCTCGTGGCTAGTCTGGGTTTGTCACTGAAAAAAACGGTGACACTGGCGTGCAAGCCGGTTAAAAGACGACGCGCAAGCGCTTTATGGCGGTTGTGCGTGGGAGATTTCTTCGTGAGAAGGATTCTGCCGGGGTTCCGTCTGCCCGGTCTTGCACACCTGCGTACAACTGCCACCTCATTTGCGTGCAAGCGAAGGGTGTCGGTTCCACTTCTACAGATGGAGCTTCACGACATGTTCAAAGTAACTCCGAATCCGCCAGAAAACTCTGGCAACAACTCCAGCAAATCCTCTAAATCAAAAAAACTCGACGAAGCCGCCGAACGCGCCCTCGACTACTACCTCAACCCCAAACCCACCGATGAAGCCTCGGGAAAAACCCAAACCGCCCAACTCTTCATGGTCTCCCCAGACATCGACACCGAAACCCTCCTGGCCAATGCCTCCGAAGACCTGCTGTCCATCAGCGCCATCGCCGCCGACCTGGCTGACGACGTCGATGGCTCACGCCGCAGTGTGATCCTGGCGATCAGCCGAATGGCCGATGGGGTGCATTTGTTGGTAGAGCGGGCGATGGATCGGCTTGAAGCGCAAGCATCAGTCTGAAAGACCGGTGGTGAATTGAAGACCGCTTTCGCGAGCAGGCTCGCTCCCACACTGGATCTGTGTCGAACCGAAATATCGAGATCAACACTAATCAACTGTGGGAGCGAGCTTGCTCGCGATGAGGGCCGTCCCGACACCGATGAAACCAGGCCTAGATCAACCCTTTCTCATCATCATCGATCAATCGGCTCAACCCACCCAAGGCTTCCCGGGCCTGGTTGCGGTCCATCAGCTTGGCCTGGGCCGCCGGTGGCAGGTCGGTGACGCGGATGACGCCTTTGCTGGTCAGCACCTGGATCAAGTCATCGAGTACCCGGATCATCTCCAGGTCGCTTTGCTTGAGCTGCTTGAGGCTGTTTTCCACCGCCTGGTTGGCGAACCAGTCCTGGATCTCGTGGTTGTCGGCCGGCAAGGTTTCGGTGGCCTCGGCGTAAGCGGTGGCTTCTACGCGCACCAGCAGGCCTTGTGCATCGCGTTGCACATAAAACATCGGGCATCCCTCATGTATGAAGCGGCGTCATGCTGGGCAGCATAGGCCAACTGTGGGGGAGTATGGAGGGTGGAGACGAAATCGTCATCCTGGGAGCAGCCATGCACGACCGCCCTGTGAAGGGCGGCCGTGAGGGCCCGGTCAGCTGTTGTTGTGATCGACCTTGATGGTCGGGTCGCTGCCGGCGATCAACGAGTTCAGGTTCACGTTCGACCAGTTGTTGCCTTCGAGCTTGATCGTCACATCCGGCGTTGCTGCGGCACCGTTGGCCGCATTGAACTGGCCGGAAGTGCTGACCTGCAGTGACGACACGCCATCGACCGTGCTGATTTTCAGGAAGTGGTCGATGGTGCTGCCGGTTTCGCCCTGCAATAGATCCCGCAGGTCGATCCGGTCACCTTCGCTGGCCTTGAAGTCCTTGATCACGTCGGTGCCGGTGTCGCCGGACTTCCAGACAAAGGTATCGCCGCCCAGGCCACCGATCAGGGTGTCATTGCCCTGGCCGCCGATCAGTGTGTCGTTACCCGTGCCACCGAGCAGGATGTCATTGCCCTTGCCACCGTTGAGCGTGTCGTTGCCGCCCTGGCCGAAAATGATGTCGTTGCCGGCACCGCCCAGCAGGGTGTCATTGCCATCGTGGGCACCGGACACATCGAACGCGGTGTAGTGTTCGGTGATGTACTGGTGCACGTTGCTGGTGGTCACCTTGCTGACGTCCACGCCGTTCTGTTGAGCAACGAAGGCCTGGATGGCCTGGTAGCCCTCGCCAGCAACGCCGTTGAAGCTCACCAGGTCGCCGAACAGGATGTCGTTGCCGTTGCCGCCATTGACCGTGTCGGAACCCGGCAGGGTCGCTTCGGTGTGGCCGATGATCGAGTTGGCCAGGTTGTTCGGGTCGATGTTGGTCTGCGGCGTCGAGTCCGAATCGTAGGGCTTGAGGTCGTTCAGGGTCACATCGCTGTTCAGGCCGATGGCTTCGACGGTGCTCAAGCCTTTGAGCAGTGTGAAGCTGTCGGTCGAGCCCGTCGCCGAATCGACATAGTTCCAGTAATCGCCATAACCGGTGCCGCCCTGGTTCGACAATTCAAAGGTGCCATTGCCCTCGGCGTGCACCGTGCCGACATAACTGTCGTTCCAGTTCTTTCCGCTTTTGGTCGACAGGTACATCTGGCCGTTTTCGTAGATGGTGTACTTGTGCGTGCCGTCGATCGTCTGGGTGTAGTACTTACCGACGGTGTAATTGGATGCGCTCAGTACGTCATCGAGTTTGACGCTGCCGTACAGCGTTGGGTTGGGCTGTTCGCCGGTCTGGTAGTAAGTAGGCTTACCGTCGGTAATGAAATACGTCAGGTTCTTCGCCCCGGTATTGTTCAGGGCGTCGGTACTCTTGAAGAAGTTCGCCGTGGTCTTGAACACGTCTTCGTAGTTGGTACCGCCACCGGACACCATCGAGTCGAGCACACCCTTGAGCAGGGTCAAGGCGTCCGGGTTGTTGAGGTTGACCGAGATCGACTTGTTCACCTGGCTATCGAAGTCTGCCAGGAAAATATTCACCGTCCCGGAGTTGCTGCCCAGGCTCTGCTTGAGGGTGTTGAACACCGAGGTCAGCGAGGCCTTGGCCGCGGCGATGGACGAGTCGCTCATGCTGCCGGAGCTGTCGACCATGAAGGCGATGTTGTAGTTGACGCCCGGCACTACGGTCAGCCCGCCAATGTCGGCGACGACGATGTCGTTGCCGTCGGTGCCGGTGACGTTGTCACTGCCCGCCGTGGCGGTGATGGCGTTGTAGGTCGCCGGGTACACGGTGACTGGGATCTGCGCCGTGGTAGTCGCCGATCCTCCGAGGGCTTCGGTGGAGGTGGAGGTCACGGTCAGATTGAGCTGGCCGTTGTAATAGGCCGGCGGCGTCAGGGTCAGGCTGCCCAGGTTCCAGCCACTGACCGATGCTTCGCCGTTGCTGCCCACGGTCGCGAAGTGGCCCACGCCGTCGCTCAGCACACTCCCTTCCGGCATGCCGCCAATCTTCACGCTCAGGCTTTCGGAGCCGTCGGTGTCGGTCAGGGCGGTGGTGATTTTCGACAGGTGCACGCTGGTGCCTTCGGCGCCTTCGTTGAGCTTGAAGCCGTCGTAGTAGCCTTCGCCGTTGGTGCCGTGCAGGTCGGAGACGGTCACGCCAGCATTCGCCAGGTCGGTCACGCCGGTGTAGAGCGGTACGCCGGCACTGCTCAGGTCTACAGGCGTGCTGCCGTTGACCGACAGGTTCACGTCATAGCTACCGATACCGTGCTGATTGTGGTGGTAGATGTCCAGGGTGTAGTAGCCGCTGGTGGTTGGTGTGAACGAACCGTTCAACTGGCCGCCCGCACCCCACGTGGTTGCCGCGGCGGTTTTGCCGCCGATGGTCACCAGCAGGCTGTCATCGCCCGTGCCGCTGAAGGTGTAGGTCTTGCCGGCTTCGAGGAAAATCAGGCCCGAGGTTTTCGACGCGGTGCCCACGTTCACGTTACCGTCGGACTGCACGTTGGTCACGTTGGTGCTGCTGTTCGGCGTGCCGGCGGCATCGATCACCGACTTGAGCGTGCCGGACGGCGCGCCGCTGCCATCGGTGCCCAGGCCCGACAGGCCGGTCCAGACTTCCTTGATCAAACCGGTGGAGGTCACGTTGTTGCCGGCCACGTTGAGGGTCGGTGCGTCGGCGACTGGGGTGATGTCGATCTTCACGGTGCCGGTATTGCCCAGCACCTGGCCGTCGGTTGGCTGGAATTTGACCTGTGCGTAGTCGGCCTGGTTGTTGC
The DNA here is from genome assembly GCF_002001065.1 of Pseudomonas sp. A25(2017). Taxonomy (NCBI): domain Bacteria; kingdom Pseudomonadati; phylum Pseudomonadota; class Gammaproteobacteria; order Pseudomonadales; family Pseudomonadaceae; genus Pseudomonas; species Pseudomonas sp. A25(2017). The sequence continues at coordinate 6,375 of NZ_MUOA01000059.1, read as the reverse complement.
CCATGCTGCTGCCAACATAACCATTGGCGCCGGATTCGTTGGCGTCCGGAGTGAAGCGCAGCTTGCCGGCGTCGATGTCAGCCTTGGTGAAGGTCTGGTTGTTGGCCACGTCTTTCCAAGTTGCGCCGTCCAGATACTGCAACTTGCCATCGGCCGGCAGCTCGGTGATTTTCACACCCAGGCTGGTGGCGGAATTGTCCACGTCGCTGACGCCGAACGTCGACCAGCCGAGGACCAGTGACGTGTCTTCGATACCGGTCACCGCGCCACCGGTGGCCACTGGCGCATCGTTGATCCCGACCACGTTCACGGTGGTGGTGGCGGTGTTGGAGTAGCTCGCGCCGTCGGTCACCGTCACGGTGATGATGCGCGGTACGGTGCTCGGATCTTCGCTGTTGTTGATGAAGCTGATGTTCTTGATCTGCTGCATGTAGTCGGCCAGCGTTGCATTGCCTGTCAGCGTCAGGACGACTTTGCCGTCGGTGCTGTTGGCGTTGATGCTGATGCCGTTGACGCTATTGCCTAGGTTCAGATGATCGCCAGGCTGACGGTTGGTCAGCACGATGGTCGCGCCGGTCAGCATGGTGCTGTCCGGGTCAGTGATGCTCAGGTCGGTGTCGGCGATGGACACGCCCGGGCCGGTGGTGCCTTCGGTGAAGGTCACCTGGTAATCGGCACCGGTCTTGCCGCTGGAGTTGTTGGCGTCCAGGTCGAGTACCGGTGGCGCATCGTTGTCGATGATCGAGGTGCTGACGCTGCCGTTGGTGCCGCTGACCGCCAGGTGCTCGAAGTTGCCACCGGTGGCCGAGTCGATCTTGACCACGAAGTTTTCGGTGCCTTCGGTGATCTTGTCGTCCAGCGTTGCCACGTTGAAGGTGGCGCTGGTGGCGTTGGCCGGGATCTTCACGGTGTAGACACCGGTGAAGTCCGTGCCGTCGGCGGCGGTGCCGCTGTAGACGATCTTGAGCGTCACTTCGGTTTGTGCCGGGTTCGTCAGGCTGACGGTATAGGTGGCCGCCTGGCCTTCGGTGACCGACGTGCTGCCGGTGATGCTGACGGTGGTGTTGTCGATGGTGTCGGTGACGTCGGTCGCTGCTGGGGTAGTGCTCGGAACCAGGTTCTCGAAGTTGCCACCGGTGGCGTTGTCGATGCTGACTTCGACTTTGCCAGCGTCCTTGTAGACGTCGTCTGTTGGCGCATCGACCGTCACGGTGCCGGTGGTGGCGCCTGCGGCGATGTTGATGACGGCGCCGTTGCTCAGGGTCACGGTCACTGGCGAGCCGGCGGCGTTGGTCAATGTTGCGGTGTAAACGATGGAACCGCCCTCAGCAACGGTATCGGTCGCACTCAAGGTCAGGCCGGTAGTGTCTTGCACATCGGTAACGGTGGTGTCGGCCGGGGTGGCGTCGATGTCCAGTTTTTCGTAGTTACCGCCCTGTGCGTCGTCGATCTTCACGCTCAGGTTATCGCCGCCGGCGAGGGCGTCGTTTGGTGTAGCGAAGTTCACCGAAGCGGAGCTGGCGCCGACTGGGATGGTGATGGTTTGGCCGTTCGACAGGGTGATGACCAACGGAGCTTCGGTCACGGGTGCATTGACCGACGCGGTGTAAACCACAGTCCCGCCCTCAGCGACGGTGGACGTTGCGGTCAGGCTGACAGTCGAGGTGTCGATAGTGTCGGTAACGTCAGTCACCGCCGGCGTGGTGCTCGGAACCAGGTTCTCGAAGTTACCGCCAGTCGCTTGATCGATGCTGACTTCAACTTTGCCGGCGTCTTTGTAGACGTCGTCTGTTGGCGCATCGACCGTCACGGTGCCGGTGGTGGCGCCTGCAGCGATGTTGATGACGGCACCGTTGCTCAGAGTCACGGTCACTGGCGAGCCAGCGGCGTTGGTCAGGGTAGCGGTGTAAACGATGGAACCGCCTTCGGCGACAGTGTCAGTTGCCGAGAGCGTCAGGCCAGTGGTGTCCTGCACGTCGGTAACGGTGGTGTCGGCAGGCGTGCCATCGATGTCCAGTTTTTCGTAGTTACCGCCCTGGGCATCGTCGATCTTGACGCTCAGGTTATCGCCGCCGGCGAGGGCGTCGTTTGGCGTAACGAAGTTCACGCTGCCACTGCTGGCGCCGACCGCGATGGTGATGGTCTGGCCGTTCGACAGGGTGATAACCAACGGAGCTTCGGTCACGGGTGCATTGACCGAGGCGGTGTAAACCACGGTGCCGCCTTCGGCCACAGTCGAAGTCGCTGTGAGCGAAACGGTGCTGGTGTCGATGGTGTCGGTGACGTCAGTCACCGCCGGCGTGGTGCTCGGAACCAGGTTCTCGAAGTTACCGCCAGTCGCTTGATCGATGCTGACTTCGACTTTGCCAGCGTCTTTGTAGACGTCGTCTGTTGGCGCATCGACCGTCACGGTGCCGGTGGTGGCGCCTGCAGCGATGTTGATGACGGCGCCGTTGCTCAAGGTCACGGTCACTGGCGAGCCGGCAGCGTTGGTCAGGGTAGCGGTGTAAACAATCGAGCCGCCTTCAGCAACAGTGTCGGTTGCCGAGAGCGTCAGGCCAGTGGTGTCCTGCACGTCGGTAACGGTGGTGTCGGCCGGAGTGGCGTCGATGTCCAGTTTTTCGTAGTTACCGCCCTGGGCGTCGTCGATCTTGACGCTCAGGTTGTCGCCGCCGGCGAGGGCGTCGTTTGGTGTAACGAAGTTCACGCTGCCACTGCTGGCGCCGACTGGGATGGTGATGGTTTGGCCGTTGCTCAACGTCACGACGAGCGGGGCATCAGTTACCGGAGCGTTGACCGACGCGGTGTAAACCACAGTCCCGCCTTCAGCGACGGTGGACGTTGCGGTCAGGCTGACAGTCGAGGTGTCGATAGTGTCGGTGACGTCAGTCACCGCCGGCGTAGTGCTCGGAACCAGGTTCTCGAAGTTACCACCGGTGGCGTTGTCGATGCTGACTTCAACTTTTCCGGCGTCTTTGTAGACGTCGTCTGTTGGGGCATCGACGGTCACGGTACCGGTGGTAGCACCAGCGGCAATGTTGATCACCGCACCGTTGCTCAGGGTCACGGTCACTGGCGAGCCAGCGGCGTTGGTCAGGGTAGCGGTGTAAACGATGGAGCCGCCTTCAGCAACGGTATCGGTCGCACTCAAGGTCAGGCCGGTAGTGTCTTGCACATCGGTAACGGTGGTGTCGGCCGGGGTGGCGTCGATGTCCAGTTTTTCGTAGTTACCGCCCTGGGCGTCGTCGATTTTCACGCTCAGGTTGTCGCCGCCAGCGAGGGCGTCGTTTGGTGTAACGAAGTTCACCGAGGCGGAGCTGGCGCCGACTGGGATAGTAATGGTCTGGCCGTTGCTCAACGTCACGACGAGCGGGGCATCAGTTACCGGAGCGTTGACCGACGCGGTGTAAACCACAGTCCCGCCCTCAGCGACGGTGGACGTTGCGGTCAGGCTGACAGTCGAGGTGTCGATAGTGTCGGTGACGTCAGTCACCGCCGGCGTGGTGCTCGGAACCAGGTTCTCGAAGTTACCGCCAGTCGCTTGATCGATGCTGACTTCAACTTTGCCAGCGTCTTTGTAGACGTCGTCTGTTGGCGCATCGACCGTCACGGTGCCGGTGGTAGCACCAGCGGCGATGTTGATCACCGCGCCGTTGCTCAGGGTCACGGTCACTGGCGAGCCGGCGGCGTTGGTCAATGTTGCGGTGTAAACGATGGAACCGCCCTCAGCAACGGTATCGGTCGCACTCAAGGTCAGGCCGGTAGTGTCCTGCACATCGGTAACGGCGGTGTCCGCCGGAGTGGCGTCGATGTCCAGTTTTTCGTAGTTGCCGCCCTGGGCGTCGTCGATCTTGACGCTCAGGTTATCGCCGCCGGTGAGGGCGTCGTTTGGTGTAACGAAGTTCACGCTGCCAATGCTGGCGCCGACCGCGATGGTGATGGTCTGGCCGTTCGACAGGGTGATAACCAACGGAGCTTCGGTCACGGGTGCATTGACCGAGGCGGTGTAAACCACAGTCCCGCCTTCGGCCACAGTCGAAGTCGCTGTGAGCGAAACGGTGCTGGTGTCGATGGTGTCGGTGACGTCAGTCACCGCTGGGGTAGTGCTCGGAACCAGGTTCTCGAAGTTACCGCCAGTCGCTTGATCGATGCTGACTTCAACTTTGCCCGCGTCTTTATAGACGTCGTCTGTTGGCGCATCGACGGTCACGGTGCCGGTGGTAGCACCGGCGGCGATGTTGATCACCGCACCATTGCTCAGGGTCACGGTCACTGGCGAGCCGGCGGCGTTGGTCAATGTAGCGGTGTAAACGATGGAACCGCCCTCAGCAACGGTATCGGTCGCACTCAAGGTCAGGCCGGTAGTGTCTTGCACATCGGTAACGGTGGTGTCCGCCGGGGTGGCGTCGATGTCCAGTTTTTCGTAGTTGCCGCCCTGGGCGTCGTCGATCTTGACGCTCAGGTTGTCGCCGCCGGCGAGGGCTTCGTTTGGTGTAACGAAGTTCACCGAAGCGGAACTGGCGCCGACTGGGATGGTGATGGTCTGGCCGTTCGACAGGGTGATAACCAACGGAGCTTCGGTCACGGGTGCATTGACCGAGGCGGTGTAAACCACGGTCCCGCCTTCGGCCACAGTCGAAGTCGCTGTGAGCGAAACGGTGCTGGTGTCGATGGTGTCAGTGACGTCGGTCACCGCTGGGGTAGTGCTCGGAACCAGGTTCTCGAAGTTACCACCAGTGGCGTTGTCGATGCTGACTTCGACTTTGCCCGCGTCCTTGTAGACGTCGTCTGTTGGGGCGTCGACGGTCACGGTGCCGGTGGTGGCACCGGCGGCGATGTTGATGACGGCGCCGTTGCTCAGGGTCACGGTCACTGGCGAGCCAGCGGCGTTGGTCAGGGTTGCGGTGTAAACAATCGAGCCGCCTTCAGCGACAGTGTCAGTTGCCGAGAGCGTCAGGCCAGTGGTGTCCTGCACGTCGGTAACGGTGGTGTCGGCAGGCGTGCCATCGATGTCCAGTTTTTCGTAGTTACCGCCCTGTGCGTCGTCGATCTTCACGCTCAGGTTATCGCCGCCCGCGAGGGCGTCGTTTGGTGTAACGAAGTTCACGCTGCCACTGCTGGCGCCGACCGCGATGGTGATGGTCTGGCCGTTCGACAGGGTGATAACCAACGGAGCTTCGGTCACGGGTGCATTGACCGAGGCGGTGTAAACCACGGTGCCGCCCTCAGCGACGGTGGACGTTGCGGTCAGGCTGACAGTCGAGGTGTCGATGGTGTCGGTAACGTCAGTCACCGCCGGCGTGGTGCTCGGAACCAGGTTCTCGAAGTTACCGCCAGTGGCGTTGTCGATGCTGACTTCAACTTTGCCAGCGTCCTTGTAGACGTCGTCTGTTGGCGCATCGACCGTCACTGTGCCGGTGGTGGCGCCGGCGGCGATGTTGATGACGGCGCCGTTGCTCAGGGTCACGGTCACTGGCGAGCCGGCGGCGTTGGTCAGGGTGGCGGTGTAAACAATCGAGCCACCTTCGGCGACAGTGTCGGTTGCCGAGAGGGTCAGGCCGGTAGTGTCCTGCACATCGGTAACGGCGGTGTCCGCCGGAGTGGCGTCGATGTCCAGTTTTTCGTAGTTGCCGCCCTGTGCGTCGTCAATCTTCACGCTCAGGTTATCGCCGCCGGCGAGGGCGTCGTTTGGTGTAACGAAGTTCACGCTGCCACTGCTGGCGCCGACCGCGATGGTGATGGTCTGGCCGTTCGACAGGGTGATAACCAACGGAGCTTCGGTCACGGGTGCATTGACCGAGGCGGTGTAAACCACGGTGCCGCCTTCGGCCACAGCCGAAGTCGCTGTGAGCGAAACGGTGCTGGTGTCGATGGTGTCGGTGACGTCAGTCACCGCCGGCGTGGTGCTCGGAACCAGGTTCTCGAAGTTACCGCCAGTGGCGTTGTCGATGCTGACTTCGACTTTGCCCGCGTCCTTGTAGACGTCGTCTGTTGGCGCATCGACCGTCACGGTGCCGGTGGTGGCGCCTGCAGCGATGTTGATGACCGCGCCGTTGCTCAGGGTCACGGTCACTGGCGAGCCGGCGGCGTTGGTCAATGTTGCGGTGTAAACGATGGAACCGCCCTCGGCAACGGTATCGGTCGCACTCAAGGTCAGGCCGGTAGTGTCCTGCACATCGGTAACGGCGGTGTCCGCCGGAGTGGCGTCGATGTCCAGTTTTTCGTAGTTGCCGCCCTGGGCGTCGTCGATCTTCACGCTCAGGTTGTCGCCGCCGGCGAGGGCGTCGTTTGGTGTAACGAAGTTCACGCTGCCACTGCTGGCGCCGACCGGGATGGTGATGGTCTGGCCGTTCGACAGGGTGATAACCAACGGAG
>NZ_MUOA01000064.1:0-78503 GCF_002001065.1 Pseudomonas sp. A25(2017) | reverse complement strand
GCTTCGGAAACATCAACAACTTCAACCACTTGCGCTTCCGATCTCTCGTTAGCGGGAGGCGAATTCTACAGCGTTACTCGCTGCTGTCAACACCTCTTTTTCACCGCTTTCGACCGAGAAGATCGAACCGCCGATAGAGCCAAACAACACCGCTCCACCTGCTCCTTCCGGGCTTCGATGACCTGAAGCCCAACACCTTCGAAACTTACTTAACTCATTGAATCTCAAGGAGTTTTCCGTTTCGACTGCGCCGGAAGTGGGGCGAATTATAGACTTCCAGAATCTGCCGTCAACACCTTTCTTCACAATTCTGTCACATCAGTCAAAAAGCCCCGTAAACACAGAGGCCGGCGCCCAAGGGTGCCGGCCTCTTCACTTACCGGTTACAAGCTGGGGAACGCAAACTGCGAAGCCTCATGGCTGGCCCGCTGCGGCCAGCGCTGGGTAATGGCCTTGCGACGGGTATAGAAACGCACGCCGTCCGGGCCGTAGGCGTGCAGGTCACCGAACAGTGAACGCTTCCAACCGCCAAAGCTGTGATAGGCAACCGGCACCGGCAATGGAACGTTGACGCCCACCATGCCGACTTCGATCTCATCGCAGAACAACCGCGCCGCCTCACCATCGCGAGTAAAGATGCAAGTGCCGTTGCCATACTCGTGATCGTTGATCAACTGCATCGCCTCTTCCAGGCTGTTAACCCTGACGATGCACAGCACTGGCCCGAAGATCTCTTCCTTATAGATGCGCATCTCAGGGGTCACGCGATCAAACAGGCAGCCACCCAGGAAGAAGCCCTCCTCATGCCCGGTCACACTCAAGCCACGGCCGTCGACCACCAGCGAAGCACCCGCCGCCACACCGTCTTCTATATAGCCGCTGACCTTGTCCCGATGCTGACCGGTCACCAACGGCCCCATATCCAGCCCGCAAGACGTGCCGGCGCCAATCTTCAGCGCCTTGATCTGCGGCACCAGCTTGGAGACCAACGCATCCGCCACCTGGTCGCCGACACACACCGCTACCGAAATCGCCATGCAGCGTTCACCGCACGAACCGTACGCCGCGCCCATCAGTGCGCTGACGGCATTGTCCAGGTCCGCATCCGGCATCAGCACCGCATGGTTCTTCGCCCCACCCAGCGCCTGGACGCGCTTGCCGCGCCGAGTGCCCTCGGCATAGATGTACTCGGCAATCGGCGTCGAACCGACAAAACTCAGCGCCTTCACTTCTGGCGCTTCGATCAGTGCGTCCACCGCAGCCTTGTCGCCGTGCACCACGCTCAATACGCCCTTGGGCAAACCGGCTTCCAACAACAACTGGGCGATCAGCAACGTCGAACTCGGGTCACGCTCGGACGGCTTGAGAATAAAGCAGTTACCGCAAACGATCGCCAGCGGATACATCCACAGCGGCACCATCGCCGGAAAGTTGAACGGCGTGATGCCCGCCACCACGCCCAGAGGCTGGAAGTCTGACCAGGCGTCGATGTTCGGTCCTACGTTACGGCTGTATTCGCCTTTGAGGATTTCTGGTGCCGCACAGGCGAACTCGACGTTTTCGATGCCGCGCTTGAGCTCACCGGCCGCGTCTTCCAAGGTCTTGCCGTGTTCTTCACTGATCAACTGCGCGATGCGCGACTCGTTCTGCTCCAGCAATTGCTTGAAACGAAACATCACCTGCGCGCGCTTGGCCGCCGGTGTATTGCGCCAGGCCGGGAAAGCCGCCTTCGCGGCGTCGATGGCCTGCTGGATGGTCGCGCGATCAGCCAATGGCACTTTATGGATGGCCTGGCCAGTGGACGGGTTGAACACATCGGCGGTGCGAGCGCTGTCGCTCAGCAGTTCGCCATTGATCAAATGCGGGATGAGGCTCATGGGGACTCCAAAATTATCCACAGGCGCCCGTAACCGGACGCCCGTTATCGAAAGCTATATAGAAGGACGTATCAGTCGAGCTTGTTCAGCACTTCACCGACCGCATCGAACAGGCGATCCAGGTCCTGCGGCTTGCTGTTGAACGTTGGCCCGAACTGCAGGGTGTCGCCGCCGAACCGCACATAGAACCCGGCTTTCCACAACGCCATGCCGGCCTCGAACGGACGCACGATGGCATCGCCGTCGCGCCCGGCGATCTGGATCGCGCCGGCCAGGCCATAGTTGCGAATGTCGATGACGTTCTTCGCGCCCTTCAAGCCGTGCAATGCATTCTCGAAATGCGGGGCGATCTCGGCCACGCTCTGTACCAGGTTTTCTTTCTGCAGCAGGTCCAGCGCCGCCAGGCCAGCCGCGCAGGCTACCGGGTGCGCCGAGTAGGTGTAGCCGTGGGGAAATTCCACCGCGTACTCGGGCGTCGGCTGGTTCATGAACGTCTGGTAGATCTCGGAGCTGGCAATCACCGCCCCCATGGGAATCGCACCATTGGTGACTTGCTTGGCGATGCACATCAGGTCCGGGGTCACGCCGAAGCTGTCGGCACCGAACATTGAACCGGTGCGACCGAAACCAGTGATCACTTCGTCGAACACCAGGAGGATGCTGTGCTGGTCGCAGATTTCCCGCAGGCGCTTGAGGTAACCCTCAGGCGGCACCAGCACGCCGGCCGAACCCGCCATCGGTTCGACGAACACTGCGGCGATGTTGGACGCATCGTGCAGCTCGATCAGCTTCAGCAGCTCATCGGCCAAGGCGATGCCACCTTCTTTTGGCATGCCACGGGAATAGGCATTGCTGGCCAGCAAGGTGTGAGGCAAGTGGTCGACGTCCATCATGGCCTGGCCGAACAGTTTGCGGTTGCCGTTGACACCGCCGAGGCTGGTGCCGGCGATGTTCACGCCGTGATAGCCGCGGGCACGACCAATCATCTTGGTCTTGGTCGCCTGGCCCTTGAGACGCCAGTAGGCGCGGACCATCTTCACCGCGGTATCGGCGCACTCGGAGCCGGAGTCGGTAAAGAACACATGATTGAGATTGCCCGGGGTCAGGCTGGTGATTTTTTCCGCCAGTTGGAACGACAGCGGATGGCCGTACTGGAACCCCGGCGAGTAATCGAGGGTGCCCAGTTGCTTGGCGACCGCTTCCTGGATTTCCTTGCGCGTGTGCCCGGCGCCACATGTCCACAGGCCCGACAGCGAGTCGTACACCTTGCGCCCCTTGTCATCCACCAGCCAACTGCCTTCGGCAGCGACGATCAGGCGCGGATCGCGCTGGAAATTGCGGTTGGCGGTGTAAGGCATCCAGTGGGCATCCAGCTTGAGCTGGCTAGCCAGGGAACCGGCAGCGTGTTCGGGCATGTTCATCGACAAAACCTCGCAGGTCATAAGCGACAGGGATCGAAAGGCGTTCTTGCAGCTAAGTTGCCACGGCGATAAAGTCGGTGAAATCCAACTTTTGTAACCTTCAGTCGGTGGATCACTAAACTATGAGCGTTCGTCGTCCCGATCCACTGGCCCAGGTCAGCGACTTTGATATTCGCCTGCTGCGCATTTTCCGCAGCGTAGTTGAATGTGGTGGATTTTCCGCCGCTGAAACCGTGCTGGGCATCGGTCGCTCGGCCATCAGCCAGCAGATGAGCGACCTCGAGCAACGTCTCGGCCTGCGCCTGTGCCAGCGTGGGCGCGCGGGATTTTCCCTGACCGAGGAAGGTCGCGAGGTGTATCAATCGGCGTTGCAGCTATTGAGCGCACTGGAAAGCTTTCGCACCGAGGTCAACGGCCTGCACCAGCATTTGCGCGGTGAATTGACCATCGGCCTGACCGACAACCTGGTCACCCTGCCCCACATGCGCATCACCCATGCCTTGGCGCAATTGAAAGAGCGCGGGCCCGACGTGCAGATCCAGATTCGCATGATCGCCCCCAACGAAGTCGAGCAAGGCGTGCTCGACGGGCGCTTGCATGTTGGCGTAGTTCCCCAGGCCAGCGCCCTGTCCGGGCTGGAATATCAACCGCTGTACAGTGAACGATCGCTGCTGTACTGCGCGGTCGGGCATCCGCTGTTTTATGTCGATGACCAGCAACTTGAGGACGCTCGCCTCAACAGCCAGGACGCCATCGCGCCGACCTTCCGCCTGCCAGCCGAAATACAGGCCCATTACCAGGCGCTCAATTGCACCGCGAGTGCATCGGACCGCGAAGGCATGGCGTTCCTCATTCTCACCGGGCGCTACATCGGTTACCTGCCCGATCACTACGCCAGCCTCTGGGTCCAGCAAGGTCGGCTGCGAGCCTTGAAACCGGCGGTACGGTTCTATGACCTGAGCCTGGCGTCGGTCACGCGCAAGGGCCGCCGGCCTCACTTGGTGCTGGAGAGCTTTCTCGAAAGCCTGGCGGCCACCCGTTAACCCCTGTGGGAGCGGGCTTGCTCGCGAAGGCGGTGTATCAGGCGACACCTATATCGAATGACCCTCCGCTTTCGCGAGCAAGCTCGCTCCCACAAGGGGCAGAGGATCGCCATCGAGAGGCTTTTAGTGTGATGGCACTTGTCGGATTGATGCCGGTGCGCTATCAACGCATTTGCTTGCCCACAGACCCAGCCCGGAAACGCCCATGACCTTTGAAGTCCCTGCCCACGGTGGCAAGCCCACCAGTCGCATTCGTCAAAAGAATGAAGAGACGATCCTCAAGGCTGCCGAAGATGAGTTCGCCCGTCACGGGTTCAAAGGCACCAGCATGAATGCCATCGCCCTCAAGGCCGGGCTGCCCAAGGCGAACCTTCATTACTACTTCACCAACAAGCTCGGCTTGTACGTGGCGGTGCTGAGCAACATCATCGAATTGTGGGACAGCACCTTCAATACCCTCACAGCCGAGGATGATCCCGCCGAAGCCTTGACCCGCTATATCCGCGCCAAAATGGAGTTCTCTCGTCGCCAACCCCAGGCCTCGCGATTGTTTGCCATGGAAGTGATCAGCGGTGGCGAATGCCTGAGCGAATATTTCAACCAGGATTATCGCGCCTGGTTCAATGGTCGGGCGGCCGTATTCCAGGCCTGGATCGATGCCGGCAAGATGGACCCGATCGACCCGGTGCACCTGATTTTCCTGCTGTGGGGCAGCACCCAGCATTACGCCGACTTCGCCACCCAGATCTGTCGCGTGACCGGGCGCAGCAAGTTGACCAAGCAAGACATGGTCGAGGCTGGCGACAACCTGATCCGCATCATTCTCAAGGGCTGCGGCCTGACACCTGCCCTCTAAGATCGCCATGACCTTTACCCTTGCCGGCTTTTGCGAATACCGCGAAGAAATTCGCAAAAGCCGTTTCATTACGCTCGCCGCGCCCATCACCAGCCCCGCCGACGCCCAGGCCTTTATCGAGCAGCACAGTGACCTGAATGCCACGCACAATTGCTGGGCCTGGAAACTCGGCGACCAATACCGCAGCAACGACGATGGCGAGCCGGGCGGCACCGCCGGGCGGCCAATCCTGGCCGCGATCGAAGCACAGGCTTGCGATCAGGTCGCAGTGCTGGTGATCCGCTGGTACGGCGGGATTCAACTGGGCACGGGCGGGCTGGCCCGGGCTTATGGCGGCGGCGCGAACAAATGCCTGCAAAACGCCGAGAAAATCGAATTGATCAGCCGCGTGCCCTTGCACTGTAGCTGCGGGTTCGCCGAACTGCCCTTGGTGAAACTGCGCGTCGCCGAATGCGGCGGGCTGGTCAATGAAGAACGCTTTACGGCCAATGGCGTAGACCTGCAGTTGGCCGTGGGTGAAGCGCAGATCGAAACATTGCAAACGCAACTGGCCGACCTGAGCCGTGGACGGATTCGGTTAGGGCGCTGAGTTCAAAGGCTGCAACCTTTCAGGGCGCCTCGCAATCGTTCAACTTGCCCACATCCACTGTGCACCCGACTGTGGATAACCTGAGCACATCCCTCTGTAACCCTTCTGTCATGCGGGTTTGAGAGGGTTGCTCATTTTTCAGCCAAAGTCCCGCCGAACCGACAAATTTATCCACAAAACAAGTGCTTGCAGCGGTTTATCACCTTTAGAAGAAAGCCTCGCAGTGCTTATGCCCGAGTTTCCGGCTTGCGCACAATAACTGTGGAGCAACCTGTGGATAACCCGTTCATGGCTCCTGCCACCCCAAGAAGGGCATGGCTCGCAGCCGCTTGCTCAATTTTTAACCACCCATTTCAGGGCAAACCGGTGCCTGCACCCAATCCTCGTGCGCCAAGCCGGTGCAGATTTTCCCTTGGACAGGCGTCCGGGCCACACGTAGAAGGCCTTGGCGGCGGGATCAAGGTGATTTCCTGACCTGATGGCCAGGAAATTGCTTTATCCACAGGCATTCCTGTCCATCGGCCCGAGCCTGTCATGTCCAACCCCGACTCCATCGCGCGCCTGCAATTGCGCAACATCAGCAAACGCTACCCCGGTTGCCTGGCCAACGACGCCATCGACCTGAGCATCCAACCCGGCGAGATCCACGCCCTGCTCGGGGAAAACGGTGCGGGGAAAAGTACCCTGATGAAAATTATCTACGGCGTCACCCCTGCCGACTCGGGTGAAGTGATCTGGCAAGGCCAGCGCGTCAACCTGCGCAACCCGGCCCAGGCCCGCAGCCTGGGAATCGGCATGGTGTTCCAGCATTTCTCGCTGTTTGAAACCCTCACCGTTGCGCAAAACATTGCCCTGGCAATGGGCGCTGCAGCCGGTACGCCGGCGCAGCTGGAACCTCAGATCCGCGAGGTTTCCCGGCGCTATGGCATGACGCTGGAACCGCAGCGGCTGGTCCACAGCCTGTCGATTGGCGAGCGGCAGCGGGTGGAGATCATTCGCTGCCTGATGCAGGACATTCGCCTGCTTATTCTCGACGAACCGACTTCGGTGCTCACGCCCGCGGAAGCCGAAGAATTGTTCGTGACCCTGCGCCGCCTGGCGAGCGAGGGCTGCAGCATCCTGTTTATCAGCCACAAGCTCGGGGAAGTGCGAGCGTTGTGCCACAGCGCCACGGTGCTGCGCGGCGGGCGGGTGTCGGGGCATTGCACGCCGGCGCACTGCTCGGACCGGGAGTTGGCGCAACTGATGGTCGGCGAAGCGGCCGGACTGATCACGGACTACCCCAAGGTCAGCGCAGACAAAGCCTTCCTGCAAATCAACAAGCTGTCCTGGCACAACCCGGACCCGTTCGGCTGCTCGTTGCGGGACATTGACCTTGCGGTCTGCAGCGGCGAAATCGTCGGCATCGCCGGGGTGGCGGGAAATGGCCAGGACGAATGGCTGGCGTTGCTCAGCGGAGAAACTCCGCTTGCCCGCCAGCAAGGCGAAACGATCCGATTCGACGGGCAACCCGTGGCTTATCTACGCCCCGACGCCCGTCGCCGGCTTGGGCTGGCCTTTGTCCCCGCCGAACGCTTGGGCCATGGCGCCGTGCCGCAATTGAGTCTGGCGGATAACGCCTTGCTCAGCGCTTTCCAACAGGGCCTGGTCAGCCACGGACTGATTCGCCGCAGCAAGGTCGAACACCTGGCCGAGGAGATCATCCGTCGCTTTGGCGTGAAGACACCCGACACCAAAACCCCGGCGCGCAGCCTCTCGGGAGGCAACCTGCAGAAATTCATTCTCGGTCGGGAAATCCTCCAACAGCCGAAGCTGCTGGTGGCCGCTCACCCGACCTGGGGCGTGGACGTCGGCGCGGCGGCGACCATCCATCGCGCCCTGATTGCCCTGCGCGATGCAGGCGCGGCGATTCTGGTGATCTCCGAAGACCTCGATGAACTGTTCCAGATCAGCGATCGCCTCGGTGCCTTGTGCGGTGGGCGTCTGTCGGCCTTGAGACCCACCGTCGAGACCCGGCTCAGTGACGTCGGCGGCTGGATGGCCGGCCAGTTCGACGCCCCTCAATCCCCTGCCCCCGCGCCGGTTTAACGGAGTTCTACATGCTGCTTTCTCTCGAACCTCGCGGCCAGCAATCGCGCCTGATGCTCTGGTGCTCGCCGCTCTTGGCCGCCGTGTTGACCCTGGGCTGCGGCTCACTGCTGTTTATCGCCCTCGGGCATGACCCGTTGCAAACGCTGTACACCTTGTTGATCGCCCCGATCAGCGACCTGTACGGCGTGTCCGAATGGCTGGTCAAGACCTTGCCGATCCTGCTGTGCGCCCTCGGCCTGGCAGTGGCCTATCAGGCGCGGATCTGGAACATCGGCGCCGAAGGCCAACTGCTGCTGGGTGCCCTGGCCGGCAGCGCCTTGGCGGTGAACATCATCGGCCTGCAAAGTCGCTGGGCGCTGGTGTTGATCCTGCTCACCGGCACCTTGGCCGGAGCGGCGTGGGCCGGGCTCACGGCGTGGCTGCGCACGCGCTTCAATGCCAATGAAATCCTCACCAGCATCATGCTCAATTACATCGCCTTGAACCTGTTGCTGTTTTGCGTTCACGGACCGTTGAAAGACCCGGCGGGGTTCAACTTCCCGGAGTCGGCGATGTTCGGCGAGGCCAGTCGCCTGCCGTTGCTGCTGGAGGATGGCCGGGTCCATGCCGGGCTGTATTTCGCCCTGCTGGCGCTGGTGGCGGTGTGGGTCTTGTTGCAGAAAAGCTTCGTCGGCTTTCAGATCAAGGTGCTGGGTCTCGACGCCCGCGCCGCCGGTTTCGCCGGCTTTCGCCAGAAACCGCTGGTGTGGCTGGCGTTGTTGATCAGCGGTGCGCTGGCCGGGCTGGCCGGCGTCTGCGAAGTGACCGGGCCGATCGGCCAACTGGTGCCGCAGGTGTCGCCGGGCTACGGCTATGCGGCGATTACCGTGGCGTTCCTGGGGCGCCTCAATCCCATCGGCATTCTGTTTGCCAGCCTGCTGATGGCCCTGCTGTACATCGGCGGTGAGAGCGCGCAGATGTCGTTGAACCTGCCCCAGGCAATCACCCAACTGTTCCAGGGGATGATGCTGTTTTTCCTGTTGGCCTGCGACGTGCTGATTCTGTACCGGCCACGCCTCAACCTGCGCTGGGCCCGACGTACCCGAACCACCGCCGTACAGGCAGGAGCGCTGTGATGGATTTCGACCTGTTGAGCAATATTTTCTACGCCATGGTCCGCTGCGGCACGCCGTTGCTGCTGGTAGCCCTGGGTGAATTGGTCTGCGAAAAAAGCGGCGTCCTCAACCTGGGCCAGGAAGGCATGATGCTGTTCGGTGCGGTGATCGGTTTTATCGTCGCGTTCAACAGCGGCAACCTCTGGCTCGGCGTGCTGCTGGCGATGGCTGCCGGCATGCTGTTGTCGGCGTTGTTCGCGCTGGTGGCGCTGGTGTTCAACGCCAATCAGGTGGCCACCGGGCTGGCGCTGACGATTTTCGGCGTGGGCTTGTCGAGCTTTGTCGGCGCGGCCTGGGTCGGCAAACCGCTGGCCGGGTTCGAGCCGCTGGCGATTCCCTACCTGAGTGACATCCCGTTGATCGGGCGGATGCTGTTTGCCCAGGATATGCTGGTTTACCTGTCCTTCGCCCTGTTTGCCCTGGTGGCGTGGACGATCATGAAAAGCCGCGCGGGATTGATCATCCAGGCCGTCGGGGAAAACCCCGATGCCGCCAGCGCCATGGGCCTGCCGGTGCTACGGGTGCGAACCCTGGCGGTGTTGTTTGGCGGCGCCATGGCCGGGCTGGCCGGCGCCTATCTGTCGTTGGCCTACACGCCGCTGTGGGCTGAAAACATGAGCGCCGGGCGCGGCTGGATCGCCCTGGCGCTGGTGGTGTTCGCCAGTTGGCGGGTGTGGCGCCTGCTGCTGGGCGCCTACCTGTTCGGCCTCGCCAGCATCCTGCACTTGGTGGCCCAGGGGCTGGGCCTGGCGATTCCATCGAGTCTGCTGGCGATGCTGCCGTATGCCGCGACCATTGTGGTGCTGGTGCTGTTGTCCCGGGATGCCGTGCGCACTCGACTGTATGCGCCGGTGTCCCTGGGACAGCCTTGGCAGGCGGGGCATTGAGATAGACCGCGGCGCGCTTATCGCGGGCAAGCCTTGCTCCCACAGGCTTTCATGAGTCCCACAGACTGTCAGTGACCTGTGGGAGCAAGGCTTGACCGCGATGAGTCCCGAACAGGCAACACCTGAACCAAGCCCCACACCACCTCGAAAAACAGGAAAACCCACAACACCGCATTGGCCCCATGAAGCAGCGCATACAGCATCCAGGCTGCAAACAGAAACCGCCCCACCGCGTCATAACGCCCATACAGTGCCTGCGGATCCCGAATCCGTAGCACCGACCACACGCAGACAATCGAGCCGAGCAGATTCACCATCAGCACATGCGCCGGCGCAAACGGCGGCAGTTCTCCAGGCAGGTCGAATAGCTGAGTCAAACTCATCAACACACCATGCAGCGCCGCAAAGCTCCACGGCGTGACCAGCGCGGCCGACACGATCAGGTCGTACCAGGCGCTGCCAAGCACCACCCGGCGGTATTGCATCGAAGTCCACATACACTTTGCTCCAGATAATTGGGGAGCGAATAGGCTAAAGCCTGGGGTATGCTCCAAGGTCAAGTCCTCAGGAGTTCCGCAATGCGCATCGGTGAATTAGCCCAGGCCTGTGCCGTCAGTCGAGACACGCTGCGCTTCTACGAGCAACGGGGCCTGATCGCGGCGTCGCGTAGCGCCAATGGCTATCGCGACTACCCCGCCGACATAGTGCAACTGGTGCTCTATATCAAGACCGCCCAGCGCCTGGGCTTTACCCTGGGCGAGATCAGCGCCAGCGTTGGCGCCCTGTGGAACGCCCCCGATCCGGACTGCGCGGTGACGCAATTGCTGCAAGACAAACTGAACCTGATCGAAACCCGCATCACCGAACTCGATGCGTTGCGTCACGAGCTGAAACAACGGCTCGGGCAACGCTGTCCATTAAATCCATGACCTTTTTCTTTCAAGGATGCCTCTCATGAATTCGGCAAGAAACGCATTGATCATCGGCGCCTCCCGGGGCCTGGGCCTCGGTCTGGTGAAGACGCTGCTCAGCGATGGCTGGAACGTGACCGCCACCGTGCGCAACCCGCAGAACGCAGAGGCTTTGAAGGCGCTGGGCCCGGTGCGGATCGAAAAACTCGACATGGACGACCAGCAAGCGGTCATCGCCCTGAGCCAACAGCTCAAGGGCGAGACCTTCGACCTGCTGTTCGTCAATGCCGGCGTCAAGGGCCCGGACAACCAGAACCCGGGCGGCGCGACGCTGGCCGAAGTCGGCCAGTTGTTCTTCACCAACGCCGTGGCGCCGATCAACCTGGCCCAACGCTTTGTCGGCCAGATCCGCGACGGCAGCGGCGTGCTCGCCTTCATGAGTTCGGTGCTGGGCAGCGTGACCATGCCCGACGCGCCGGAGCTGGCGCTGTACAAGGCCAGCAAGGCGGCGCTCAACTCCATGACCAATAGTTTTGTCAGCCAACTGGGCGAGCAGACATTGACCGTGCTGTCGCTGCACCCGGGTTGGGTGAAGACCGACATGGGCGGCGAAGGCGCGGACATCGATGTCGAGACCAGCACTCGCGGGCTGATCGACCAAGTGAATGCCTTCGCCGGCAAGGGCGGGCATCACTTCGTCAACTACAGGGGCGAAACAATCCCTTGGTAAACACCGCCTACCTCCTGTGGGAGCGAGCCTGCTCGCGATGCGGTTTTACATCCAGCATTGATGTCGACTGATACACCGCTATCGCGAGCAGGCTCGCTCCCACATTGGATCTTGGTTAGGCACTGGATATGTGCGGCGTAACCTAAGTACACTCCAAACCTCGCCCCCCACGGCGACCCTGGATCAGCAGACAGGGCATCACTGAGCTGGCTAACCTGAACCCACTTTCAGAGGAGCCGGCCACCATGCCTGCGACCCGTACCTGGTTAAAAAATCCCCTCGCCACTTTCACGGCCAACGACCTCGATGCCCGTGGCGGCCTCGTCCTGCAGGACGGTGTGATCGTCGAACTGCTGAGCGCCGGCCAGCAACCCGCCCAGCCCTGTGACAACCTCTTCGACGCGCGCGAGCATGTGATCCTGCCGGGGTTGATCAACACCCACCATCACTTCTACCAGACCCTGACCCGCGCCTGGGCGCCGGTGGTGAACCAGCCGCTGTTTCCCTGGCTGAAGACCCTCTACCCGGTGTGGGCGCGGCTGACCCCGGAAAAACTTGCCCTGGCCAGCAAAGTGGCCTTGGCCGAGTTGCTGCTGTCGGGCTGCACCACGGCGGCCGACCACCATTACCTGTTTCCCGAAGGCCTGGAAAATGCCATCGACGTGCAGGTGCAGAGTGTTCGTGAACTGGGCATGCGCGCGATGCTGACCCGCGGTTCCATGAGCCTGGGCGAGGCCGACGGTGGCTTGCCGCCGCAGCAGACTGTGCAGCAGGGCCAGGTGATTCTCGACGACAGCCAGCGCTTGATCGGTCAGTACCACGAGCGCGGCGACGGCGCGCAGATCCAGATTGCCCTGGCACCCTGCTCGCCGTTTTCGGTCACGCCGCAGATCATGAGCGCCAGCGCCGAACTGGCGGAAAAGCTCGACGTACGCCTGCACACGCACCTGGCTGAAACCCTCGATGAAGAAGCGTTTTGCCTGCAACGCTTTGGCCTGCGCACCGTGGACTACCTGGACAGCGTCGGCTGGCTTGGCCCGCGTACCTGGCTGGCCCACGGCATTCATTTCAACCCGGATGAAATCGCCCGTCTCGGCGCCGCCGGTACCGGCATCTGTCACTGCCCGAGTTCGAACATGCGCCTGGCCTCGGGCATTTGCCCGACCCTGGACCTGACCGCCGCCGGCGCTCCCGTGGGCCTGGGGGTAGACGGTTCGGCATCCAACGATGCCTCGAACATGATCCTCGAAACCCGCCAGGCGCTGTACATCCAGCGCCTGCGCTACGGCGCGCAAGCGATCACGCCGGAACGCGTGCTGGGCTGGGCGACCCGGGGCTCGGCGCAACTGCTCGGGCGCAGCGATATCGGCGAACTGGCGGTGGGCAAACAGGCCGACCTGGCGCTGTTCAAGCTTGATGAGCTGCGCTTTTCCGGCAGCCACGACCCGGTCTCGGCGCTGTTGCTGTGCGGTGCAGATCGGGCTGATCGGGTGATGATCGGTGGGCAATGGCGGGTCATCGACGGGCAGGTCGAGGGGTTGGACTTGAAGGGCTTGATTGCCGATCACAGCCAGGCGGCGCGGGAATTGATCGCCGGCACCTGACCGGACGCCATCGCGGGCAAGCCTTGCTCCCACAGATGTCCATGAGTCCCACAGACTTTCATTGATCTGTGGGAGCAAGGCTTGCCCGCGATGCTCTTCTAGAGGCCCAGCAGGGACAACATGATGAACGTCGCAAACAACACAAAATGGGTCATGCCTTCGATGGCATTGGTCTCGCCATCGTTGAGGTTGATCGCGCTGACAATCAGGGTGATGAAGATCATCACCGTCTGCACCGGGGTCATTGCCATCTGGAACGGCTGGCCGGTGTAGAGGGCCATGGCTTCCATAATGGGCACAGTGAGGATCACGGTGGACAGCGAAGCGCCCAGCGCGATATTCACCACCGACTGCATGCGATTAGCGAGGGCGGCGCGCAGGGCGGTGAGGATTTCCGGTGCGGCGGAGATGGCGGCCACCAGGATCGCCGTGACCACCGGCGGCGCACCCGAGCCTTCCAACCCCAGGTCGAGGGCCTTGGACATGACTTCGGCCAGGGCGCCGATCACCACCACGCCAAACACCAGCGCGCCGATGGAAAGCGTCAGACTGATGGGTTCCGGTTCGTTTTCCACCGGCTCTTTCTTGCGACGTTTTTCCGGATAGCTGTAGCTGAAGAAGTAACTGTGGGGCCCGACCTGCATGCGCAGGAACAAGGTGTACAGCACGATCATCGCGCCGATGGTAAAGGCCGAATAGATTTTCCAGCTCTCGCGGGGAATGAACTCCGGCACCACCATCGATACCCCCATGGCGGTGAGAATCATCACGCTGTAGGTGCGCGCCGAATCGTCGTTGTAGGCCTGCTCGCCATGCTTGATCCCGCCCATCAGCGCCGCGAGCCCGAGGATGCCGTTGATGTCGAGCATCACCGCCGAGTAGATCGTGTCCCGCACCAACGTCGACGAAGCCTCGTTGCTCATCATGATCGCCAGGATCACCACCTCCACCAGTACCGCCGACAGCGTCAGGATCATCGTGCCGTAGGGATCACCGACCTTTTCCGCCAGCAGTTCGGCGTGATGGGCCACGCGCATGGACGCCGCGACGATGAAACCGATCAGGGCCAGGCCGCCGGTCAGCGCCACCACTTGCCCGCTGCCCAGCAGCCAGTGCTCCAGCGGATAGGCGATACACGCAGCGATCAGCGCCAGCAACAGCAGTTTTTCTTGCTTGAGCAAAGTGAGCATCGCGGGCCTGTCACCGTGGGCGGGGTCATGAGTTACTGACTATAGGGGGCGGAGAACGTTTCGTTCGGGGTGATGCACCAGGGGGTGGCGCTTGCAGGCAGGGTGCACCTTTATTGTTCTCAAAGGCCTCATCGCGGGCAAGCCTTGCTCCCACAAGTATCGCGGTGCACTTGTGAAGCGAGCTTGCCCTCCCATGAGGTTGGGCTGCCCATCTGTTGGGGCAAGGCCTGATTCCACATGGTTTGGCCTTGCACTTGTGGGAGCAAGGCTTGCCCGCGATGACGGCAACAAGGTATCGACTATTTGTTGTCCTGTTGGTCAGCATTTTGCATTGATGCTGCACAGCCAACCTCACAACAAAATGGAGTTCGAGTTCATGCACAAACGCCCCTTGAAGAAGTTGCTTTGCGCCGTCGTCGCCGCCGTCGGCCTGGGCGCCGGTCTGAATGCCAGTGCCGCCGACCCGCTGAAGGTCGGCTTCGTCTACATCGGCCCGATCGGCGACCACGGCTGGACCTATCAGCATGAACAAGGGCGCAAGGAGCTGGCGGCGAAATTCGGCGAGCAGATCACCACCAACTACGTGGAAAACGTGCCGGAGGGTGCCGACGCCGAGCGGGTGATCCGCAACATGGCCAAGGACAAATACGACCTGATCTTCACCACCTCCTTCGGCTACATGAACCCGACGCTGAAAGTCGCCAAGCAGTTTCCCAAGGTGACCTTCGAACACGCCACCGGCTATAAGCAAGACAAGAACCTGGGCACGTACCTGGCTCGCACCTACGAGGGCCGCTACGTCGGCGGTTTCCTCGCGGCCAAGATGACCAAGACCAAGAAGATCGGCTACGTCGCGTCCTTCCCGATCCCGGAAGTCATCCGCGACATCAATGCCATCCAACTGGCCCTGAACAAGTACAACCCCGGTACCGAGATCAAAGTGGTGTGGGTCAACTCCTGGTTCGACCCGGGCAAGGAAGCCGACGCCGCCAACGCGCTGATCGACCAGGGCGTGGACGTGGTGTTCCAGCACACCGACAGCCCGGCGCCGATCCAGGCTGCCGAGCGACGCGGCGTCTATGCGGTGGGCTACGCTTCGGACATGGCTCACTTCGGGCCCAAGGCGGTGCTGA
Source organism: Pseudomonas sp. A25(2017) (assembly GCF_002001065.1). Classification (NCBI taxonomy): domain Bacteria; kingdom Pseudomonadati; phylum Pseudomonadota; class Gammaproteobacteria; order Pseudomonadales; family Pseudomonadaceae; genus Pseudomonas; species Pseudomonas sp. A25(2017). The sequence goes on along the minus strand of NZ_MUOA01000064.1, from coordinate 63,017 downwards.
CGTCCATCGTCAATGACTGGGGCCCGCATTACATCCAGGCGACCCAGAGCGTGCTCGACCATAGCTGGAAATCCCAGGACTACTGGGGTGGCCTGAAGGAAGGCACGGTGAAACTGCCGATCAGCGACCTGGTGCCGGCAGCAGTCAAGGGCGAAGCCGAGCAGATCATCGCTGACATCGAGAGCGGCGCCTTCCATCCGTTCACCGGCCCGATCAAGGACCAGGCCGGCGTCGAGAAAATCCCGGCGGGCGTGAGCGCCACCAACGCGGAACTGGCGTCGATGAATTATTACGTCGAAGGCATGAAGGCTGAGATTCCCAAGTAACTGGCTAATCAACACAAAACCCTGTGGGAGCGAGCCTGCTCGCGATAGCGATTTATCTGTCGACATCCATGTTGAATGTAAGTCCGCTATCGCGAGCAGGCTCGCTCCCACATTGAGTACCCCTTTAAGTTCAGGAACGCCGCATGAACAGCCTTCCCATCATCGACATCAGCCCGCTCTACGGCGACGAGCCCGACGCCTGGCAAGCCGTCGCCGGGCAAATCGACCGCGCCTGCCGCCAATGGGGCTTTTTCTATATCAAGGGCCACCCCATCAGCCCGGCGCGCATCGCCGAGGTACTGGGCAGTGCCCAACGCTTCTTCGCCCTGCCCGTCGAAGAAAAACTCAAGATCGACATCACCCAGACCCGCCACCACCGTGGTTATGGCGCCGTCGCCACGGAACAACTGGACCCGACCAAACCCAGCGACCTGAAGGAAACCTTCGACATGGGCCTGCACTTGCCGGCCGATCATCCGGAGGTGCTGGCGGAAAAACCGCTGCGCGGCCCCAACCGACATCCTGAACTGGGCGGCTGGGAAGCCTTGATGGAGCAGCATTACCGCGACATGCAGGCGCTTGCGCAAACCCTGCTGCGAGCCATGACCCTGGCCCTGGGTATCGAGCGGGACTTTTTCGACACGCGCTTCAACGAACCGGTCAGCGTGCTGCGCCTGATCCACTACCCGCCCCGCGACACCGCCAGCAGCGCCGAGCAGCAAGGTGCCGGCGCCCATACCGATTATGGTTGCATCACCCTGCTCTACCAGGACGCCGCCGGCGGCCTGCAAGTGCGCAACATCGACGGCCAGTGGATCGACGCGCCGCCCCTCGACGGCACCTTCGTGGTCAATCTCGGCGACATGATGGCGCGCTGGAGCAACGACCGTTACCTGTCCACGCCGCATCGGGTGATCAGCCCGCTGGGGGTGGACCGGTACTCGATGCCGTTCTTTGCCGAGCCGCACCCCGACACGCTGATCCAATGCCTGCCCGGTTGCCAGGATGACGCCCACCCGCCAAAGTACCCAACGACTACCTGCACCGAATTCCTGCTGTCGCGCTTCGCCGACACCTATGCTTACCGGCGTGAGTCGCTTGCCGTGTAGTGGATCAGCCGGTCAGGTTTTACCCGACAGGGCGGCCAGCGCCTGTAGAATGCCCGCCATCGATTCGCTGATGAGAAAAGACCATGTACGACTGGCTGAACGCCCTGCCCAAGGCTGAACTGCACCTGCACCTGGAAGGCTCGCTGGAGCCTGAGTTGCTGTTCGCCCTGGCCGAACGCAACAAGATCGCCCTGCCGTGGAGCGACGTCGATACCCTGCGCAAGGCCTATGCCTTCAACAACCTGCAGGAATTCCTCGACCTGTATTACCAGGGCGCCGATGTGCTGCGCACCTCCCAGGATTTCTACGACCTGACCTGGGCCTACCTGTTGCGTTGCAAGGCGCAGAACGTGATCCACACCGAACCGTTCTTCGACCCGCAGACCCACACCGACCGTGGTATCCCGTTCGAAGTGGTGCTCAACGGCATCGCCGCCGCCCTCAAGGATGGCGAGCAGCAACTGGGCATCACCAGCGGCCTGATCCTGAGTTTCCTGCGCCACCTGAGCGAAGAACAAGCCGAGAAGACCCTCGACCAGGCGCTGCCATTCCGCGAGGCCTTCGTGGCCGTGGGCCTGGACAGTTCGGAAATGGGCCATCCACCGAGCAAGTTCCAACGGGTATTCGACCGCGCGCGCAACGAAGGCTTCCTGACCGTCGCCCACGCCGGCGAAGAAGGCCCGCCCGAGTACATCTGGGAAGCCCTGGACCTGCTGAAGATTCAGCGCATCGACCATGGTGTGCGAGCCATCGAAGATGAGCGGCTGATGCAGCGGATCATCGACGAGCAGATTCCATTGACCGTGTGCCCGCTGTCCAACACCAAGCTGTGCGTATTCGACGACATGTCGCAGCACAACATCCTCGACATGCTCGAGCGCGGCGTGAAAGTGACGGTGAACTCCGATGACCCGGCGTACTTCGGCGGCTACGTCACCGAGAACTTCCACGCGCTGTATACCCACCTGGGCATGACCCAGGACCAGGCCAAGCGCCTGGCCCAGAACAGCCTGGATGCGCGGCTGGTGAAACCTTAAGCCCGACAATCAACCCTGTGGGAGCGAGCTTGCTCGCGATAGCTTTGGATCAGCCAACATCAATATCGACTGACACACCGCTATCGCGAGCAAGCCCGCTCCCACAGTTTTTTGATCGCTTGCAAATCCACGGTTGGACGCAGATCCAATTGTGGGAGCGAGCCTGGTCGCGATGGCGGTGTATTAGTCGACATCGATGTCGAATGCCAGACCGCAATCGCGAGCAAGCTCGCTCCCACAGGGGATAGTGTTTAGTCGGCGACGGTCGCTTCGCTCAACTCCTCCAACGTCTTGCCCCGCGTCTCCATCCCGAACAACCAGACCACCCCCGCCGCCACGGCGAAGCACAACGCGCCCAGGGCGAACACGCCACCCTGGCCGGTGATGGGGAATACCAGCCCGGTCACCAGCGGGCCGAGCAGCGAACCGACGCGTCCCACGGCCGAAGCAAAGCCCGAGCCGGTGGCCCGGGCCGAGGTGGGGTACAGCTCCGGCGTGTAGGTGTAGAGCACCGCCCACATGCCGAACAGGAAAAACTGCATCAGCAGCCCGGTGCCGATCAACAGGCCGACGTTGCCGCCAAACACCGCGCTCTGCCCATACAGAAACGCCATCGCCCCACCGCCCAGCAACGTGATGACGCACACCGGTTTGCGCCCCCAGCGCTCCACCAGCCAGGCCGCCATCAAGAAGCCGGGAATCCCGCCCAGGGAAATCAGCACGGTGTAATACACCGACTGGGTCACCGCGAACCCCGACTGCTGCAACAACGCACTGAGCCAGGAAGTCAGGCCGTAGAAACCGAGCAAGGCAAAGAACCAGACGCTCCAGATCATCATCGTGCGCTGGCGATACAGCGGCGACCAGATCTGCGCCAGGGCCGAAAAGAAATTACCCGGCGTGCTCTCAACCCTTGGCAAACGGATCGGCTCCGGCAGGTCGCGACGCCCCAGCGAAGCGCGGACCTTGTCTTCGATTCGCTTGAGCACCGCGTCTGCTTCATCACCCCGGCCGGCCTGTTCCAGCCAGCGCGGCGACTCGGGAATGAAGAAACGAATCGCCAGGACAAACACCGCCGGCACCGCCAGCACCAAAAAGATGTCGCGCCAGCCGATCACCGGCAGCAGAAAATACGACAGCACCCCCGCCGCCACGAAACCCAGCGGCCAGAAGCCATCCATCAAAGCGATGTAGCGGCCCCGACGCTTGGCCGGGATCAGCTCCGAAAGCATCGACTGGGCAATCGGAAACTCCATGCCCATGCCGATGCCCAGCAGGATGCGAAACAGCGTCAAGGTCTCGATGTCCTGGGCCGTGGAGCACAAGTAACTGGCAATGCCCCACAGCACGATGCTCCACTGGAACACCGGTTTGCGCCCGAAACGATCGGCCAGCATGCCCGACAGCGACGCCCCTACCACCATGCCGAAGAAGCTGGAGCTGGCGAGCAAACCGGCCTGGGCGGTGCTCAGGCCGAACTCGGCTTTGATCGATCCCAACAGGAACGTCATCATCGCCAGGTCCATGGAGTCGAAGAAAAACGCCAGGGCGATGATGATGAAGATGACCCGGTGGTAACCGCTGATGGGTAACCGTTCCAGGCGTTCCGCCGCGCTGTAGCCGTGAGTGTCCATGCTGCCTCCCCCAATCCGATAATTCCCCGAACCGAGTGTGCGCGAACCTCGCAGGTGGCTATTGCTGAATACGACCTGCCGACAGCCCTGAGCGACGCATCAGGAGCGTTCCCTAGATTGCCATCTCCACCGTGTCCTGCCGGGCGAACCGGTGGATTTCCTGCTGGCCGAGCGTCGTCACCTGCAGGGCTCGCGAATCGTTGGGCAAGCTCAGCCAACCCGACTGCATGAACAGTTGCAGCAGGGCCGCCCCCAGCGCGCCCCCCAGGTGTGGACGACGCTCGCTCCAGTCCGGGCAGGCACAGGCGATGTGGGTGTTGCGATGGGCCAGGGCCTGGATGAACAGGCCACGTCCGGCCAGTTGATTGGCGCCCTTGTGGGTGACGATCACCCGCTGCTCGAACTGCTCGATCCATCCGGCGTCCAGCAGGCGCTGGTAGAGGTCGGCCGCCAGGGTTCCCCCCAGGTGATCGTCGCAAAGCCTGGCGCGCATCAACGAAGCAGGGGCCGACGGCGCCTTGGTCGGCATGACCCGGCGCTTGAAGACGTCTGGAATCTGCCGCGGCGTACTGACCAGCGTCGCGCTGGCCAGCGCTTCGACGGCAGCACCGATTTCAGGCGCTGCCAGGCGGAAAAACCGCTTGCGGCCCCGGGCCTCGACTTTCAACAGGCCTCCGGCGGACAGGCGTCCCAGATGCGCGTTGGCCGAGGACGGCGACAACCCGGCGAGCAACGCCAACTCCTCGGCCTGGCGGGCCGTGCCGTCCATCAAGGCCCACATCATTGCGCTGCGCTTGGGGTCAGCCAGCAGCGTGGCGATCTGGCTGATGCAAGGTGCATGTTCCATGTATTCACTCCCTGTTGAATCATTCGTCTACTGCTCTGGCGCAGGCGGTCGCTAGTATAAGCGGGGCGGTCGAGCTTTCCTGTCCTCCGGAAACCTTTGGAGGCGATTGTTCCTGAGGGAAAATTCTCTATTTGCCCGCGACTAATGGCCGGCCCCCGTCGAGCGTGGAAAACGAGCCGTCAACTCACCGCAGCGGACCTGGAGCATGTCTCGCAAAAGGTTGATGGGCTTGCTCAATTGCGCCCGGTGGGCACACAGCAGATTGAGGGGCGCGCGTTCGCATTGCAGGTGCGGCAAGAGGATTTTCAAGCGCCCGGCCAGCACGTCGGTGGACACATCCAGCCACGATTTATAGGCAATCCCGGCACCCGCCACCGCCCAGCGCCGCACCACATCGGCGTCGTCACTGAAACGGTCGCCACTGACGGTGAGGCTCACTTCCCGTTTGCCGTCATGAAAACCCCATCGGTCATGGACCCGACTGCCAAGCATGTACAACAGGCAGTTGTGCTGGGCCAGTTGTTCCAGCTGATGGGGTTCACCCTGGCGAGCCAGATAGTCCGGCGATGCACACAACACCCGGCGGTTATCCGCGGCAATGGGCAAGGCGACCAGGCTTGAATCTTCCGGCTCGCCATAACGCAAGGCGATGTCCACCGGCTGCTTGAACAGATCGGCCATGCGATCGCCCAGCAACAGCCGCACCGTCAGCCCGGGGTGCTCGCGCTGGAACGCGTCCAGCCAGGGCAGCAGCAGGTTGCGTCCCAGGTCCGACGGTGCGGACAACTGCAACACCCCACTGACCTGATCCTGGCCGCTGGTCAACAACCGCCGGCCCTCGTCAAGGCTGCTCAATGCAGCCCGGGCATATTCGAGAAAACCCTCACCTTCGGCCGTCAGGCGCAGGCTACGGGTGGAGCGGGCCAACAGCCGCGCGCCGAGGTGCTGCTCGATCCGTTTCAACGCGGCACTGGCCACCGCCGCCGACAGGTCCATGACCCTGGCCGCAGCCGAAAGACTGCCCAGGTCCGCCGCCCGGACAAACAACTGCAAGTCATCGAAGCGAAGCATGACGACTCCATTATCAAAAAATTATTGAAAGAGCCTGTTCTTTTAGCCGGTTTTATCTCGACGATAAATAGCTAAACATGGCCTTCATCGAACTCATCTCACGGAGCCGCTTCATGAAAGCCATCGCCTACTACCACTCATTGCCCATCACCGACCCGCAATCGCTCCAGGACATCGAGCTGCCGGAACCGGTCGCCGGTCCCAGGGACCTGCTGGTGGAGGTCAAGGCCATCTCGGTCAACCCGGTGGACACCAAAGTCCGCCAGAACGTCCAGCCCGAAGGTGGCGCAGCCAAGGTGCTGGGCTGGGACGTGGCCGGCGTGGTCAAGGCGGTGGGCAGCGAGGTCACGCTGTTCAAGGCCGGGGACCAGGTGTTCTACGCCGGCTCCATCGCCCGGGCCGGCGGCAACAGCGAGTTGCACGTAGTGGATGAGCGCATCGTCGGCCACATGCCCAAAACCCTTGGTTTCGCCGAAGCGGCGGCGCTACCGCTGACGGCCATTACCGCCTGGGAGTTGTTGTTCGAGCGCCTGCAAATCCAGGAAGGCCAAAGCGACCTGGGCCAGAGCCTGTTGATCGTCGGCGCTGCGGGCGGCGTGGGTTCGATCCTGACGCAACTGGCCAGCCAACTCACCGGGCTGAAGGTGATCGGCACCGCGTCCCGTGTGCAGACCCAGGATTGGGTGCGCAGCCTGGGGGCCGACCTGGTGATCGACCACAGCCAGCCATTGAGCGAAGTGTTGAAAGAAGCGGGCCAGCCCCAGGTGACTCACGTCGCCAGCCTGACCCAGACCGACCAGCATCTGGACCAGTTGGTCGAAGCCCTCGCGCCCCAGGGCAAACTGGCGCTGATCGACGATCCCAAGGCGCTGGACGTGACCAAGCTCAAGCGCAAGAGCCTGTCGTTGCATTGGGAATTCATGTACACCCGCTCGCTGTTCGAGACGGCCGACATGCTTGAACAACACAAACTGCTCAACCGCGTGGCCGCCCTGATCGACGCCGGCACGCTGAAGACCACGGTTGGCGAGCATTTCGGCACCATCAACGCCGAGAACCTGCGCCGGGCGCATGCCTTGCTGGAAAGCGGCAAGGCCAAGGGCAAGATTGTGCTCGAGGGCTTCTGACCCGCGATGAGGGCCTGGCGCTTGTGGGAGCAAAGCTTGCTCGCGATGGAGGCACCGCGGTTCTCTATAAAACCGCGTCGCCATTTATCGCGAGCAAGCTTTGCTCCCACAAAAAACCATGCCGTCAGTCCGAGAATTGATCCTTGTCACAATTGCGATCGCATTCGGGTCTACACTCGAGGCCTTTGCAACGCAATCTTTTCGTGAGGAGGTCAGCAATGAAGATCCTGATAAAAGAAGTGGCAAAATCCCAATGGCAAGTACGCCTTGACCAGCACGTCGTCACCTTCCGTACCGAGGCCGAAGCCCAGGCCTTCGCCCACACTCTGCAAGCGCGGATCCTCGCGCCCCATCATTTCCCCGAACAACAGCAGCGCGCGGCCGGCTGAGTCAGCCTTCGCGACTGGCCTGGGCCAGCGCCCGGGCATTTTGCAGGCGACGGGTCAGCATCGCTGCGCCCACCACCAACAGCCCGCAAAGGCTGATGACCAGCGCCATTGGCACGGCGGTGCCGTCATGCAGCGCCGCCACCAACGCAGCTGCCCCGGCGGCCACGGAAAACTGCAGGCATCCGAGCATCGCCGAAGCACTGCCGGCCCGGGCGCCCTGCCCATTCATGGCGCAAGCCGAGGCGTTGGGCAGGATGCACCCCAGGCTGGCGATGCAGATAAACAGCGGAACCAGCAGCGGCCACAACTGCGCAGGTTGCAAGGCGCTGACGGCCAACAGGCTCAGCCCGGCGCCCAGGTAGACCCATACCGCGCGGCTCAGCAGGAACGCCGGACCGCGCTTGGACAGCAGCCGGGCGTTGACCTGGGCAACCAGGATGAAGCCCGCCGCGTTGGTGCCGAACAGCCAACCGAAGTGTTCGGCCGGTACCCCGTAGAGCTTGATGAAGACGAAAGGCGAACCGGCGATGTAGGCAAACATCCCAGCGATAGCGATGCCTCCCGTCAGCGCATGACCGAGGAAGACGGCGTCGGTCAATAACCGGCCATATTGGCGCAATGCCCCCGACAACGGTTGCCGAGGCACATGGTCCGGCAAGCTTTCCGGCAGCCACAAGGCCACCGCCATCGACGCCAATGCGCTGAACACGGTCAGGGCAATGAAGATCGATTGCCAACCATGCAGGTTCACCAGCAACCCGCCCAGCATCGGCGCGAGAATCGGCGCCAGGCCCATCACCAGCATCAACTGCGAAAACACCTTGGCCGAACCCACCGCGTCGCATTTGTCGCTGACCACCGCCCGCGAGATCACCATCCCGGCGCACCCACCCAGGGCCTGGACGAAGCGGGCGCCGATCAGCCATTCCAGGCTCGGCGCGTAGGCGCAGGCCAGGGAGGCCAGGGTGAACAAACCAACACCGGTCAGCAATGGAATGCGCCGTCCGAAGCGATCCGCCACCGGCCCATAGGCCAGTTGCCCGATGGACAAGCCGAGGAAATAAGCCGCCAGGGTCAACTGAATGTGTTTTTCGTCGGTACCGAAGGCCGTCGCCATCGCCGGAAAGGCAGGCAGGTAGAAGTCGATCGCCAAGGGACCGAAAGCGCTCAAGGCGCCAAGAATCAGAATGGTACGGAGGTTCATCGGGCGTCCCGCTCAGGCGTCGTTCGACAGCCTGACAGTCTAGCCGTGCCGGACGCTCTTGAACATTCCGGTAGGTCGCTAACGATTAAAAAACTTCAAGCAGGGCTGGCCTCATAGCCCTCCTCCTTGATGGCCGCAAGCACGGCATCGGCCGGCAACGAACTCTGGACCTGGACAGTCTTGGCACCCAGGTCGATTTGCACATCGGCCGCCGGGTCCTTGGCCTGGACAGCCTGGGTGATAGCCTTGACGCAGTGACCGCACGACATGCCCTGGACATTGAAAGTGTGCATGAGATGACTCCTTGGGATTGAGGTTGCCAGCAGTCTCAAGCTTGCCATCATGGCAAGGTCAAGTTCTGACAAAAACTGCCGGGCTGGCAATCGGCATCGCGCTCAGCCAAGCTGCACACATCAAGGATTTAACACCGGAGGTTCAGCCATGCGCTGGTCAGCGTTCAGCCTGTTTTGCATGCTCGGTTTTTCAGCGGTGGCGCCCCAGGCCTCGGCCGCCGGCGAAGACTATGGCGTGGTGATCATTTCCCGCGAGCGCCTGGAAGTGTCGACCAATTGCGAAATCGGCATCTACATCCAGGATCAGCTCTCGGCCAGGCTGTTCCAGGAGCAAAGCACTTCGTTCAACCTGCCGCCGGGCCAGTTTTCCTTGCGCCTGAAGTTGCTGCCAGGTCAGGCACCGGGGTGCAACCCGGGCATGCTCGCACCAGGGTCGCAGAACATCACCCTCAGGGCCGGTGACATCCTGAAGTTCCGCATCGCCATGAATGAACAAGGCATGTACCTCAAACAGGCTGGGCTCGGTTACTGACACACCACTTGCACCGGTGAGCAAGCTTTGTGGGAGCAAAGCTTGCTCGCGATCCAGGCGCCGCGGTCACTCAAAGACTGCGGTGCTTTCATCGCGGGCAAGCCTTGCTCCCACAGAGCCAGCTCCCAAATCAGGGATCGGCAGCGCTTTTTGGATTGGCGCTTGACCTTGCCCGCATGGCAAGGTTGATCCTGTAGTCATTCACTACAGGGAGCCTGACCGATGTCCGAATCCACCACGTTCGATCTACCGATTGCCGGCATGACCTGCGCCAGCTGCGCCGGGCGGGTCGAGCGGGCCTTGAGCAAAGTCACCGGCACCCGCGCTGTCAGTGTGAACCTGGCCACTGAACTGGCGCGCGTGCAGGCCCCCGAAGGCAGCCTGCCAGCCTTGATGCAGGCCGTCGAACAGGCCGGCTATAGCGTCCCCGTGCAAACCCTGGAGCTGAACATCGACGGGATGACCTGCGCCTCCTGTGTCGGCCGGGTCGAACGCGCCCTGGGCAAGGTCGACGGCGTGAACAGGGTCAGCGTCAACCTTGCCAATGAGCGGGCCCACCTCGAACTGCTCGGCCAGGTGGACCCGCAAACCCTGATCGATGCGGTCAAGCGCGCCGGCTATGACGCCACTGTCTGGCAGGCCGAACAGCCCGCTGACACGCAGGCCAATCGCCTGAACCGTGAACGCCTGATATTGATGCTGGCGATTGCGCTGTCCGTGCCGCTGGTACTGCCCATGCTGCTGCAGCCGTTCGGCGTGCATTGGATGCTCCCGGCCTGGGTGCAGTTCGCCCTGGCCACGCCGGTGCAATTCATCTTCGGTGCACGTTTCTACGTCGCCGCCTTCAAGGCCGTGCGTGCCGGTGCGGGGAACATGGACCTGCTGGTGGCCTTGGGTACCAGCGCCGGCTACGGTTTGAGCCTTTATGAATGGGTGATTGCCCGCCCTGGCGGCATGCCGCACCTGTATTTCGAAGCCTCGGCCGTGGTGATTGCCCTGGTACTGCTCGGTAAATACCTGGAAAGCCGCGCCAAGCGACAAACCGCCAGCGCCATCCGCGCCCTCGAGGCTTTGCGGCCAGAGCGGGCGATCCAGGTAGTCGATGGCCAGGAGCGGGACGTTGCCATCAGCGCCCTGCGCTTGAATGACCTGGTTCTGGTCAAACCCGGCGAACGCTTCCCGGTGGACGGCGAAGTGCTGGAAGGCCAGAGCCACGCCGACGAAGCGCTGATCAGCGGCGAAAGCCTGCCGGTGCCCAAGCAGCCCGGCGACAAAGTCACCGGCGGCGCCATCAATGGCGAAGGCCGGCTGCTGGTACGCACGCTGGCCCTGGGTACCGAAACCGTCCTGGCGCGCATCATCCGCCTGGTGGAAGACGCCCAGGCCGCCAAGGCACCGATCCAGAAACTGGTGGATAAAGTCAGCCAGGTGTTCGTACCGGTGGTGCTGGTGCTGGCCCTGGCGACGTTGATCGGCTGGTGGCTGTACGGTGCGCCACTGGAAACCGCGCTGATCAACGCCGTCGCCGTGCTGGTGATCGCTTGCCCCTGCGCCCTGGGCCTGGCGACGCCCACGGCGATCATGGCTGGCACCGGCGTGGCCGCTCGCCACGGGATTCTGATCAAGGACGCCGAGGCCCTGGAGCGCGCCCATGAAGTCGACACCGTAGTATTCGACAAGACCGGCACCCTGACCTCCGGCACGCCGCGCATCGCCCACTTGACGGCTCTGGAGGGAGATGAAGACGCGCTGCTGAAAATGGCCGGCGCCCTGCAACGCGGCAGTGAGCACCCTCTCGCCAAAGCCGTGTTGGACACCTGCGCCGAGCGTGGCCTGGACGTGGCGGATGTCAGCGACAGCCAGTCCCTGGCTGGACGCGGTATCGCCGGCAGCCTCGACGGACGCCGCCTGGCCCTGGGCAATCGACGCCTGCTGGACGAACTGGGCCTGGAGCCCGGTTCGCTGGCCAAGTCGGCACAGGCTTGGGAAAACGAAGGCCGCACGCTGTCCTGGCTGATCGAACAAGGCGCGACGCCTCGGGTGCTCGGCCTGTTCGCCTTCGGTGACACGCTCAAGCCCGGCGCCCTCGCCGCGGTACAGGCCTTGAATGAACAGCACATCGCCAGCCACTTGCTCACCGGCGACAATCAAGGCAGCGCCCGGGTCGTGGCCCAGGCGCTGGGTATCTCCAATGTCCATGCCGAGGTTTTGCCAGCGGACAAATCCGCCATCGTCCAACAGTTGAAGCGCCATTCGGTGGTGGCGATGGTGGGCGACGGCATCAACGACGCCCCCGCCCTGGCCGCCGCCGACATCGGCATTGCCATGGGCGGCGGCACCGACGTGGCGATGCATGCCGCGGGCATCACCCTCATGCGCGGCGATCCGCGACTGGTGCCGGCGGCGCTGGACATCAGCCGCAAGACCTACGCCAAGATCCGCCAGAACCTGTTCTGGGCGTTCGTCTATAACCTGGTCGGCATCCCCCTGGCGGCTTTCGGGTTTCTCAACCCGGTGCTGGCCGGCGCGGCCATGGCGCTGTCGAGCGTCAGTGTGGTCAGCAATGCGTTACTGTTGAAGTTCTGGACACCCAAGCAGCTGGAGGACAAGCGATGAACATCGGCCAAGCGGCCCGCCAGAGCGGCCTGAGCGCGAAGATGATCCGCTATTACGAATCCATCGGCCTGCTCAAGGCCGCCCATCGTACCGACAGCGGCTATCGGATCTACGGCGCCGATGACCTGCACACCCTGGCCTTTATCAAGCGCTCTCGCGACTTGGGGTTTTCCCTGGAAGAGGTCGGCAAACTGCTGACCCTCTGGCAAGACCGCCAACGCGCCAGCGCCGACGTCAAGGCCCTGGCCCGCCAGCACATCGAAGAACTGAACCAGAAAATCCGCGAACTGGCTGAGCTTCGCGACACCCTCCAGGATCTGGTGGAACACTGCCACGGCGACCACCGCCCGGACTGCCCGATCCTCAAGGAACTGGCGTCGGGGTGTTGCAAAAGTTGATGCCCACCGCCGGCCCTTGTGGGAGCGAGCTTGCTCGCGAAGGCGGCGGCACATTCAACATCGATGCAAGCTGATCCACCGCTATCGCGAGCAAGCTCGCTCCCACAGGGGGCTGCGGTGGGTATGAGATTTTGGAGTGCCCACAAAAAAACCGGCCAGGGCCTAATGCTGTTCACTTAAGGCTGTGGATCTTCAGTTTCGACCCATTGGGGTAAGGGTGTATATCCGTTTCTGCGGTAACGGCGGCTTAGGGTTCCGCCCTTACGGCGGGTCACTTTTGGAAGAGCGCCAAAAGTAACCAAAAGCGCTTTGCCCCACCACTCGGCACCTCGCCTAGGCTCGGTGTGCCCTCACTCCGGCATTGCTCCGTGGGCCCGCCGCGAAGGGCCATCCATGGCCCAGCGCGGCTATCCCGGCATCCATGCCGGGATGCCCACTGCGCAATGCCTGCGTTCGGCCAGCGTGGTTTAACGGGGCGTCAAGATCAAGATCAAGATCCAAAGCAAGAGCGGGGCTTATTCCGGCATCTATGTGGCTGAGCCACCGCTATCGCGAGCAAGCTCGCTCCCACATTGGATCTTCCGTAGACACAATATTTATGTGCATCCAGAGCCCCCTGTGGGAGCGAGCCTGCTCGCGAAGAGGCCGGTACATCCAACATCTTCATTGACTGGGACACCGTCATCGCGAGCAAGCTTTGCTCCCACAGATCTAATGGGTGTACGACCGCAAGAGCCAGGTCGGCTATCAGGCCGCCTCGCGGTGGACGTTGATCTCGGGCGCCCCGTTAACCACGATGGCTGAACGAAGGTGTTGCGCAGTGGGCACCTCGGCATGGATGCCGAGCCTAGGCGAGGCACCGAGTGGTGGGACAAAGCGCTTTTGGTTACTTTTGGCTGGTCCGGCTCCCGGCTCTTCCAAAAGTGACCCGCCGTAAGGGCGGAACCCTAAGCCGCCGTTACCGCAGAAATGGATATACACACCACCCCCAAAATCCCCCCAAAAAACGAAGCCAAAAAAAAACGGCGCCTTTCCATTTCTGAAAGAAGCGCCGTTTTTTCTAAGTGAACAGCATTACGGCCATTGGCCGGGTTTCTGTTCAACCGATCATTGCATCCATGGCGGCGGCGGTTCTTCGGTCTTGCCGGGCGGGGCATCGTCGGCGGCACGTACGGCCTGGCGGCGTTCCTCGTCCAGGCGGGCGGCCTCGATCTCGCGCATGATCCCACCGACATCCGCCAGTTCTTCCGGCTCGTCGAACTCGCCGGTCAGCATGCTGGCCGGGTGCAGGGTGCCGGCTTCGTACAGCGCCCACATTTCCTTCGCGTACTTGGTGCGCTTGAGCTCCGGGGCAAACCGACCGAAGTAGGACGCCATATTGCCCACGTCCCGCTCCAGCATGCTGAAGGCATGGTTGTTACCCGCAGCATCCACGGCCTGCGGCAGGTCGATGATCACCGGCCCGGTCGGCGTGAGCAGGACGTTGAACTCCGACAGGTCGCCGTGCACCAGACCGGTACACAACATCAGCACGATCTGGGAAATCAGATAGGCGTGATATTCACGGGCCTGGTCCGGCTCCAGCACCACATCGTTCAGACGCGGCGCTGCATCGCCGTACTCATCGGCCACCAGTTCCATCAGCAGCACGCCTTCAAGGAAGTCGTACGGCTTGGGCACGCGCACACCTGCGCTAGCCAAGCGGAACAGCGCCGCTACTTCAGCATTCTGCCAGGCGTCCTCGGTTTCCTTGCGCCCGAACTTCGAGCCCTTGGCCATGGCCCGGGCCTGACGGCTGTTGCGGACCTTGCGGCCTTCCTGATATTCGGACGCCTGACGAAAGCTTCGCTTGTTCGCCTCCTTGTAGACCTTCGCGCAACGTAGCTCGTTACCGCAGCGCACCACATAAACAGCTGCTTCTTTACCACTCATGAGTGGGCGCAGCACCTCGTCGACCAGACCGTCCTCGATCAGGGGTTCAATGCGTTTTGGAGTCTTCATCAGCTTTTATTGTGGGTCCTTTATTACCAAACACGCGAATGACAGTCGTTATACGGCAATCCTTCCTCCACGGGGAGGGGTTGCCGACCTATGAACCTGTGATGCACACAATGTGCCGGATCAATCGACCGAGCCGAATCATAGCCGAGACCGAACCTGACATTGCTAACTGAATGCCCAGGCATTTGCGACAAGAGCTGACAGTCATGTCTACCATCGGCTGTAGGAAAGTGCGACGACTCAATGCTTGAACAGTTCCCCCGGCGTAAACCCGAACATCCCCTTGAACGCCGCAATGAACGCGGACGTTGAATCATACCCGCAGGACAACGCAGCGCTGGTGACGCTGTCGCCCTGCTCCAGCGAGCCCAGGGACGACAACAAGCGCATGCGCTGGCGCCAGGCGCGAAAGCTCAGGCCGGTCTCGCGCTGGAACAGGCGCATCAAGGTTTTTTCCGACGTGCCCAGGCGCTCAGCCCAGGCGTGCAAGGTGACGTTCTGCTCAGGCTGTTCGATCAACTCGTTACACAGCCCCAGCAGACGGGCATGTCGCGGCAGCGGCAGGGAGAACCCCACCTCCGGCAAAGTCGCCAACTGGTCCAGCAACACCTGCACCAACCGTTGTTCCTGGGTGTCGCCTTGCGGGTAATCGACCGGAAGCTGACAGAACACCTTGATCAACTCACGGGCCAGTGGCGTGACTTCCAGCACCCGGCAACGCTCATCGGCCCAGGGGCAGGCGTGGCGATGCACATACAGGCTGCGCATTTCCGCTCGGGTGGAGGTCACCACATGGTGTTCCAGGTCGGCCGGGATCCAGATGCCCCGTTGTGGCGGGGCAAAGAAGCTACCCGCTGCGGTGTGTACGCCGAGAACGCCGCTGATGGCGTAGGAAAACTGCACCCAGTCATGACGATGGGCTTGCGTCCAGGAACCGGCGCTCAAGCTTTCGACACGGGCGTACAGCGGCCTCGGCAATTGCGCCAGGTCGGGGATGCGGCGTTCGAGCTGTTGGTGTCCGTTAGCCGGCATTGATTGGCCTTATGTCGCAAGACGACTGGTAGGAACGACGTTAGGCTAAGTCGACTTTTCTTACAACTTGCGGTGCCCTATGCATATCCTCAGACACCTCAAACGCATGGTGACCGACTGGTTCCTGTGCGGCATGTTGCTCGCCACGCTGTTGGCGTACTTCTTTCCAACCTTTGGTGCCACGGGCGGCGCCATGCATGCTGAATGGGTGGTCAACATCGGCATCTTCGTGGTGTTCTTCCTGCACGGGGTCAACCTGTCCGGCGAACAGATCCGCCACGGTTTGAAGAACATCCGCCTGCATGTGATGGTGCAGGGCTTCACCTTTGGCGTGTTTCCATTGATCTGGCTGCTCAGCCACTGGCTCGTCGGCAACCACGTGCCAGCGCTGCTGATGCTGGGGTTCTTCTACCTGTGCGCCCTGCCCTCGACCATTTCTTCCTCGGTGGCGCTGACCGGCAGTGCTGGCGGTAACGTGCCCGCGGCGATTCTCAACGCGAGCCTGTCCAGCGTACTGGGGGTTTTCCTGACACCGCTGCTGGTCAGTTTCGTGGTCGGCAGCGGCGCCGGCGGCATCGACCTGGGGTCCACCTTGCTCGACCTGTGCATGATGTTGCTGCTGCCACTGGTGCTGGGGCAGTTCCTGCGGCGTTGGTTGGCTGGCTTTTTCGGCAGGTACAAGCGCTACACCAGCATCATCGACAAACTGGTGATCCTGCTGCTGGTCTATGCGGCATTCTGCAACTCGATGGTGTCCGGCATCTGGCAACAGCAAGGCCACGGCGTGCTATTGAGCGCAGTGCTTGGCAGTGCCGTGCTGCTGGCGATCATCTTGTGGGCGACCACCCGTACCGCCCGCGCCCTGCAATTGCGCAGCGCCGATGAAGTGGCCGCGGTGTTCTGTGCCAGCAAGAAATCCCTCGCCGCCGGCGTGCCCATGGCGGCGTTGATTTTCGGCAACCATCCCGGCCTGGGGTTGATCCTACTGCCGATCATGATCTATCACCCGCTGCAGTTGATCGTCTGCTCGATCCTCGCCGAGCGCTACGCCAGCCATCACCGGGAACTGGCGTCCCGCCAGGACGGCGCCGTCCTCAGCGCTCGATAATCGCCGTCACGCCCTGGCCCGCGGCGGCGCAGATGGAGATCAACCCGCGACCTCGCCCGGCCGCATCGAGCAACTTGGCGAGGTTGGCGACAATGCGCCCGCCCGTGGCGGCAAACGGGTGCCCGGCGGCCAGGGAGCTGCCCTTGACGTTCAACCGGCTGCGGTCGATGGACCCTAGCGGCGCGTCGAGGCCCAGGCGGGTCTTGCAGTAGTCTGGGTCTTCCCAGGCCTTCAGTGTGCACAACACCTGGGCGGCGAACGCTTCGTGGATCTCGTAGTAATCAAAGTCCTGCAAGGTCAAGCCGTTGCGCGCCAGCAACCGCGGCACGGCGTACACCGGGGCCATCAACAGCCCTTCGGCGCCATTGACGAAATCCACCGCCGCCGTTTCGCCGTCGCGCAGGTACGCCAGGATCGGCAGGCCTCGAGCCTTGGCCCACTCTTCGCTGCCCAGCAGCACCAACGAAGCGCCATCGGTCAGTGGCGTGGAATTACCCGCGGTCATCGTGCCCTTGGCACTTTTTTCGAAGGCCGGCTTGAGGGAAGCGAGTTTTTCCGGGGTCAGGTCCGGGCGCAGGTTGTTGTCCCGGGTCAGGCCAAGAAACGGTGTCATCAAGTCGTTCTGCCAACCTTCGGCATAGGACGCGGCCATTTTCTGATGGCTTTCCAGGGCCAACTGATCCTGCGCCTCCCGGGGGATCTGCCAGGTCTGGGCCATCAACTCGCAATGCTCACCCATGTTCAGGCCGGTGCGCGGTTCGTTGATGCGCGGCAGATCGGGGACGAGGTGCTGAGGGCGCAACTGTAGGAAGGTCTTGATCTTGTCGGCGGTGGTCTTGGCGCGATTGGCTTGCAGCAGGATCCTGCGCAGCCCTTCATTGACCGCGATCGGCGCGTCCGAGGTGGTGTCGACGCCGCCGGCAATGCCGCTGTCGATCTGGCCCAGGGCAATCTTGTTGGCCACCAGCAGCACTGTCTCCAGCCCGGTGCCACAGGCCTGTTGTACGTCATAGGCCGGCGTCATCGGTGACAGCCGCGAGCCGAGCACACATTCGCGGGTCATGTTCATATCCCGGGAGTGCTTGAGCACCGCACCGGCAGCCACCTCGCCAATGTGCAAGCCATGCAGGTTGTAGCGTTCGATCAGCCCCTCGAGGGCAGCCGTCAACATCGCCTGGTTGCTGGCGGTGGCATAGGGCCCGTTGGAGCGGGCGAACGGAATGCGGTTACCACCGATGATCGCGACGCGGCGTAGTTGTGTCATGAAGAACTCCCTGTGTAGGTCTAGTGCCCTGTGAAGACTCAACCGAACCCTGTGGGAGCAAAGCTTGCTCGCGATGAACGATGACGCGACCTACCTGAAAAACACGGTGTCTGCATCGCGAGCAAGCTTTGCTCCCACAGGGATTCGGTGCCCTGGAAAAAGCGCTCCCGCTCAAGCTTAGGCTTTATCTCGCCGATCGAACGACTGATTGCCAATCATGGTCCACACTTGGAACCTCATCAGCCGGAGTGTGTTCCATGTCTGACCGTTATATCGACTTCGCCAATTCGCCCATTGGCCGGCGCATGGTCGGGTCCCTCGGCCTGCCCTCGCCGGTACGCCTGGAGCGCTGGCAGGCCGGGCGCCTGCGGCCGATCGAAGGCGCATTGCTGCTGGGCGGCGGGCCGTTGACCGAACAGATCGGCAGGTTTGCCAAGCGCCTGACCGACACCATCTTCATCTACGGCGGCGAGCCGACCCTGGCCACCGAGTGGATCCCCGGCCATGGCCCGAAAATCAAGGCGGTGGTGTACGACGCCAGCCATTTGGTGCAGGCCGACCAGCTCAAGCAGCTGCGGGAATTTTTCCAGCCGCTGATGAAAAACCTCGACCACAGCGCCCATGTCGTCATCCTCGGTCGCGCGCCGGAAAGTCTTGCCGACCCGTTCGCCGCGAGTGCCCAGCGGGCGTTGGAAGGTTTCAGCCGCTCCTTGGCCAAAGAGTTGCGCAACGGCGGGACGCTGCAACTGTTGTACGTCGGCGACGGCGCCGACGCCCAGTTGGAGGGTGCGCTGCGGTTTTTCCTGTCGCCCAAGAGCGCTTTCATTTCCGGGCAAGTCATTCGCCTCAACGCCTGTGACACCCAGGTCCAGGACTGGACCCGACCGCTCACGGGGCTCAAGGCGCTGGTCACGGGCGCAGCCCGCGGGATCGGCGCCTCCATCGCCGAAACCCTGGCCCGCGATGGCGCCGACGTGATCCTGCTGGACGTCCCGCAAGCCAAGACCGACCTCGACGCCCTGGCGGCACGCCTGAGCGGACGCAGCGTCACGCTGGATATCTGCGCCGAAGACGCCGCCACCCAGTTGATCGAGCACCTTCCCGACGGCGTCGACATCGTGGTCCACAACGCCGGCATCACCCGGGACAAGACCCTCGCCAACATGACCCCGGAATTCTGGGACGCCGTGCTGGCCGTCAACCTCAATGCCCCGCAAGTGCTGACCAAGGCCCTGCTCGACAGCGGCACCCTGCGCGACAATGGCCGGGTGATTCTGCTGGCGTCCATCAGCGGCATTGCCGGCAACCGTGGGCAGACCAACTATGCGGCGAGCAAGGCCGGGCTGATCGGCCTGGCCCAGGCCTGGGCGCCGCTGCTGCAGCCACGCGGCATCAGCATCAACGCCGTGGCGCCGGGCTTCATTGAAACCCGCATGACCGCCGACATTCCCTTCGCCTTGCGCGAAGCCGGGCGGCGCATGAGCTCCCTGGGCCAGGGCGGCCTGCCCCAGGATGTCGCCGAAGCCGTGGCCTGGCTCGCGCAACCAGGCACGGGGGCCGTGACCGGTCAGGCCCTGCGGGTATGCGGGCAAAGCCTTCTGGGAGCGTGACCATGACGATCCAATGGCACGAAGTCAGCAGCCCGCCATCGATGTCCGGGCTTTATTCGAAAGCGGCGACACGGCGCAAGGTCACCGGAACGACCTTGCCCGAGGAAGGCCTGCGCCAGGTGCTTCAGGTCGACCCGCAACGCCTGGCGGCCTATCGCAAAGTCTGCGGTTTCATCGATAACGGACTGCTGCCGCCGACCTATCCCCACGTCTTGGCGTTCGCCCTGCAAATGCAATTGCTCACCGCCCGGAGTTTTCCATTTCCGCTGTTGGGGCTGATCCACTTGAGCAATCGCATCCGCGTATTGCGGCCTATGGGCGGGGTTGGGCAGGTGCGGGCCAGCGTCAACGTCGAGAACCTCCAAGCCCACCCCAAGGGCGCGGTATTCGACCTGGTGACTCGCCTCGATGATCAATTGGGGCCGCTATGGGAGGCCCAAAGCCAGATGCTGTGCAAAGGTGTCCAGCTCGACGGGGCACTCGTGGAGGATTCACCGCAGGCCAGCCTGCCCTTGATTGAAGTCGCGCACTGGACCGCACCGGCGGACATCGGTCGGCAATACGCCAAGGTGTCTGGCGACTACAACCCGATTCACCTGAGTGGTATCAGTGCCCGGTTGTTCGGCTTCCCCACCGCCATCGCCCATGGCCTGTGGAACAAGGCCCGGACCCTGGCGGCGCTGGATGACCACCTGCCCGAGGCCAACATCGAGATCGATGTGACCTTCAAAAAACCGGTGCGCCTGCCCAGTGAAGTCACGCTGCTGGCGAGTGCGGCGGGGTCCAGCGGGCAACTGCAACTGATGGGGGCTGGGGAGTTGGAGCATATGGTGGGAGAGTGGCGGCCGGTGGCCTGAGCAGAATAAATGGCCTCTACACCCATCCCCTGTGGGAGCGAGCCTGCTCGCGATAGCGGTGGGTCAGCTTGCATCCAAGTTGGATGTGCCGCCGTCATCGCGAGCAGGCTCGCTCCCACAGTTGTTCCGGGGTGTTCACGGGGCATGTATTCACCCCAAATCCCTGTGGGAGCGGGCTTGCTCGCGAAAGCGGTGGGTCAGTCTGAATCAATGTTGACTGTGCAACCGTCTTCGCGAGCAAGCCCGCTCCCACAGTTATTCAGCGCGGTGGGTAATTGGACAGGATCCGCCCCACCGTCTCGCGCACGGCCGTGTTGCGGTCGGTCGGGTTGGGCGAGTTGCTGAGCAGCTGTTCATCACTGCCACGCCACACCAGCTTGCCGTCCTTGCCATCGAGCAGGTCGATCTGCACGGTGGCGACCTTGTAGCTGATGTTGCGGGTTTCGTTGTACATCGGCCCGCCCCAATAGCCATTCCAAGGCCCGCCCCACCCACCACCGCCGTAGTTGGTGGTGACCTGCTGCTGGCGGTCCTCGACGATCAGATAGGCCTGGACCAGCACATCGCCGTGCCCACTCGCCGCCGGACGCAGGCCGCGCTGGTCGAGTTGATCGGCCACCGCCTGGCGGATCCGCTGTTCGGTCAGGTCGCTCTTGATGCGTGGGTCATCGGGGCGATATTGCAGCGCCGGGTCTTTCCAGCTCCAGCTGCGATACGCCGCGAAATCGCGGCTGGTGTCGAAGTCATGGTTGACCTGGTTAGAGGCACAAGCGCCCAACAACAGGGTGAAGGCCAGTAGAGCGAGACGGCGAAACATGGTTTTTCTCCGTTGCGTAATCAACTTGGTGGATACGCCGACATGGCTTTTTCCACTGCCGCACGAATGGCATCGGTGCGCTCGCTTTGACTGCCCCGCTGGCCGGTCTCGGCGCTGGCGCTCCACACCGGTTGCCCCGTGCGGGCATCGAACAGATCCACTCGAACCACCACGACCTGCTCCTGATACGTGCGCACCATCGGCACCGGATGGTACATGCCATAACCCGGACCGTAGCGGTCATAACGGTTATAGCCGCCGTAATAGCCGGCATCATAATCATCCCGAACCTGACGCACGCGGGTCTCCAGGCGCAGGTCGGCGCTGACGAACAGGTCGGCGGGCCGGTTGTCATGCAGCGGGCGCAGGCCACGCTGGTCCAGGGCATTGCTCACCGCTTCGGCCACCTGGGCCGAATCCGCCCAGGCGGTACCCGACGGCAGGCGCCCGTCGCGCCAGGCCCAACTGCGATAGCGCCCATAGTCACGGGGCGGCGCAGGGTAAGCGCTGCGGTCGAACACCGTGGCGGCCTCGGGTGGCGCCGGCGGCAGTGGATTGGACGTGGCGACATAGGGATTGCTGCCCTGGCAGGCCGCCAGTCCCAGGCACAGCATCAACAACCCTGAACGACCTTTCATTTCGCTCTCCGTCACACTGGACGGCAGATCCAGTGCAGATAACGTCCCAACCCGGCAAACGCCGGATGGCGACGGTGGGCCAGTTCCATTTCCAGCAACTGCGCAAGCTCCACGCGGCCCTGGAACTCCACCGGCATGTAGTCATGGAAAACCCGCACGCCACTCTGGCTTTCGACCTGCCACAGGCCTTCAAGTTGCGCCGCCAATTCTCGCGGATCAAGGGGTTGTTGCGGCGTCAGGCTCTGTTTTTCACCGGCCATGTCATTTTTGCGCAACTTGCGAAAATGCCCCTTGAGCAGGTTGCGATAGACCAGCGCGTCGCGGTTGTAGAACGCCAGGGACAACCAACCGCCCGGGACCGTGAGTTGATGCAGCACCGGCAGGATCGCGTGAGGTTCGGCCAGCCATTCCAGCACCGCGTGACACAACACCAGGTCGTACGGCTCGGTGAGCTGGCCGAGCAGATCCTGCCACGGCGCCTGGATGAACGTGGCGCTCTGGCCCGCCTCGGCAAAACGCTGGCGGGCGCCTTCGAGCATGGGCTCGGCCGGCTCGGCCAGGGTCACCTGGTGACCGCGCTCGGCCAGCCACAACGACATGTGGCCCAGGCCGGCGCCGATGTCCAGCACGCGCAGCGGACGCTGTGGCAAGCTTTCCAGCAGATCGGCCTGAAGCACCGCCAGGCGGATCGCGCCCTTGGCCCCGCCGTAGATTTTTTCGGCAAAACGCGTGGCGAGCTGATCGAAATGACGGTCGCTCATTGGCCGAACCGCCGTTCGCTGTCGGCCAGCTTGCTGCGTACCACAGCGTCCATGTCCAGGCCCAGCTCGCTGCAAAGCAGCAACAGGTACAACACGATGTCACCGACCTCCTGCCCGGCGTGGGCCAGTTTGTCCGCCGGCAACTGGCGCGACTGGTCCTCGGTCAGCCACTGGAAAATCTCCACCAGTTCGGCCATTTCCACACTGGCGGCCATGGCGAGGTTTTTCGGGCTGTGGAATTGCCGCCAGTCGTTACGGTCACGAATGGCATGCAGGCGTTCGGTCAGTTCAACAAGGTTCATCGGGTTCTCCTGAATGCGCATAGCTTCAGGGGGATGACCAGGGAAGGCAAGAGTCTCGGTACGAAGCGACGGTTTGCCCCATAATCGAACCAACTCGGCCGCCACAGCTCCTACAATCAGGAGCCAACGGCTCAGCTCAGATCCCCTCCCATCAGGATGCACATATGCAGGCAGAAAGCTTTTTCGAATGGCTCGGCCAGGCGCTCGGTTCGGTGATCCGCTTCATCGTCGACCTGCTCAGCGGTCTCTTCAACACCCTGGCCAATGCTGGCGGAAATTTTGTCGATGGGCTGTCACGCACCCTGGGCATGGACACCTCGATCATCAGCATCATCGCGCTGATCCTCGGGCTGATGCTGCTCTACTCGGCGATCCGCGCGTTCATGCGGGCCTCGATCGTCATGGGCATCATCTGGCTGGTGCTGGGGTTGTGGTTGTTGAGTTGGATCATTCACTAGGGCTCAGAGCACTGGGTGGGAGCAAAGCTTGCTCGCGATACAGGCGCCTCGGTTCCCTGAAAGACCGCGTCATCTTCATCGCGGGCAAGCCTTGCTCCCACAGATTTTGCTCGTTTCCCACGCTCCGGCGTGGGAACGATCAGGCGAGAACCCGCTACAATCGCGCTCCATCAAGGAGCCCGCATGCCCAACCTGACCACCGACTGGCGCGACCGCCTTACCCATCGCCGGGTCTGGGCGCTGGCTGCGCCAATGATTCTCTCGAACATTTCCGTACCGCTGGTGGCGCTGGTGGACAGCACCGTCATCGGCCATTTGCCCCATGCTCATCAGCTGGGCGCCGTGGCGGTCGGGGCGAGTTTGTATACGGTGCTGGCGTGGGCCATGGGTTTCCTGCGCATGGGCACCACGGGGTTCGCCGCCCAGGCTGCCGGGCGTGGTGATGGGGCAGCGTTGCGACAAGTGTTGCTACAAGGACTGTTGTTGGCGATGGGGTTGGCGGTGCTGCTCGGTGCCATCGGCGTGCCGTTGAGCGACGTGGCGTTGCACTTCATGCAGCCGTCCGCCGAGCTCAACCAGTTGACCCGAGACTTCTTTCACACCCGGCTCTTCGGCTTGCCGGCGGCGCTGGCCAGCTATGCGCTGGTCGGCTGGTTCCTCGGCGCTCAGAATGCCCGGGCCCCGCTGGCGATCCTGCTGGTGACCAACCTGGTCAACATTGCCCTGAACCTGTGGTTCGTGATCGGCCTGGACTGGGGCGTGACCGGGTCGGCCCGGGCGTCGGTCATTGCCGAGTGGACCGGCGCGCTGGTCGGCCTGGCCCTGGCCCGCAACACACTGCGCGCCTGGCCCGGACAGATCGCCTGGACCGCCCTGGGGCTGTGGCACAGTTGGCGCCCGCTGCTGGCGGTGAACCGGGACATTTTCATCCGTAGCCTGGCGCTGCAAGCGGTGTTTTTCCTGATCACCGTGCAAGGCGCACGCCTGGGGGATGCGACCGTGGCAGCCAATGCTTTGCTGCTCAACGGCCTGCTACTGACGGCCCACGCCCTGGACGGCCTGGCCCATGCCGTCGAAGCGCTGTGCGGCCATGCCATTGGCGCCCGCGACCGCCTGGCGCTGCGCCGCTCGCTGGTGGTGGCGTGTGGCTGGTCGTTGATCGCAAGCCTGGGCTTTGCCCTGCTGTTCCTGCTCGCCGGCCACCTGTTCATCGACATGCAGACCGACATACCCGACGTGCGCGCCACCGCTTATCACTACCTGCCTTACCTGGCCGCCTTGCCACTGATTGCCGTCTGGAGTTACTTGCTCGACGGGCTGTTCATTGGCGCCACCCGTGCCCGGGAAATGCGCAACGGCATGCTGCTGACCCTGCTGCTGGTGTTGCCCATCGCCTGGGCGCTGCAAGGGCTGGGCAACCATGGGCTGTGGATAACCTTCCTGCTGTTCATGGCCCTGCGCAGCCTGACTCTCGGCGCATTCGCCTGGCACTTGCAGCGGCACGACCGCTGGCTCGGAGCATCAGACCACTAACGTTCAATCCTGGCTGCCCTGCCAGCGCCGCCGCAGTTGATCGAGTCTCTCGCGCTGCGAACCGCCCGTCAGGCCAGACACTGGCCGGGCATCGGGGTATTGCAGGCGCAGCCACAGCCAGTCATCGAGCACCGCGCGCTCGGTAAACCCCAGCGTCAGGCCCTGCTGCAAATCCCCCCAGAGCCGCTGGTAATCACATCCGGTGGAACGGGACCATTGCCAGGCGTGACGCTCCAGCAGGCATCGTTGCAACTGCTCCTGCTGTCGGTCGCTGAGGCCGTGCTCTTTCTCCAGCGCCGCCACCGACAACCCCGGGTTGGACAGTTGTTGCCAACCCTGACTGCCGATCGCCCGGTCGGCCCAGGTGCCACCAAACCAGCGCAACAAACTGATCGGGCCCAGCCAGCAACTGAGTTCTTGCGGGTCACAACCGTCGAAGAAATAGCTGGCGATGTGCGGGTTGTAATAGCTCAACAAGGCTTTGTGATGCAGACCCAGGGTCACCGTCAGCATGCGTCGCAGATGCGCCAGCAATTGCGCAGCGGGCGATGGGCTGACCAACAACAACCCCGGCCACGAGCGTGGGTCCAGGTGACAGAGGCTGACCAACGCAGGCGAGTGGCGCAGATCCACCAGCAGCGGACCGTGCTCTCGCAGCCCATGCAGCTCGGTGTTTTCAAACAAGGCAAAGCACCGGGCCTTGGCGAACTGCGCGTGCACAAGCTGCGCAGCGCCAGGCGCACTCGGTACGTCGAGCAACAGCCATTGCGGCGTTGATCCAGACAAGGCCGCGGCATTCATCGAGCAACGCCCGCGCCGCGCCGCATGAGCATACGGCAGGTGCACAGCGGTTGAGCGCAGGGGCTGAAAGGCCCGCCTTCGGGCAACAAGCACAACAAGACCAGCGGATCGGCATCCCGGATTGCAGACAACAGGAGCGGATCGGCAACCGACGGCCCACGCGTTTCGCCTGTGGATGACTCATCCACAACCTCTACCGAGGCAGGCGCATCCAGAAATGCACTGATCATTGGCCGATCCGGATCGCCTTCGATAAAGCTCACCAGCACCTCGGTGCCGTCACTCAAGGCGCCCGCCACGCCCGTGGCCAGTTCGGGTGCCAAAGGCAGCCAGCAATGACTGGGGCTGGAACCTTCACCCTGGTAGAGCCAGTCAAACTGCACCGCCACGCGCCCCG
Source organism: Pseudomonas sp. A25(2017) (assembly GCF_002001065.1). Classification (NCBI taxonomy): domain Bacteria; kingdom Pseudomonadati; phylum Pseudomonadota; class Gammaproteobacteria; order Pseudomonadales; family Pseudomonadaceae; genus Pseudomonas; species Pseudomonas sp. A25(2017). The sequence goes on along the minus strand of NZ_MUOA01000064.1, from coordinate 36,855 downwards.
CTCCCAGCTCCGACGGCTCGTCCAGCGCCACGACCCAGCCACGTTGCCGGCTCACCATGCGCGGTTTTGCCGGGACCTCGTCCGGCGTGAACAGCACGCCCCGGGGAATGGCCTTGAAATGATTGCCGTACACCCCCGCCTCTGCGCGGTGCTCGACCTTCGTCAGCAGCCAGCGCCGGTTCCAGCCGGCAAACGGATGGGCCGTCAGCGCCAGCACCTGACCACCGTGCAGGTTCATCAAGTCGCTGCGGCCCTGGGCGACCTGCTCCCCCGACACATCGGTTTGCACACTGAAGGACCGCACCGCAGCAATCGACTCGTCGTCCGCGTAGACCGCCTTACCGGCAGGGGGAAAACTGTGCGGATTATCAGCGAACACCAGGCAATGCCCGTCCCGGGTGTGTTCGAAATGAAAGTGGATACCCGCCTGGGCGCACACGCGCTGCAGGAACTGCAGGTCCGACTCTCGATACTGGGTACAGAAATCCTGCAGTGGATAATCGCCACTCAAATCCAGGCACAGGCTGCGACCGCTGATGCCATGAGCCTTGAGCACCTGGCGAATGATCTGCGGCACCGAGCGGGCGCTGAAGACCCGCTGGCTGAAACGCTGCGCCAGACAGGCCAGCTTCGGCCCGATACGCACCCGGCAGCCGGCGCCATGACGGTGTTGGACCAATTCATGAAGCTGACCATGAATGCCCCGGCCTGGGGCCCCGAAACTCAACCAGACGCTGCGGTACAACAGGCCCGCCAGGTCCAGGTTCGCGTCGCGCAACGACAGCTGCGCTTCATAGACGAAGGGTTCGCTGATCGCTTCGCTACCCGTGAAAGCCACGACGTCAACAGGCTCGGGCAGACCGGCTATCTCCAGACGAAAGGCTGGCGCGCTGGCTGGATCGGACATCGGCATTTCTCTACAGGAGGGGCGGTCGGGGATTCTCGCCGAGAGCCATGGCCGAGTAGAGGGGCCAAGTACAAGTTAGGAAAGGGACTACACGAAATAAGGACATCGCCGATTAAATGCACCGACGTTCAGAAATAACGACGGCACAAATAAAAACGCCCTCCGGGACTGTCCGAAAAAACCCGCAGCGTGCGGTGCATTTTCTGACAGCCCCGGAGGGCGGTGCCGATCAGTTAAAAGGGCGAACCCCGCTGTAATCTTGTGGCGAGGGGATTTATCCCCGCTGGGCTGCGCAGCAGCCCCTAAGCAGTTAACTCAATCTGCCTGACACACCGTGTTGTCGGCATTTAGGGCCGCTTCGCGCCCCAGCGGGGATAAATCCCCTCGCCACAAAGGGAGTTCTTTGCTCAGCGAATACTCATGGCTCTATCAAGAAGACAGATAAGACGAACGCGTCAGCCCCAAGCGCAAGGCATCGAGGAACTGGGTACGCTCGGCGGCGCTGATACGGGCGCTGGCGCACTTGTCGCGGTAGTGAGTCATCAACTCCTCCGGCGACAAGTGCACGTAGCGCAGCATGTCCTCGATGGTGTCGTGGGTTTCGATACCGGCGTGGTACACGCTGCCATCGGCGTTCTGGTAGATGTTCACCGAGTCGGTGTCACCGAACAGGTTGTGCATGTCACCGAGGATTTCCTGGTAGGCGCCCACCAGGAAGATGCCCAGCAGATAGTCTTCATCCGGCTTGAGAGCGTGAACCGGCAGGCTGGTCTCGATGCTCTGCTCGTCGACGTACTGCTTGATCTTGCCGTCGGAGTCGCAGGTCAGGTCTTGCAGCACGGCGCGGCGCAGCGGCTCTTCGTCCAGGCGATGCAGCGGCAGGATCGGCAACACCTGGCCGATGGCCCAGGTGTCCGGCAGGCTCTGGAACACCGAGAAGTTGCAGATGTATTTGTCGGCCAACTTGTCGTTGAGCTCGTCCAGCACCTGGCGGTGCGAGCGCTGGCGCGCCTTCAACGAGTTGTGCAGGCGACGGCACACCGCGAAGTAGCACTGCTCGGCCAAGGCTTTTTCGGCCAGGGTCAGCTTGCCGTCGGCATATTGGGTCGCCACGTCGCTCATGTAGTGGGTGGCGCGCCAGTAAGTCTCGGTGACCATCTCGATGTCGGTCGGGCCCAGCAGGTCAACCAGCCATTGCACGGTTTCCGGCAGTTCCTGCTTGTTGTCGATCACCGGCACGTCGTCGTTGTGTTTCTCGACGTCGGTCACCTGCACCACCAGCATGGCGTGGTGAGCGGTCAGCGAGCGGCCGCTTTCGGAGAAGATGTTCGGATGCGGCAGGCTCTGGGCATCGCAGAACTCCTTGAGCATGCCGACCACGACACCGGCGTAATCGTCCATGTCGTAGTTGATCGAACTGGCATTGCGCGAGTGCGTGCCGTCGTAGTCCACGCCCAGGCCACCGCCGACGTCGATGTGATCCACCGGCAGGCCGAGGTTGCGCAGCTCACCGTAGTAACGGATCGCTTCCTTGAAGCCGTGCTGGTAGTCCGCCAGGTTGGCGATCTGCGAGCCCATGTGGAAGTGCAGCAGGCGAATGCCCTGGTCCAGGCCGGCAGCGCGGAAGCGCTCGACCACCGACAGCAGTTGCGCGGCCGACAAGCCGAACTTGGACTTCTCGCCACCGGTATCGGCCCACTTGCTCGACGCCAGGGACGACAGGCGCACGCGCAAGCCGACCTGCGGCTTGACCTTGAGCGTTGCGGCCTCTTCGATCACCAGGCCGACTTCGGACTCTTTCTCGATGACGATGAAGACGTTGTGACCGAGCTTCTGGCCCATCAGCGCCAGGCGGATGAATTCGCGGTCCTTGTAGCCGTTGCAGACAATGGTCCCGCCCTTCGGCGCCAGGGCCAGGACCGCCAGCAGCTCCGGCTTGGAACCGGCTTCCAGGCCGATGGAGACGTTCTGGGTGGCGATGATGTTCTCGATCACCGCTTCCTGCTGGTTGACCTTGATCGGATAGAGCGCGGTGTACTTGCTCTGGTATTCCAGGCGCGCGATGTTGCTGTCGAAGGCGCCGGTGAGCTGGCGCACACGGTCTTGCAGGATGTCGGGGAAGCGCACCAGCAAGGGCAGCGACAGGCCGCTCTGGCGCAACTGGTCGACTTGCTCGAACAGGTCGATGGGCGAGCTGTCGGGACCGTTCGGACGGACTTCGACGCGACCGGCTTCATTGATCGCGAAATACCCGGCCCCCCAATGGCGAATCCCGTAAACACTGCGGCTGTCCGCAACTGTCCATTGGCTGCCATCGTCTTTGCGTGTGCGTCGTACGGACATCGAAGTCCCCTATAAAGAAGTCAAAATGCACCATCCGGTCGGAGGCTGGGGCAGTCTAGAGAGTGAAAATGACGAATTGCCTGTTAGCAAGGTAGACCCTGCTCCCAGCGATGAGTTTAGAAACCCGTTCAGAACAGGCTCTGTGAAAACCATGCGGGCGACCTCGAACGTCGGGTTCGGGTCAAGCCGAGGGTGGTTTTCACAGAAGCTGCTAGCCGCCGGATTTCTTTGCCTTGAAGCCGTGCTTGACCAGTTCCGCCAACAGCAGCTCGACGTGATCGCCCTGGATCTCGATGATGCCGTCTTTCAACGCACCACCGGTGCCACAGCGTTTCTTCAACGTGGTGGACAGTTCCTTGAGCGCGTCTTCGGCCAGCGGCACGCCGGTGATCGTGGTCACCGTCTTGCCGCCGCGACCTTTGCTTTCACGGCGCACGCGCGCAATGCCGTCACCGGCGGGGATGGCGGTCTGTTTGCAGATGCAGGCATCCACCGGCTGACGGCAATCAGGACAATGACGACCGGCGTCGGTAGAAAATACCAGGCCGCCCAGGGCGGCGAAGGATGCGGCTTTTTTGGCCACCGGCAATCCTCTTGGGAGGACAAAGACTGGTCGAGGGGGAACATGCCTCGACCGCGAAACCCCACTCAGGCAGGGGCAGCGCTACTGGACCGCAGACACGGTTCAGCTTGAAAAGTCGCGCAGTGTAACGGCAAAAAGCCGACTTGCTAAGGGCCAATCAGCGCCAATTTATAGCTTCTTTGCGACGCTGCCGCCATGGACCCGCAAATAGCGTTCAAGCGCCGCCAGGGAGTCCGGGCAGTAAGGCTTGCGCTGGATTTCATCGAGCACCTGCTCGAGGGGCAGGAAACGCGCTTCGAGGACTTCTTCGGGTTGCAGGACCAACGGGCCGTCCCACACCGCCGAGAACGCCGAGCACCACAGGCGACTGCCAGGGTCTTCGAAATAAAAATGGTCGTGGGCGGTGAGCTCCACGCCGCTCACGCCCAGCTCCTCCGCCAACTCACGGGCAGCCGATTCGGCGTAAGTCTCATCGGCCTGCACCATGCCGCCCGCCGCCACGTCCCAGAAACCAGGGTAGATGGCCTTGCTCAGGGTGCGCCGATGAACACACAGTTCACCGGACGAATTGAACAGCATGATGTAGGTGCCGCGTCCGATCAGGCCACGCTCACGCAGCTCTGAACGCACCAGGCTGCCGAGCAGGTTGTCGTGCTCATCGACCCACGCAATCAGCTCGGCATCCGAGGCCACTCGATGAGCGACCTCCCGGGGGCTTTCGCTCATGAATCAACCCTGGTTCAGCAGTTGTCGCAAGTCGATGACCGCTGCGTTGGCTCGGGAAATGTAGTTGGCCATGACCAGCGAGTGGTTCGCCAATACACCGAAGCCGCTGCCGTTGAGGATCATCGGGCTCCAGACCGGTTCCTGGGACGCTTCCAGTTCACGAATGATCTGCCGCACGCTGACCGTGGCGTTCTTTTTCGCCAGGACATCGGCGAAGTCCACTTCGATGGCGCGCAGCAGGTGCGACAACGCCCATGCCTGGCCACGGGCCTCATAGAACACGTTATCGATTTGCAGCCACGGGGTCTCGACCACCTCTTCGTCCACCTGCGGCACCTGGCCCGGGGCCGGGACTTCGGTTTTCAGCGAGGTGTTGAGCTTGACCCGGCCAACGCTGGCCGACAGACGCTGGGACAACGAACCCAGGCGAGTGCCGACATCCCCCAGCCAGTTGTTCAGGTTGTCGGCGCGGGCGTAGAACAGTGCGCTTTTCTGGCTTGGGTCGGACAGGCGCGCCTGGTAGCGGCTCAGGGAATTGATGCCTTCCTGGTACTCAGACTCGCTGGAGGGCAGCACCCAACTGCGGTTATCGAAGTTGAAGCGCGGCTCGGCCTTGGCCAGGTCGGCGTCCTCGGCGGACTGGGACTGGGAACGGGCGAAGTCCTTGCGCAAGGCGCGGCTCAGGTCGCGGACCTGCACCAGCACGCCGTATTCCCAGCTCGGCATGTTGTCCATCCACAGGCCAGGCGGGAAGCGGTCATTGGAGATGTAGCCGCCTTGCTTGGTCAGCAGGGTCCCGGCCACTGTCTTGAGCGTCTCGACCGTGGTGTAGCCCACCACCATCTGCCGGCCATCTTTCTCGGCCGCGGCCTGGGCGTTCTGCTGCACGGGGAACAGCGCAGGCTCCTGGCTCCAATACCAGCCGACGGCAATGGTCACCAGCAGGTAAAGGGCGATCAGCGTCGCCAGTGCGCGGCTGAAAAAAAGCCCACCCAGGTAGCTGCGGGTGTCCGATTTCGGCTCGGCGGCACGTTCAGGCGCGCTGCCCGCGCGGTTTTTCCAGTCCAGCATGGTGATATCCCTTCAATCACTTGAGTTCTCGGTTCGACCACAACCCTACGCCATCGTGCCTGATTTGAAACGCGATAATGCGGCGCCAACCATGCCGGGCGCGACAGGGCAATCGAACAGCACTATAAAGGAAGCGCTGCCATCGGCCTATGAGACTGGTCAGTCACAAACTGAATTTCGCGACTGGACAGAATATTGACGTATGACACTCATGCCGAGGAAAAGAGGTGCTAGCATAGAGCCACCAGTCGATCTCAGCATGCACCCTAACTAGTAGTCAGGATATGACCGAGCCAGAAGACCCCAGCCGTGAGCGCCTCAAGCACCACTTTGCCCAGCGGGTAATTCATCAGGCTCGTCAAATCCTGGAGATTTGGCAGCGCCTGCAACGCAGTGAGTGGTCCAGCACCGACCTGTCGGAGCTCAGCGAAGCCAATCTGCGCCTGCTGCGCTTTGCCGAGCGCTTCGAACAACCCGAGCACTCCCAGCTGGCCCAGGGCATCAGCCAGTCGCTGCAAGCGGTGGACGCCAATCGTGGGCGCCTGAGCAGCCACCTGATCACCGAAATCAACCGCCTGATGCAGCGTTTGTCTCGTACCGGCCTGCGCCATGGCGACCAGCTGGAACAAACCTTCCTGCCGCCGCTGCGCAAACCCATCTACGTGTTGCTGCAGGACCATGACCGCGCCGAGCGCCTGGCCAAGCAGTTGGAGTTCTTCGGCCTCAGCGCCCAGGCATTGGACAGCGTCGCGGCGTTCCGCGCCTCGATGGTCGAGCGCCTGCCGGCGGCGATTGTCATGGATGTGGATTTCAGCGCCCCTGGCGCCGGCCTGAAACTGGCCGCCGAAGCCCAGGAAGGCCTGGAGCAACCGCTGCCGCTGTTGTTCTTCAGTTTGTTGGAAACCGACACGCCCACCCGCCTGGCCGCGGTGCGCGCCGGTGGGCAGGAATTTCTCACCGGCACCCTCGAAGCCTCGAGCCTGCTGGAAAAAATCGAAGTGCTGACCTGCGTCGCCCAGTACGATCCGTACAAAGTGCTGATCATCGATGACTCCCGCGCCCAAGCCATGCACACCGAACGCCTGCTCAACAGCGCCGGCATCATCACCCGCACGCTGATCGAACCGATCCAGGCCATGGCCGAACTGGCGGACTTCCAGCCCGACCTGATCATCCTCGACATGTACATGCCGGCCTGCACCGGCACGGAACTGGCCAAAGTGATACGCCACAACGACCGCTACGTCAGCGTGCCGATCATCTACCTGTCCGCCGAAGACGACCTGGACAAGCAACTCGATGCCATGAGCGAAGGCGGCGACGACTTCCTGACCAAGCCGATCAAGCCCCGGCACCTGATCACCACGGTGCGCAACCGTGCCGCCCGGGCGCGCAACCTCAAGGCGCGGATGGTGCGCGACAGCCTCACCGGCCTGTACAACCACACCCATATCCTGCAACTGCTCGAGGATTGCAGCTTTCGCGCTCGTCGCGAAGGCAAACCCCTGAGCTTTGCCATGCTCGACATCGACCATTTCAAACGGGTCAATGACAGCCACGGCCATCCCATGGGCGACCGCGTGATCAAGAGCCTGGCGCTGTTTCTCAAGCAGCGCCTGCGCAAGACCGACTTCATCGGCCGTTACGGCGGCGAAGAGTTCGCCATCGTCATGCCCGACACCGATATCGACGCCGCCTGCAAAGTGCTGGATGAAATTCGCCAGCGCTTTGCCGAAATCCACTACCCGGCCCAGCCCCATGATTTGTGGTGCACCTTCAGCGCCGGCGTGGTGGAGATGAGCGATGACTCCGACAGCCTGATGATGGCCAGCCGGGCGGACGAAGCGCTGTACCGCGCCAAGCATGCCGGGCGCAACCGGGTACAGAGCGCCCGCCAATCAAAGCAAAGTGCCACCTTTTCATCGGAATCGACCGATTCGGTCATAAACCTGTAACGCAAACGCAATAACTTCAGGCACTTACGATTCTGCCCCTGGTAGACCTTTAATGCGCCTGAAGCTGCTGACCAATCTCAACACCCTTCTTTTAGTTGCCGTGTGCCTGGGCCTTGGGGCCACGCTGTGGTGGTCGCAAATTGCCCTGGAACGACCCTATCTGCTGATGGAACGCTACCTGGGATTGTCGCGGCAGTTCCAGGGCGAAGTGGCGCGCAATATCGAGGACTACCTGGCCAGCGGCGACGCCTTGCGCCTGAGTGCTGCGACCCAGGCCCTGGAAACCCTGCAAAAAGACCTCGATCAATTCCCCCCGGCATTGGCCAAGCCCCTGCGCCCGAGCCTGTCGAACCTCGATGGCTTCAGCAAGACCGATCTGCTGGCCGCCGGCAAACTGGCCGGCGATCCGCAGGCCTTGCTGCTGCAGGCCGAGCGTGAACTGAGTGCCAGCCTCGACCAACTGGCCCAATACGCCAATGGCGCCCCGGACTACTTGCCTGCGTTGTTTGCCGCTTCTCAGCACCTGGGCCGGCTATCCCTCACGCGGGACAAACTGGTCAGCAGTGGCCGCAGCGAATTGGCCGTCGACGTCGAGCGGGAACTGGCGAGCATCCGTGTCGAGGCCGAACGCCTAGACAGCCTGCCACTGCTGGGCGTCACCGCCAGCAGCGAATCAGGCAGCGATGATTTCGCCGCGCTGATGGGTTTGGAAACCCAGGAAAAAACCGCCGCCGAAGATGCGGGCATCGCCCTCAAGCGCGAACTCAACAGCCTGCTCGGTCGTTACCCGGCAGAACTGGCCCGCACCCGTGAACTGATCCAGAAACGCACCGAGCTGAGCAGCGCCACGCACCTGAAAATCGCCGATGTGCAACAGGCAATCGATGCCATGGAGCCGGCGGTACGGGCCCAGCATGGGCAGATCCAGGGTGAGGTTCGTTTGATCCAGGGGGTAATGATTGGCCTGATCCTGCTGATCGCGCTGCTCATCGACACCTTGCAGCGGCGCCTGGCGCGCACCTTGACGCACTTGGCTCCGGCCCTGTCGACCTGGGCCGAGGGCGACTTCAGCCGTGATATCCACGTAGGTGCCAGTAACCGCGAATTGCAAGACATCGGGGCCTCGCTCAATCGTCTGCGTGCTTATCTGGTGGACTTGGTGGGCACCATTCGGGTGAACGCCGAACAGGTCGCGGGTAGCAGCCGGACCCTGGCCGAGCTGAGCGGCGAACTGCACAGTGGGGCCGAGCATCAGGCTGGCGACACGGCGCTGATCCGCGACTCCCTCAGCGAACTGGAAGCGACGATCCAGCAAGTGGCCGGCGATGCCAGCCAGGCCGCAGACGCCAGCCGCAGCGCCGGGCAGGCGGTGGAACAAGGGCAGAAAGTCATCGGCCTGAGCCTCACAGGCCTGCATGCGCTGGTGGGAGAAGTGCAAGGCAACGCGCAGATGATCGAGCAACTGGCCGAGGAGTCGGCCACCATCGGTGGCGTGCTGACGGTGATTCGCTCGATTGCCGACCAGACCAACCTGCTGGCCCTCAACGCCGCCATCGAAGCCGCCCGCGCCGGGGAAATGGGCCGGGGCTTTGCGGTGGTGGCCGAAGAAGTCCGCTCCCTGGCCCAACGCACGGCCGGCGCCACCGCCGAAATCCAGACGCTGATCGCCCGTCTGCAACAGGCTGCACGCCAATCGGTGGACGGCATGCGCACCCAGGTCGAACACGCCGAAGCCACCGCCAACCAGGCGCAAGCGGCCGACGGCGCGCTGGATGAGATCGTCGGCGCCATCCAGACCATCGCCGACACCGCGGTACGCATCGCCGACGTCACCGCCCAACAAAGCGGCGCCGTCAGCGAAATCCGCGATCACAGCGAGCGGATTCACCAACTGGGCGGCGACAACCTGCTGCGCATCGGCCAGGGCCGCGAACAGGGCGACCATCTCCTGGTACTCGGCGGACGCTTGCACACCGCCGTGCAGGCCTTTCGGGTTTAGCACCACCGACTGCATGAATCCCTGTGGGAGCGAACTTGTGGGAGCAAGGCTTGCCCGCGATGCAGACACCTCGGTGTAACTAATAGACCGAGGCGATGCCATCGCGGGCAAGCCTTGCTCCCACAAGCTCCCACAAGGTCCAGTGCAGGTTTTCCGAACGCGGGTGACCGGATCTTGGGGCATGGTCACAAATTTCGCGCAAACATCGGTCATCGTGCTGGCTATTGCAGAGAACTGGACAGTCACAAAGGCTTTGCGGCATAGTCGCCAAGTTCTGATACCTGCTCACAGATAACAAGGAACAGCAGATGGCGACCCTATTGGTCCTGCACGGACCCAACCTGAACCTGCTGGGCACCCGTGAACCGGGCGTCTACGGCGCCGTGACACTGGCGCAGATCAACCAGGACCTGGAGCAGCGGGCCCGCAACGCCGGCCATCATTTGCTCTATCTGCAAAGCAACGCCGAATATGAATTGATCGACCGTATCCATGCCGCGCGTGGCGAAGGCGTGGACTTCATTTTGATCAATCCAGCAGCTTTTACACACACAAGCGTCGCATTACGTGACGCGCTGCTGGCGGTGAGCATCCCATTCATCGAAGTGCATTTGTCCAACGTGCACAAACGCGAACCTTTCCGCCATCACTCCTACTTCTCCGATGTAGCAGTGGGAGTGATCTGCGGCCTTGGCGCCAGCGGTTACCGGCTGGCCTTGGAGGCCGCCCTAGAGCAGCTTGAAAAACAGGCAACAGCTTGAAAACAAGCGTTAAGCGCCCCTGACCGACCCTTGGGAGTTGATGATTCATGGATATCCGTAAAGTTAAGAAATTGATCGAATTGCTGGAAGAGTCCGGCATCGACGAGCTTGAGATCAAGGAAGGCGAAGAGTCCGTACGCATCAGCCGCCACAGCAAGACCCCGGCCCAGCAGTTCTATGCACCGGCACCGATGCATGCTCCAGCCGCCGCGCCTGCTCCAGCAGCAGCGCCGGTTGCCGCAGCAGCGCCAGCCGCACCGGCTGCGCCAGTGCTCAACGGCACTGTCGCCCGTTCGCCAATGGTGGGCACGTTCTATCGCAAGTCTTCGCCATCCTCGCCGTCCTTCGTTGAAGTCGGCCAGACCGTGAAGAAAGGCGACACCCTGTGCATCGTCGAAGCCATGAAGATGATGAACCACATCGAAGCTGAAACCAGCGGTGTGATCGAATCCATCCTCGTCGAAGACGGCCAGCCGGTTGAGTACGACCAACCGCTGTTCACCATCGTTTGAACCGCGGAGAGCCTTTGATGACTGCGAAGTTGGAAAAAGTTCTGATCGCTAACCGCGGTGAGATCGCCCTGCGGATTCTGCGTGCCTGCAAAGAGATGGGCATCAAGACCGTCGCCGTTTACTCCAAGGCCGACAAAGAACTGATGCACCTGGGCCTGGCGGACGAGTCCGTCTGCATCGGTCCGGCGTCGGCTGCGCACTCCTACCTGCACATCCCGGCGATCATCGCCGCTGCCGAAGTGACCGGCGCCACCGCCATTCACCCTGGCTACGGCTTCCTGGCGGAAAACGCCGACTTCGCCGAACAGGTCGAAAATTCCGGTTTTGCCTTCATTGGCCCGAAAGCCGATACCATCCGCCTGATGGGCGACAAGGTCTCGGCCAAGCACGCCATGATTGCAGCGGGTGTGCCGACCGTTCCGGGTTCCGACGGCCCGCTGCCTGAAGACGAAGAAACCGCTTTGCGCATCGGTCGCGAAGTTGGTTATCCGGTGATCATCAAGGCCGCTGGCGGCGGCGGTGGTCGCGGCATGCGCGTGGTACACAAGGAAGAAGACCTGATTTCCTCGGCGAAACTGACCCGCTCCGAAGCTGGCGCGGCGTTTGGCAACCCGATGGTCTACCTGGAAAAATTCCTGACCAACCCACGTCACGTCGAAGTCCAGGTGCTGTCCGACGGCCAGGGCCATGCGATCCATCTGGGCGACCGCGATTGCTCGCTGCAACGTCGTCACCAGAAAGTCCTCGAAGAAGCGCCGGCACCGGGCATCGACGAGCAGGCTCGCGAAGAAGTCCTGGCGCGTTGCGTCAAGGCCTGCATCGACATCGGCTATCGCGGCGCCGGTACCTTCGAGTTCCTGTACGAGAACGGTCGTTTCTACTTCATCGAAATGAACACCCGTGTTCAGGTGGAGCACCCGGTTTCGGAAATGGTCACCGGTATCGACATCGTCAAGGAGATGCTCAGCATCGCCGCCGGCAACAAGCTGTCGTTTACCCAGGATGACGTGGTCATCCGCGGTCACTCGCTGGAATGCCGGATCAACGCCGAAGACCCGAAAACCTTCATGCCAAGCCCAGGCACGGTCAAGCATTTCCATGCCCCGGGCGGCAATGGCGTTCGCGTCGATTCGCACCTGTACAGCGGTTATGCCGTTCCGCCGAACTACGATTCGCTGATCGGCAAACTGATCACCTACGGGGCGACCCGTGACGAAGCCATGGCGCGCATGCGCAATGCGCTGGACGAAATCGTGGTAGACGGGATCAAGACCAACATCCCGCTGCACCGCGACCTCGTACGTGACGAAGGCTTCTGCAAAGGCGGCGTCAACATCCATTACCTGGAACACAAGCTGGGCAACCAGCACTGATGCTTCAAGTGATGTGAAAAGACCCCGGTCCATTGGCCGGGGTCTTTTTTTGCCTGTCGTTCACGATGCAGGCAAGAACATCAGCTCAGCAGCACCGTAGAGAATTCCTGCAAGGCCAGTTGCGCCGCAGTCGCCGGCCGCCCCTGATGGGTGCGAACGGCACCGTTGGCATTGGCCACCAACGGTTCGCTGCGCATGCGCGTCATGAACCCGCGCGCACGTACCGATACCGGATCAGAGCCCTGCTTCGCCCTCGCCAGTACCGGTATGTAATAGCGCTCGATTTGTCCGCGGGAGGTCTTGAACACCGAAGTGACCCCATTGCGCAGATCCAGTGACACGCCATAGGTATTGCCGAGGCAGGAAGAATACGACCAGTGATCCCAGGTCGGTCGCAGCCCGTGTTGCCTCAGCACTGTCCTGACCGGCTCGCCGATGTCGGCCCCCGTCAGCCAGTCCCCACCCACCAGCGTGGCACGAATATCCTTGGGCGATCCCCCCAGGCGCCGCGTCACATCGCGAACACTGCGCTCGATCAGCGTGCGGATGTTGTGATCGAAATGAATGACCGCCCCCATCTTGGTGGCAGGGTTGTACAACGAAGCGATCACGCACGTTTGCGCATTCAGCGAGAACAGATAATTGTCCGCCGCCTCGCTGAACCTCGCCACCACGGCTTCGCCCTGCAACGCCCCCCTGGTCACGTCCGGGAAGACATGCCCGGGAAACGCCTCCCGCAGCTCCCCCACTCGCCCGAGGTTGCGCACATGGTCATTGCCGCCTCTCAAGCCAACCTTGTTATGGGTCCATTTGCCATTCGCCAGCCTGCGGATGGGCAGCTTGTACAACGCGCCGGGACGCCTGGCATCCACCAGGCATAACCCGCCGAAGTAGGGATCCTCCATCACCTGGTAGTACCGGCCCTTGCTCCGGATGTAGTGAGCGCCTCGCGGTTGCGTTGCGCTGGGTGGGCTGCGATAGGTGCCAAAAAAAATCCCCTCCTCGGTCACCGGCTGCAAGTGCTCCGGTGTTCTGCTGACCGCCTGCTGCGGCTTCAGGCGTATGGGCGGGATCACCGGCCCAGCCTCTTTGGCGATGCCCGATGTCGCGCGCCTCAAGCGTTGAGCGGACAACGACAGCGGTTTCACCGCAAGCTTCAGGTTCCTGGCCGCGCGTCCTAGCAGCGTGGCCATGCTTGCGGCACCGAGCGTAGCGAACAGCGTCCCCCAGGTCGCGGCCAGCCAGTGGCCAAGCGCGCCTTCCGTGTCGCCCTGCCCATGCGCCTCGACCGCCTGCCCGGCACTGACCGCCACCAAGCCAATGTCCAGCAACAAGGCAAACGGGGGGTAGACCATGCACACAGGAGCCGCCGCGAAGATCAGGCCCTTGAACACCTGATCCCTGATCATTTCGGCACGACTTGTGGTGATGTCCTCCACATCGGTGACAGCGCGCTCGATGCAGGCATCGAATTCAGCGCTGATATCCATGACCCGATTGAGTTCGCGCACTGTATCGACGCGCGTGCTCCCGTTCGCCAGAGCCACCAGCGAATGTCCTGCAGCGGCACGCGCGCTCAGTGCGACCCGCTCCAGTAGGTAATGATGCAGTTGCGCGGCGATGCTCCCGGAGAAGTCCAGGTACTTGCGAAACAGGATCCCGTCCGGGGCGTCGGGTGTGTACAACCAGTAAAAAACCTTAGGGTCGAAGTAGGTGAAAACGTAGACCCCTTGTACGACATGACCGCCGACGGTCAACTTGATCACGCCTTCGCGCGTCACGGCAGCGCCGGGGTGCGTGGCGCTGTTCACTGGCCTCCCATCGCTCAGCAGCGTGACTTGCCGGGTGAGCCACTGGAATTCGTCGGTGTTCAACATCGACTTGCCATGGGCCACACGCAGGTCGCGATCCATTCGGGCCAACAGCATGTAGCGATATGCCTCGCGGCGTTTCGAATACTCAGGGTCCTTGGCATCGAGAAAGCTGGCGCGGATGTGCTTGGCATATCGCTCCCCCAGGTAAGCCACGCGGATGTATGACGCCAGTTCGGCGCTGCGAACCTGCTTCAAGTCCTGCCCGACAGAAGAACGCACCCCTTTTGCAGGGTCGTCGATATCCGAGTTGTGCTCGTATCCAAAAATGGCAAGGTCCAAGAGGCTGGCGGTTTTTTTCTCGGCTGCCAGCCCTGGGCTGTAGTCGATGAGCACAGTGGCCGGATCGACCGCTTCAAGCACCCCCTTGCTACGCAGGTACGGCGCAATCGAATGGGCGAAAGTGCGCTTGGCGAAGTCGATGAAGACTTCATAGTCGACCAGTTGGTCATCGAACACCTGCCGCTGAACCAGAAACGCCTGGTTCAAGCCGCTGATGTTGCGCCGGGACTCAAGCGGCAACGCCGAGTACCAGCGAGGCGACTCGTTCAGTCCCACTTGCATCAGGTTATTGGCCAGGCCGGTCAAGACCGCGTTCTGAAGACCGGCCCTGAAACCGCTGACCGCCCCCCTGAGGTCTTTGCCCAGGTCCCACGAGGCTGGTTTCTCCGCCACGCCGGCAAAGTACTCCCGGGCCCGCCCATGATCGGTCGCAGAGAGTTGCTGCAGCAGATACTCGCGACCGGCTTCGTTTTGGGTCCAGGCACCGACCTCCCCGCTCAGCGCCCGAAGCGAGGTCAATTCGACCCATTCCTGGCCATCGGGCTTGCCGGGGGCATACAGCAGCAAGCCGCTGACGTCGTCGCCCAGGTCTTCGCGGTAGAACAGAGGAAGATCGGCACACTTCAGGCCATTGGGAAGCACAAGGCCGGCGATACGCCACACGCTGGCGGCTGGCGTCGCGACGTCACTCTCCCATAGGGCACAGAGAGCGTCATGGCCGGTCGCCGACAACTGGCCCGCACAACGCGCGATAAACGCACTGTGCTGCAGGCGCGCCAAAAACCAATCGAGCATGGCCTCTTTCAGGTCTGCCCGCTCATATCGGTCGGCCAGTGCTTGCAGGTACCCGGCAGGCGCATCGACGTTCGCCAGCAATCGGCCAATGAAGGCTGGCGAAAGGGACTGGTTACGCAGCATGCCGCCATTTTCCACCAGGAACACCGACACTGCGTCCGGCCGTACCGGGCCTGCCGTCACCAGTTCACTCAGGCTGTAGGTGTGCACCGGCTGCCCCATCACCGTTCGCCACTGTAACTGCACGCGAATGCTGTCGGGTTCGACCAGCATGTCCAATTCATCCCTGACATAGTCCCTGGCCAATTGCCGAGCGAAGGTCCGCAGCGAAACCAGGTCATCGACCAGTTCATCGACTTGTATCTGCGCCAGCGCGGCCTGGTTTTCAAGCGCCCGCAGCCGTTCACGATCCGGATTGCTCAAACCCCGCAGCCAATGCGGCAATTGCAATCGCGCGAGCGCTCCAAGATCCCGCCGCTCACGGGTTGTTGCCAACGCGGTCAAGCGACTCGTCTGGCGCCAGGCGTCCTGGAGCTCTTCGATCTGTTCTCGCAATTCATCGACGTCCAGGCCGGCCAGATGGTCAGGCTGAAAAAGCCCGTCGACCGCTACCCCATGCTCATCAAGTTTTTTCCTGACCAACGCTTCGAGCGAGGCGTCCTGCGACGCCATTCGCCAATGCCGTCGCAGATAGTCCTTGTAGTGACTGACAAACCTCAGCGCCGCACTTTCCACCGCCTGGGCAACGCACTCACGACGCTCGGGGGCGAACCCCAGGTCTACTCCCTCGGGCCAACGGTAGGGCAAATCCTGCTCTTCGTCATAAACCACAGGCGCCTGGTCGATCATGCGCTGCAACACCGTGTCGAGCAGGGTGTCGATGAAGTGTGGATCAATGTTGCCTTGGTGATAATGGGTGCGCAGCTCGACCAGCAGGTACTCTTCCAGCACCTCCAGCAAGCTCATCTGGGTTTGCAGTCGCGCGTCGATAGCCACTTGCCAACGCGTCAATTTCTCCAGGGTCACGTGTGCAGTCGCCGCCTGCGGGGAAGAGACCAGCCCCGTGCGCGCCATGTTGCTGTGCCGTTCGGCAGTGATGTCCATACACATTCCTCCCTGCTGTGTGGACCGGCACCTTATCCGCCCGGCGATACGCCCATGGCATACATATATATATCGAAACACCCACCCGGACGGCGCGAGACTCGCTTATCCACTTTGCCCGCGACCTGGCGTACACTGCGCGCCTTTGCAGCCCAGCGCTGCCCCCTGTAGATTTTTTTCAAAGGTGCCCGCCATGCCTTGGCTGCAAGTACGTCTGGCCATCAGCCCGGAACAAGCCGAAACCTACGAAGACGCTTTTCTTGAAGTAGGCGCTGTATCGGTAACCTTCATGGACGCCGAAGACCAGCCGATCTTCGAGCCGGAGCTCAATACCACCCCGCTGTGGTCCCACACCCACCTGCTGGCCCTGTTCGAAGGCGGCACCGAGGCGGCCAGCGTACTGGCCCATCTCGAGTTGCTGACCGGCAGCCCGCTGCCCGAGCATCACAGCGAAGTGATCGAGGACCAGGACTGGGAACGCAGCTGGATGGACAATTTCCAGCCGATGCGTTTCGGCCAGCGCCTGTGGATCGTCCCAAGCTGGCATGCCGCGCCAGAACCGGAGGCGGTCAACCTGCTGCTGGACCCGGGCCTGGCGTTCGGCACCGGCACCCACCCGACCACCGCACTGTGTCTGGAATGGCTCGACGGCCAGGACCTGAAGGGGTGCAACGTGCTCGACTTCGGCTGCGGCTCGGGGATCCTGGCGATTGCCGCGCTCCTGCTGGGCGCCCGGGAAGCCGTCGGCACCGACATCGACGTCCAGGCCCTGGAAGCCTCCCGCGACAACGCCGGACGCAACAACATTGCCGAAGCCCTGTTCCCGCTGTACTTGCCGCAGGACTTGCCACAGGTCCAGGCCGACGTGCTGGTGGCCAACATCCTTGCCGGCCCGCTGGTGTCCCTGGCGCCGCAACTGTCGAGCCTGGTCAAGCCGGGCGGACGCCTGGCGCTGTCGGGCATCCTCGCTGAACAAGGTGAAGAAGTCGCCGCCGCTTATGCCGCGGACTTTGACCTGGACCCGATCGCCAATCGCGATGGCTGGGTGCGCATCACCGGACGTCGGCGCTAGAATGACCGCCTGTATCCACCGGATTGCCGCATGACTGACAGCTTCGTCACCCAGTGCCCGCATTGCCACACCCGTTTTCGCGTCAGCCATGCTCAATTGAGCGTGGCCCGCGGGGTGGTTCGTTGCGGCTCGTGCCTGCAGGTGTTCAATGCCGCACGACAGTTGCTGGAACAACGCACTGCCAAGCAAGCGGTGCCTCCCGTCGCGCCGCCCTCCAAGCCCGCCGCCGAAGCCCCGCCCCGGGCGATCAGCCAGAAACAATGGAGCGCCGCCGAGCTGGATCTGGATGACCTGGACAAGGAACTGGCGCGCCTGGAGCGGCGCGACAATCGCGCGCCGGGAAACACCGGCCGGCGCCGGGAAGACAACCTGAGCGCGCAACGCGACTCGCTCTCTGGCGAACAGCACGCCTGGGACGACAGCCTGTACAGCGAAACCCTGAGCGAACGCGCCGAAACCGTCCTCGATACCCCCTTCGAACCGTTCGAACCCCACGAACCGGTGCGGCCACCGCGTACCGAGCCGTCCCTGTCCCTGGCCCTCGAACCGCTGGAACCGGACGACGAACCGGTCGCCCCGCTCCACCTGGCGCCGGACGACGAGCCCGAGGAACACCTCGAACGCCTGTCCGCCACCGATGACCACGACCACGACGATGAGCCGGAGCGACCGCTGCCGCTGCGCAAGTCGCGGGAACGCCAGGAGCCGGGAATACGCGCCGAAGCCCTCCACGACCTGGACGACGACCCGCTGCAACTGGACTGGCGCAAACGCCGCTCGCCCTGGGGCCGACGCATGTTATGGGGCCTGCTGATATTGCTCGCCGCCGCGGCCTTGGGCGGCCAGTACATCGCCTACCATTTCGAGGAACTGGCCCGTCAGGACCAGTACCGGCCATGGTTCCTGCAAATCTGCCCGACCATCGGCTGCGACGTACCGTCCAAGGTCGACATCGCCAAGATCAAGAGCAGCAACCTGGTGGTGCGCAGCCATCCGGAGTTCAGCGGTGCCCTAGTGGTGGACGCGATCATCTACAACCGTGCGCCCTTCTCCCAGCCTTTTCCGCTGCTGGAACTGCGCTTTGCCGACCTCAACGGACACCTGATCGCCAGCCGCCGCTTCAAGCCCGGGGAGTACCTGGGTGGCGATCTCCAGGACCGCGGCGAAATGCCGCCCCAGACGCCCATCCACATCGCACTGGATATCCTGGACCCTGGGCCCAAGGCGGTGAACTACAGCCTGAGCTTCCATTCCCCCGAATGAAACCGGCCAGGGTCGGCCGATTGACGGCAGCTTTCTGACTGACCCCACCCAGACCAAACCGCTGGCGATAACAAAATAGCTGTTCAGATTTTATCCAATTCGATCTTTATCCAGTCATCGAGAGCGGGTATCATGCCAACCCTTTTTCGAAGTCTCATGATCCGGCCCCACTTCAGGGAAGTCCTATGTCGGCGGTACGCATCGGCCCATATACATTGCAGAACGGCCTGGTTCTCGCCCCTATGGCGGGCGTCACCGACCAGCCCTTTCGTCAGCTGTGCAAGCGCTTGGGCGCAGGATTGGTGGTTTCGGAAATGGTCACCAGCGACATGAGTTTGTGGAACACCCGCAAATCGCGTCTGCGCATGATCCACGAAGGCGATCCCGAGCCCCGCTCGGTACAGATCGCCGGTGGCGACGCACAGATGCTGGCGGAGGCGGCCCGGGCGAACGTCGAGCTGGGGGCGCAGATCATCGACATCAACATGGGCTGCCCGGCAAAGAAGGTCTGCAACAAGGCCGCAGGCTCGGCACTGTTGAAAGATGAAGCGCTGGTCACCGAGATCCTGCAGGCGGTCGTCGCCGCGGTCGATGTGCCGGTGACCCTGAAGATCCGCACCGGGTGGGACCGGGAGAACAAGAATGGCCTGGTGGTGGCGAAGATCGCCGAACAGGCGGGCATCACGGCGTTGGCGGTCCATGGCCGCACCCGTGCCGACCTGTACACCGGCGAAGCCGAGTACGACACCATCGCCGCGATCAAGCAGGCAGTGTCGATTCCGGTCTTTGCCAACGGCGACATCGATTCGCCCGAGAAGGCCCGGTACGTGCTCGACGCGACCGGTGCCGATGGCCTGTTGATCGGCCGGGCCGCCCAGGGGCGGCCATGGATTTTTCGTGAGATCGAACACTTCCTGCGCACCGGCGAAAAGCTCGCTGCGCCGCAGTTGTCCGAGGTGGAACGTATTCTGCTAGAGCATCTGGCCGCGCTACATGCCTTCTACGGAGAAGTCATGGGTGTACGCATTGCTCGCAAGCATGTGGGCTGGTATCTCGCAACCCTGCCGGGCGCCAGGGAGTTTCGCGCCCGTTTCAATCGTTTGGATGGTACACAAGCACAATGCGCCGACGTTCAGGCGTTCTTCGCTGAGCGTTACAAGAGCCTGACAGGGGACGAAGGGGTGGCCGCATGACGATGATGACCGAGACTTTAGTGAGTGGAACAACACCCGTGAGCGACAACGTGAATTTGAAACAGCACCTCAATACGCCCAGCGAAGAAGGCCAGACCCTTCGCGGGAGTGTCGAGAAGGCGCTGCACAATTATTTCGCCCACCTTGAGGGCGCTGCCGTCACGGATGTGTACAACCTGGTGCTTTCCGAAGTCGAGGCGCCGCTGCTCGAAAGCGTGATGAACTACGTCAAGGGTAACCAGACCAAGGCCAGTGAGCTGCTGGGCCTGAACCGCGGCACCCTGCGCAAGAAACTCAAGCAGTACGATCTGCTGTAAGCATTCAATCAAACCAGAAAGGCGCCCGCGTAAAAAACGGTCGCCTTTTTTGCTGACTTCCCTTGCTTTTGATGGAAATTGAAATGACCGACCAGACCACCCGCCTGCCGATCCGCCGCGCCTTGATCAGCGTCTCCGACAAGACCGGGATCCTCGAATTCGCCCGCGAGCTGCAACAGCTGGGCGTCGAGATTCTCTCCACCGGCGGGACCTTCAAGCTGCTGCAGGACAACGGCGTTGCCGCAGTGGAAGTCGCGGACTACACCGGTTTTGCAGAAATGATGGACGGTCGGGTCAAGACCCTGCACCCGAAAATCCACGGCGGGATCCTGGGTCGTCGCGGCATCGACGACGCCATCATGAACGAACACGGCATCAAGCCGATCGACCTGGTAGCGGTCAACCTCTACCCGTTCGAAGCCACCATCAACAAGCCCGGCTGCGACCTGCCGACTGCCATCGAGAACATCGACATCGGCGGCCCGACCATGGTCCGCTCGGCGGCCAAGAACCACAAAGACGTAGCCATCGTGGTCAACGCCAGCGACTACGCCAGCGTGCTGGACAACCTCAAGGCCGGTGGCCTGACCTACGCCCAGCGTTTCGACCTGATGCTCAAGGCCTTCGAACACACCGCCGCCTACGACGGCATGATCGCCAACTACATGGGCACCGTGAACCAGGCTGCTGAAACCCTGTCGACCGAAGGCCGCAGCGAATTCCCGCGCACCTTCAACACCCAGTTCGTCAAGGCCCAGGAAATGCGCTACGGCGAGAACCCGCACCAGAGCGCGGCGTTCTACGTGGAAGCCAAGCCTGCCGAAGTCGGCATTGCCACCGCCACCCAGCTGCAAGGCAAGGAACTGTCGTTCAACAACGTGGCCGACACCGACGCCGCGCTGGAATGCGTGAAGAGCTTCGTCAAGCCTGCCTGCGTGATCGTCAAGCACGCCAACCCGTGCGGCGTGGCGGTGAGCCCGGACGCCGAGGGCGGCATCCGCCAGGCCTACGAACTGGCCTACGCCACCGACACCGAGTCGGCTTTCGGCGGCATCATCGCCTTCAACCGTGAGCTGGACGCCGAGACCGCCAAGGCCATCGTCGAGCGTCAGTTCGTCGAAGTGATCATCGCCCCGTCGGTCACCGAAGAAGCCCGCGCCATCGTTGCCGCCAAGGCCAACGTCCGCCTGCTGGCCTGCGGCCAATGGTCGGCCGACCGTGTGCCGGCCTGGGACTACAAGCGCGTCAACGGCGGCCTGCTGGTCCAGAGCCGCGACATCGGCATGATCGGCAGCGAAGACCTCAAGGTCGTGACCAAGCGCGCCCCGAGCGAGCAGGAAATCAACGACCTGATCTTCGCCTGGAAAGTCGCCAAGTACGTCAAGTCCAACGCCATCGTCTACGCCAAGAACCGCCAGACCATTGGTGTCGGCGCTGGCCAGATGAGCCGCGTGAACTCGGCCCGCATCGCCGCCATCAAGGCTGAACACGCCGGTTTGCAGGTACAAGGCGCGGTCATGGCTTCCGATGCGTTCTTCCCGTTCCGCGACGGCATCGACAACGCGGCCAAGGTCGGCATCACCGCCGTGATCCAGCCGGGTGGTTCGATGCGTGACAACGAAGTGATTGCCGCAGCCGATGAAGCCGGCATCGCCATGGTCTTTACTGGCATGCGCCACTTCCGTCACTGATACACCGACTCACTGTGGGAGCTGGGTGGGTGTGGGAGCAAGGCTCTGTGGGAGCAAGGCTTGCCCGCGATGCAGGCAACTCGGTCCATCAGGCAAACCGAGGTGATGCTATCGCGGGCAAGCCTTGCTCCCACACAAGACCAGCTCCCACACAAGCTCGCTCCCACAGAAAAGCATCTCTGCGATGCTCAACAGAATCAGCGTCATCCGAGGTTTTTGAAATGAATGTTTTGATCATTGGCAGCGGTGGCCGCGAACACGCCCTGGCCTGGAAAGTGGCTCAGGATCCACGCGTGCAGAAGGTTTTCGTGGCACCGGGCAATGCCGGCACCGCCATCGAAGCCAAATGCGAAAACGTCGCCATCGACGTGCTGGCCCTGGAACAACTGGCCGACTTCGCCGAGAAGAACGTCTCGCTGACCATCGTCGGCCCGGAAGTGCCGCTGGTCGCCGGTGTGGTCGATCTGTTCCGCGCCCGTGGCCTGGACTGCTTCGGCCCGACCGCCGGTGCGGCGCAGTTGGAAGGCTCGAAAGCGTTCACCAAGGATTTCCTGGCGCGTCACAAGATCCCGACCGCCGACTACCAGAACTTCACCGAAATCGAACCAGCCCTGGCGTACCTGCGCGAGAAAGGCGCACCGATCGTGATCAAGGCCGACGGCCTCGCTGCCGGTAAAGGCGTGATCGTTGCCATGACCCTGGCCGAAGCCGAAGCCGCCGTGCGCGACATGCTCGCCGGCAATGCCTTCGGTGACGCCGGTTCCCGCGTGGTGATCGAAGAGTTCCTCGACGGCGAGGAAGCCAGTTTCATCGTCATGGTCGATGGCAAGAACGTCCTGCCAATGGCCACCAGCCAGGACCACAAGCGTGTCGGCGACGGCGACAGCGGCCCGAACACCGGCGGCATGGGTGCCTACTCCCCAGCCCCGGTGGTAACCGCCCAAGTACACCAACGCGTCATGGACCTGGTGATCTGGCCGACCGTGCGCGGCATGGCCGAAGAAGGCAATGTCTACACCGGTTTCCTCTATGCTGGCCTGATGATCGACAAGGCTGGTAACCCAAAAGTCATCGAATTCAACTGCCGTTTCGGCGATCCTGAGACCCAGCCGGTGATGCTGCGCCTGCAATCGAGCCTGGTCCTGCTGGTCGAGGCCGCACTGGCCCAGGCACTGGACAAGGTCGAAGCCCAGTGGGATCCGCGCCCAAGCGTCGGTGTCGTACTGGCAGCTGGCGGTTACCCGGGCGACTACGCCAAGGGTAGCGCGATCCAGGGCCTGGACGCCGCAGCCCGCCTGGAAGGCAAGGTCTTCCATGCAGGCACGGCGTTGAAGGATGGGCAAGTGGTCACCGCCGGCGGTCGTGTGCTTTGCGCCACCGCCATGGGCGCCAGTGTCGACGAAGCTCAGCAGCAGGCTTACAAGCTTGCCGCCGAGATCGACTGGGAAGGTTGCTTCTACCGCAAGGACATTGGCTACCGTGCCATTGCCCGCGAGCGTGGCGAAAATCTGGAATAACCCAGCCATTCAGCCAGGCAAGGGTCTGCGGCCCTTGCCTGACTGTTCCGGCGCCGCGCATAGTTATAATCTGGCATCAACCTACGAAGGGATTTCGCCGTGCGCTGGCTCAGGATTGCCATAGGCCTTACCGTCACCCTGCTGACGCTGCTCTGCATGCTCCCGGCCCAGGCCGCGCCAGGCAGTGGCTGGGCGGTATTGCTCGACGAACAGGGCGACCTGACGCTGAGCGACATCCGTTCCGCCCGCTACACCAATCAATTCAGCCCCATCGACCTGGACCGCCTCAAGGCCGCCGAGCCCGGCGGGGCATTGTGGTTGCGTTTCCGCCTGGCCCCCGACCGGCATGAACAGATCCTGCGCATCTTCGCGCCCGACCTGTCACGCCTGAACCTCTATGTGCTGGACGGCGACGCCCTGGTTGACCAACAAGTCAGCGGCAATGCCACGCCGCACACCGAACCGGCGGTACCGAGCAGCGATTTCATGCTGCCCCTGCCACGCAGCGACAGATCGCTGGACGTCTACCTGCGACTGTCCTCGCGCCATGAACTGCGCCCCTACATCACCTTGCAATCGGCCGTCGTGGCCGCGGCCGATCAGAACCAGACGCTGATCTATGGGTTGCTGTTCGGCTGCATCGCCATGCTGATCCTGCACAACCTCACCCGCTATGCCTACACCCGCTCACGCAGTTGCCTGTGGCTGGCAGCCTGTGAAGGGCTGCTGATGCTCAGCCTCGCACTGTTGCTGAACCTGGCCGGGCCCTGGCTACCCAACTGGCCTGCCGTCCAGACACCCGGGGCCTACCTGGCTTTGTTGCTGACCGCGCCCTGCGGCCTGATGTTCGCCTACCGTTTCTTCGCGCCCCTGGGACCGCACCCGTTGAACCGGCTGCTGCTGGGGGACATCGTGTTCGTCATGCTGTGCAGCCTGTTGCTGTTGTTCGTCAATACGCTGCCACTCAATATCATGACTTATGCCCTGGTGGCCCTGGCCGGCCTGAGCATGTTGTTCGTCAGCGCCTGGCACTGGCAAAAGGGCTACCGCCCGGCCCGGTTGTTCGTCGCGGCCATGGTGGTCTTCAACCTGGGCACGCTGATCATCCTTCCAGCCCTGCAAGGGCTCACGGAAGTTCCTCCCCAGGGTTTGATCATCACCCTGCTGGCCTTCATCTGCATCAGCGGCCTGTTGATGAGTGTCGCCCTGGGCGAACGCCAGCGCTCGATCAACGAAAGCCGGTTCAGCATCAGCCGCGACCTGGCGGCGAGCAATGCCGAGATCAATGCCAAGGCCGAGTTCCTGGCCAAGATCAGCCACGAGATCCGCACCCCGATGAACGGCGTGCTGGGCATGACCGAGCTGCT
Organism: Pseudomonas sp. A25(2017); assembly: GCF_002001065.1. Lineage (NCBI taxonomy): Bacteria > Pseudomonadati > Pseudomonadota > Gammaproteobacteria > Pseudomonadales > Pseudomonadaceae > Pseudomonas > Pseudomonas sp. A25(2017). The sequence goes on along the minus strand of NZ_MUOA01000064.1, from coordinate 12,153 downwards.
GCTGGGTACGCCGTTGTCGGTCAAGCAACGCGACTACGTGCAGACGATCCACAGCGCCGGCAATGAACTGCTGACCCTGATCAACGAGATCCTCGACATCTCCCGGCTCGAATCCGGGCAGATCGAACTGGACGACGTGCAGTTCGACCTCAATGCACTGATCGAGGATTGCCTGAGTATCTTCCGGGCCAAGGCCGAACAGCAGAATGTCGAGCTGATCAGTTTCATCCAGCCCCAGGTGCCGCGAGTGATCAGCGGTGACCCGACGCGGCTGCGCCAGGCGCTGTTGAGCCTGCTGGAAAACGCCCTGAAGAAGACCGACGAGGGCGAAGTGCTAATCGTCGTCGCCCTCGACGAGCGCAGCAATCAGCCGCGCCTGCGCATCGCCGTGCAGGACAGCGGGACGCCGATGGACGCCGAAGAGCGCGACACGCTGATGCACGCCGAGCTGCACAGCAAGAATTTCCTCTCGGCCACGCGCCTGGGCGGCAACCTGGGCCTGGTCATCGCCCGTCAGTTGATCGTGCTGATGCACGGGGAATTCGGCATCAAAAGCGGCAGCAACCAGGGCAGTACCCTGTGGCTGACCCTGCCGCTGGACCCGGATCGCCTCGAACATCCGACTTCCGACCTCGATGGCCCGCTGCAAGGGGCGCGGGTATTGATCGTCGACGACAACGACACCTGCCGCAAAGTACTGGTGCAACAGTGCAGCGCGTGGGGCCTGAACGTCAGTGCGGTGCCATCGGGCAAGGAAGCCCTGGCGCTGCTGCGCACCAAGGCGCACCTGCGCGATTATTTCGACGTGGTGTTGCTGGACCAGAACATGCCAGGCATGACCGGCATGCAACTGGCGGCCAAGATCAAGGAAGACCCGAGCCTGAACCACGACATCCTGTTGATCATGCTCACCGGTATCAGCAATGCGCCGAGCAAGATCGTGGCACGCAACAGCGGGGTCAAGCGCATCCTCGCCAAACCGGTGGCCGGCTATACCCTCAAGACCACCCTGGCGGACGAGCTGAACCAGCGCAACCGGGGCCAGGCGACGAATGTGCAGGTGAACGCCGGCCCTCCCCTCCCGGTGAAGGTGCCGAGCGATTTCCGCATCCTGGTGGCCGAGGACAACAGCATTTCCACCAAGGTCATCCGCGGCATGCTCGGCAAGCTCAACCTGCAACCCGACACTGCCAGCAACGGCGAAGAAGCCCTCAAGGCCATGAAGGAGCAGCGCTACGACCTGGTCCTGATGGACTGCGAGATGCCGATCCTCGACGGGTTTTCCGCCACCCAGCAATTGCGCGCCTGGGAAATGGGCAACCAGCGGACCCGCACTCCCGTGGTGGCGCTCACCGCGCACATCCTGGCCGAGCACAAGGAACGCGCGCGCCAGGCCGGGATGGACGGCCACATGGCCAAGCCGGTGGAGCTGTCGCAGTTGCGTGAGCTGATCGAACACTGGGTGGCCCAGCGCGATCAGCAAAAACCGACTGCATCGACTTATTGAACCGAGCCAAGCCTGCGGGAGAGCACGCCTCAGAGTTCCAGGGCGCTGAGGTAGGCGGATGTTTGGGACATCACCGAACGTTTTACCTTTTCCCTGAAGGTGGCGTAGTACAGCGTATTGAAGTTGATGACGGTCATTTGCTCGACGCTGTTGCGCACCCAGTCGCCGCGCTCGATGAACAAGAATCGAGACGTCTGTCGACGCAGCTGGAACTGGCAGTGATAGACACCCATTTCAATTCGATGGGTGCCGTTCGGCACACAGGGAATCATCTGGAAAATGCCCGTGTCGCGCGACAGGCTGGTTGATTCGAACAGCTCGAGCGCTTTGGGATTACTCTCCAATGCCACCAACGCACCACTGGCCGGGGCGTGAAAAGCTTCGCCAAGACGAGCCTCGATATGTTGTGTCGCTCCCACCCCCATCGGACCTTCAATGACCGGCAGCGTCTGCGGGCGCGGTACGTCCCAGCCCAGGAATCTGAGCTGATTGCAGTAATAGTCGAACCAGTGACCAGACAACCCGTCGCGATAGGCCGCCCAGGTGGCCCGTTGCGCATACATCGTGCTCAAGTACACATCTTCCCGATGGGAATCAGGTAGACCGGCGGCGAACGAAACGACACTGCCGCCAACGACTGCGGCAGATGGAATCGGCCCCCTCATCTGCAGACCTCTTCGGCAGGAAGAACATCTGAATCATCGATCGCCTTGGTGATATCGGCAATGTTGTCGCCGACGAAAGCCGCAACCTTACGGGCGATAACATCACGGGCAGGCGCGAACAATGTTTCGCTCAGTTGCATGCGGACGTAACGCGCTGACACACAACCGTCAATATCCTTGCCATCAAAGCCTTGCCGCCAAGGGTTGGCATCGATTGATTTCCCTGTGTTGAACTGCAAACAGATACCGGTCATCGAAACTGGGCTGTGCGCCACGATCACCAACAAGCGCACGGGGCTGGACGATGAAGGGCTCTGCGGCGGATCAGGTTCGTTGTGTTTTTGCATATGCTTGCGCAGGATACTCAGCGCTGGCAGCGAGCCGGGTAACGCTGCGACACGGTCCAACACCGCCATGATCTGCTGTTGCTGATCCGGACGATCGTCCAAGGGTATTTCTGCAACCCACTCCAATGGCGAGCTGGTCCCTTCTTGTTTCGGTAGCAGGTCCTTTCGCCGCTTGGCACCTGATATCCAGGCGACTCTCAGGACGTCCATATAACTACCGTACCAATCAGCGTTTGGTATGCGTTGCAGATTTTTGTTAGCCACCAATTGCGCGAGCAAGACCGAGTTCATCAGGTCGTCAACTGCTGCGTCCCGCACAATGGAGGGAACTAAAACAATCGCCGCCGCGTTAACAAAAACCGAATATGCCTTGTCCATGCTTTTATTCCTCTTGAAAAAAAGCAACCGACCCTCCGGCTGCCTTATTGAAATGAAGCTTAGATTTCGTATTCTTCGATCTTGCTTACGGCATGATTACCCAACCTGCCAATAATGATGCCCCGGGTGCGCTCGACAATACTCGGCACTTTCCTGAAAACCGATTCACCTTTATACAACTTCACTTCGCGACTGCTCCAATCTGCAAACAAGACCTGGGTCGCGCTGTTGCGCCGGATAAAGCGCACGGTGCCAAGCAACATGCTGACTTCACCATCAATCTCGACGCAGGTACCGGCCGCCATTCCGCCCACCCCATGTTCCAGCAGGTTTCGCTCAAAAAGAGTCAGCGTCTTTTCTTTCTTCTGCAAGGCAGTAATCGCACTGTCAGCGACCTTCAACAGCAACGCCGACGCCGCGCTTCCAAGGGCAATACCCGACACTACGGACGCGAGGATGTCCAACACCAGTTTGTCCATCCGCACGGTGTTACCGGCAATGCTCAGGTCATCATAGAACCGCTGGGTAGCGACCCAACCGGCGTTCGTCATGACTTCAACAAACTTGTAGTACCACTCTCGCCCTTGGGATTCGAGAGGGAATTGCCTGTTGGCGACCAGGGAAGCAAAGAGAAAAGCATGCTGCGCGTCCTCTTGATGCTGGGGAGAAAGACCACCGGCGAACGCCAGGATGCCTTCACCGACAACCGATCCCTTCGCAGGGGGCTCGATATCACCCGAATACAACGAGCGGGGACTGACATCGGGATAAATATCATAACTTTCCAGACGCGCCACACAGGCGGCCACACTGCTATCACACACTTCAAAACTCATAAGTTACTCCTTAAGTTATAAAGCAAGTCACTCCATGACCTGCGACCCCACACTAACCAACTCAATCAGGCACAACAACACCTGACTTGTAACTTCAAAATAAAAGTCAACCCAGCAACATTAATAAAACAAAGTCAAAACAACCCTTCGAATAAAAAACGTCCCGCCATTACATCCAATCAAATGCCGACAGTCGATTCAGAGGCTGATAGACTCCAGCGATGTCTTTCGCAATGAGTCTGAACCATGCTCCACGTGCTATTCAGCGTGTACCTCAAGATGCTGGTGCTCTATAGCCCCTTCTTCGTGCTGTCGTGTTTTATCGGGCTGACTCGCGGCTATTCGCGCAAGGAACAACGCCGCCTGGCCTGGAAGGTCGCGACCGCGACGCTGGTCTCCAGCGTGTTGCTGTATTTGTTCGGACGGGTGATTTTCAGCGTGTTCGGCATCACCGTGGACGCCTTCCGTATCGGCGCCGGCAGTGTGCTGTTCATTTCGGCACTGGGCATGGCCCAGGGCAAGTCGGCCGTACAGACCGACAACGTGCAGCAGGACGTGACCATCGTCCCACTGACCATTCCGTTGACCGTCGGCCCCGGCACCATCGGCGCCCTGCTGGTGATGGGTGTGAGCCAGCCGCACTGGGACGACAAACTCATGGCCATCATCAGCATCGCCCTGGCGAGCTTCACCGTCGGTGTCGTGCTCTACCTGTCCAGCCGTATCGAACGAATCCTCGGCGACCAGGGCTTGCAGATCGTCAGCCGCCTGATGGGGCTGTTTGTCTGCGCCTTGGCGGCGCAGATCATTTTTACCGGGGTGAGGGGCTACCTGGTCCCCTGAAGGGGGACCGCCTAGCCTTGGACCGGCGCTGGCGCCTGCAGCTCTTTCAGGGTTGCACTGCCGACCCCTCCCAGGTCCCGTAACCGTGCCACCAACGTCGACACCGGGCGGGCCTGCGCAGCGTTGAAGCCCAGGCATATTTCACCGCGCAAGTCCGGATCGGCGGAACACACATCACGCAAGATCAGGCAGTGTTCACTGTCCGGATCGACAATGACCAGATGCGCCTGGACAATCTCGAACACGAGTTTTCCAGGCTCATCGAATGCCCAGATCAATGTGCTTGCCGTGGCGGGTGGCTCACCCAGGGCATGTCGACAGTCGACAATGACCGAGTCCAGTTTCAGCCACTCCGTCTTCGTCAAATGACACGTCACCGCGCCTTGGCCCAAGCGCAGGATCAACGTATTGACCTCATCGGGAATCAGCGGCAAGAGATCGCGGCCGACCTTCGCCCCTTCGACGACCAGCACCTGGGCGTTGCGCTGGACATAATCGAACGGCCCGATGCTGCGCTTGTCCGGATAGATGAGCACCCGCCCATCCTGATGCTTGTGCAGCAGCACGTTGACCTGAGCCTGAGTGCCGAGCAAGGTAAAGTTCCTGGGCAGGTTTTGGCCGGTCACCCGCAGCAGCCGGGCACTTTGCACGTCATACCATTGCAGGCTTCCAGGCTCGGATTCCACCGACACGAACTCCGTATGCTGCGCTTGCTCCAGCAGGCGCTGGAGGGCTTCGACCAGACGTTCGCCCTGGGCGCTCACCCAGTCGTGGTTGACCCCGGTGATGGTCCCCGCTTCCTGATAACGCAGCGCCAGCGACACGCCGTCCACGCGGGTCCCGCGCAAGCCGCTGCCCTCAAGCGTGACCTCGGCAAACCGCCAGCTCGCCCACTCCCGTTGATACGCCGGCAGGCTGTCGCCCGGCAACAATTGCGAGCCAGTGCCGAATGCCTGGTCAAGCCGCTGCGGGTCGAAGAATGCCTGGTTCAATACTTCACCGCTCGACCGATCGAACAACCAGACCGACTGGTTATCGGGCGTCACGCCAAGCAAGCGAACTTCCTTGTCGAGTCCCGGATCGCACAACAACAATCGGCTGTTCACGTACCAGGCACACAGGTTGCCGTCACCGGCAACGTTGCGCAGACCGGCAATGGCAAAATCCTTGCCCGGGTAGCGCGTGGCCAACGGCTCGAGCGCCTGCCACCACCGGGCACGCCCCTTGAGCCACTGTTCGCTCACGCCAGCAAATTGCAACGTCTCTTGCGCGCCCAGGTTGAAAAACAGCCCGTTTTCATCGAGCGCCACATACCCCCCGTCGACGGCCAGGATCTGCTTGAGCCCCTCAGGCTGCACCCATTGCTGGGTCCACAGCGCCCTACCGTCGTACACGCTGCGCTGCAGTCGGCAGAGCGTCTGGTTGGAGGTCACTCGCAGGTAAACGAAGAACACATCGCTGTCGTCGGCCATCGGCAATAGCATCACCCCGTCCAGGTTCTTGATCGAGTCATCCCAGCCACGGGGATGAGAACTGGCGGGTTGCGCAAGGATCAGCCGTCGATCGCTGCTGCGTACCCACGCCAGGTCTCGGGAGTCGGGCGCAATCGTCCAGCAGATCGAAACGTACGAAGCCGGTTGCCAATCGACGGTCGTCGCCCCGTTATTCGAAGGCCCGGGGGGCAGCCGCAGAACGTCGCCCAGTACGGACGACCACTCGGGCAGGGTATCGGTGGTCAGCAGCAGCGCCTGCAGTTGCGGCGCAGTGTCGTAAGTGACGGAACTCAACAGCAATTGCCCGTCATGAATCAGGTAGCGGTATTGCCGGACAGTTTGATCATTGAGGCGGTATTCCTGCACCACATGAATCACCCCCTGCGCATCCGCTTCCAGGCTGCGAATGGTGCTTTGCCCCTCCTGGAGCAGTAACAGGTAGCGACACTTGAGCAAACCCGTCGCGCAATCCGTCTGCCATATCTGGAACCCGTCGGGATCGTAGAAATACGCAGACGTGCCCATGACGACCGACAGCTGCGGCTCGCCGAGCACAGCCATGTCGTCGCGGATATAGAGAAAGCGGTCTTCGCCCGCGTCATACCAGGCCGTGGTGTAGCGCAGTTGCCGGGGATCCTCGAACGGGATCAGATAGTGATGGATCGGCGTATAGGGCAGCGCCAATCGATGCTCGCGCGCCAGGGCCGTGTAGTGGTCAAGCAGCGCCTGCTCATCGAGCCCCTCGGGCGCCGTCTGCTCGATCAGCTCCAGTTGGCGCTTGTCCCCGGTGACGCTGAACAATTGATCAGCGGTACGGATCAGCACTTCCTGCCGGCCGCCGGAACGCGTGACATGGACGGAGCCGATGTACAGTTCGCCGGAAGACTCGACACGGATATCACTCTCATTGGCCCAGGTTGCCTGCAACACCCAGCGGCAATACGTCTGGTTCGGTGCAACAAGGCTGATATCGACCCCGGGATTGAGCGTCACGGTACAGCGCGCACCCGCGCCCCTGAGCCGATAGGACAACTTTCCATGCCAGGCTTCTGGCAGCACGGGAATCACCAGTGTCCGCTCCAGCGCATCCAGGTTCACCCGGATGACCGTTTCGCCATACACCGGACTCAGGCGATTGAGAATGTAGTCGGACGGAAACGAATAGAACGAGAACAAGAACAGCCAGGTGCCGTCCGCTTGCCTCTTCTCCAGCCGCCGGGCCGTGTCGAAGCCGCGATCATGGCGCCAGCGAGCAAAGGGCAGCGCCTTGTATTCATAGCCGTAAGTGGTTTGCGGCGTGCAGGGCAGCACGATGGGTTGTCCGGCCGGCGGGACGAATCCGATCCGTCCGGGCAGCCCCAGTTCTTGACGGATGTCGATCGCCCGCGCCTCATCGGGATCGAAGCCCGGCACACCAAAATGATCATGCAGGGGATACAGCTTCGGACTGTCGAGCTGCAATGTCCCCTCCGCCAGGTCGATGCTTCTGACGATCATTGAAGGCCGTGCCACCCACGCGGCCAGCGTGTGATCGTAGTGGTAGCCGTCACCACGATAGGCCTGTTCCAGCTCATCGAAAAACTGACCGACGTCCCGCGCCTGCTGCGCGATGCTGGCAAACCCCTGGGCCAGGGCGGCCACCCCGACGGCCACCCCACCCAGAATCACACCCGCACCGCCAAGCACCGCCGCAGCGGTAGACGCCCCGGCCAACCCCGCGCCAACGCCGCCCGCCGTCAAGGCCAGGCTGGCAGAGTCGAATGTCAGCTGAGTACCGAATTGAGCTTTTTCGATGCCGGTTTGCGCGGTCTTCAACTGATAGATATCAAAGCCGACATTGGCCAGCCCCAACACCGCGCCGACGCCCTCGTTGGCCGCATGCCCCAGCGCCTGACCAACGACCGGCGCACACGTGCCGGCAATGAGCCGTTCTTCCGCCAGGGCGGTGCGAGCCAACTGCACCAGCCCCGCCACATCCACGACATTGCCGTGCACCAACTGCGCGTAGTTGACGTAGGCATGCAAGCGCACGGCAGTGGTCAACGTTCGGTCATCCCCTTCCCGCCCGCGCAAGGCGTTCATCAAGGCCTGGATGGTGAAGCCTGCGTTGAGGGTATGGACACTGCCGGCCTCGGTCGGATCCAGGACGCCACCGGTCTGCACAGGTTGGCGGGCCAGGGTCGAGAACTGTTCCGACAACCAGTTCTTGATCCGCAGCAGGCGATGATCGTCACTGAGCACGCGGACCTGCTGTTGCGGTTGCGCGGGATCGATCAAGCTCACTCGGTATTGGCCTTCGGGCGTGATCTCCAGCGTTTCGAACAAGGGCACCAGCGGCGTCGGCGAGTCATGCAGCGCCTGCAAACCGACCGTTGCCTGGGCGATCTGCTGTCCCCACCAATGGCTGTCCAACGCCAGCAAACTGCTGCCCAGATGCGAATTGTCGACCAGGGATTTTCCATAGGCCCTGTTCAAGCGCTGGCGAATCTCAAGCGCCGGTTTTCCTGGCAAGGGATCGGGCTTGAGCAGGTGCTCCACCGTGAAACCGTCAGACAGTTCCAAGGTCGAGATCTTGGCGCTGTGCAGGTCGATCAGATCGAATTGCGGTCGAGTTTCAGAACCATAGGCGGCGTAATAGCGGGCCATGCCCTCGGTCTGGAAAAAGTGTTCCAGCGCACGTTGCAGCCCGTCCACATGGTCGAATTTGCACAGGCCAAAGTTGGGGTCGAAAAAATGATAGCTGGCGCGTTCTCCGCTAGCGGTCTTGGCCACCAGCATCGAATGGTTGTCCGAGTTGAGCATCAGCGTACGGGGCGCGACGTGTCTTTCGAGTGCGGCAGTGATCTGGTCCAGGCTCGCCTGGCCAAGCCGCGTACCCACCTCGCCCAGCGACACGTCCCGCAGAGCTTCCAGGCTTTGCACAAAGGCCTGGGAGTCGGCTTGTCCGGGTTCGAGTACCGCCAGGAAGAAGCGCTCGCGCAAGTGCCCGGAGGCGACGTCGCCCTGGGCAAGCGCTGCACTCATCACCAACGCCAAGGGATAGCAGCGCCCACCAATCGCCTCGCCATCGCCGTTGAGCAGCAAATCCTGGGGGACCATTTGCACACCGGTGTGGCCGAATCCGTCCAGCACCTGCCCGGAGCGTTCGACCACTTGGAGGCGATGCTCAAGGGTTGCCACCTTCTGGATCCGTGCGACATGACGCCCCCACTGGAACAGCGTCCGCGCCTGTTTCAAAGCGGTTTTCTTCAGCGCCAGCGCGCTGTCGGACGGCAGCGGCACATCCGCCAAATCGCTCGCCAGGCCGCTCATGAACCCTGGCGCCTTGCGCTTGAACAATTGCCGCTCGATGACCGCGTAACGGCCGGCCACAGCCTGTTCGGCAACGCTGTTGGCCAGGTTCTCCAGCGCGCTGGTAGCCGCGTTGAAATGCGGGTTATCCAGAGTCTCCAAGCCGAGCAACACGCCCAGCGACAACCTTTGCACAGGGCTGGCCTCAATGACGCGCCGCAAGCCGCTGGCAATCTCGCCCAGTACGTCGTCGATCCCCAGGCTTTGCATCTTTGCGTCGCTCAGGAACACCGGAACCAGTGCATCGGCAGGCTGCTGCCGGATACGCTGGCGATCATCGAAACTCAACGGCAGCGGCTTGTCGAAGCGAATCTCACCATCGTGGCCCCGGCTCATCGCCTCGATGAACGGCTCACCGAGCCCCTCGACCAATCGCTCCAGGAGATCGGTCAGCAGCACGGCGCGGCCTTCGATCAGCGGCCAGCCCTGTTGGAACTCAACGGTCGAATGCTTGAGCAACTGGGCGATGTCGCCGCTGTAGCGCGTGCGGTACTGACCTTCACGCCAGCGTGCCTGCTCGTTGCTGACCCATTTTTCGGGTTGGTTGCCATTTTCTTTCCAGGAGTGATCCTGCTCTTCTTCTGTGGCGCCGTTCACCGTCAGGTGAGGGGCTATGCCTGCCTCCTTGTGCAAGGTGCTGGCAACTTCCGCGCTCAAGTGTGTGTTCGCGTAGTCGGCCATGCCGTCACGCATGGCGCCGGGGCCCGTCAGATGGACGGTTCCTTCGCTCTCGAAGCGAATGCCGTCGCCGAAGTGGGTCGCTACGCCCGATATTCGCGCGATCGCCCTGAGCACTTCGCCCATCGGCAGGCGGCTCAGCGGTCCATTGGTTGTTTCGAAGACTTCTTCCACCAGAGCCAACATCCCAGCAACGTCGCTCAATGTCACATCGCGTTGGGCGGCCAGTTGGACCGACGCTTCAATCAACTCGTGATTGGCGCGCAGACGATCGATCACGCTTTCAAGCATCTCAGCGCCCGGATGGGCCATCAGGAAGGCATTGGATAACGACATTTCCATGCTCAAGGCCCGCAGCGCGAAAGGTCGGGCCAACCGCTCCGTCGGCAATGCGAAGACCTCGCTCAAGCTTGGCCGGCCTTGCACGAACGCTTGCAGTGCCGGCAGATGCTCGGCGGGAATATGCACGCGATAACGGGAGGAAGCCTGGCGACCCGGCATCCATCCGGGGTTCTCGTTCAGCAGCAATTGCAGGGTGCCCAGGCGGGCATCATCGCTAAACCCGCTGATGTCGACGCCGCCCAGGGTTGTCGATAACGGTGGAAGGTGGTCGATGTCGGTATAACTGCCACCTTCGGCAAACAGGACTTCAGCGCGCACCACATCCGAGGCTGCCGCCATATTGCCGAGCAAGCGCATCTGCCGGTCATAGACCTCCTGCAATTGCAGCGAAACTGCGCCGTCGGCTAGATCACGCAACTTGAAGCCGTCCATGTCCAGGACACTGCGCCGATTGCGTTCCAATTGTTGGCGCAGCACTTGCGTATCCTGACCGTAGGCGCGGGCCAGTAAATCGATCCGGGCCTCATCGGCGGATCTGCCATTCGTCACCGCGGTATTAATATGGGCCTGCATCTGTTGTTTCAGAACCAGGGCATGTTCGTTGTACAGGGCACCCAACTCGATTTCACTAATACGCACATCTACGTCATGTAAAAAAACATTGGCCTTGGCGGCCTCGACAATAAGCTTATTGGTTTGCCAGGCCAGCAGTGCATCGCTGTCATACCAAAGATTCAGGGTATAACCCTGCCGGGCCAACACCTGTCGCCATACATTGAGGTAATCGCGCTGAATGTCGCCAAGGCCACCGCCGAGCCAGACGAAGTGCAACGTCTTGGGCACCTCCGCGGGCAACTTTTTCATCTGCTCGGCACTGAACTGAAGGCGCGCTTCATGCTGTTCGACTTTGTCGTATATCTGCGCAAGATCAATCCCCGCCCTGGCAGGGCCAGAGATATGTGTCTCCTGGCTGCGCTTGACCCTGCGCGTGCCCACCAGCTTGGCGAGCGTCTGCTTCAAGAGCCCCAGTGGCTCGAGCAGCCTGTGGGAATCCGGCATGCCGACACAGGCAAAGTAATAACGGATGACCGCGTCGTAGTGCTCATTGTTCTTGTAGGGCAACAGTGCCCGTTCGAGGTCGGCCAGTTTGAAAAGGCTGATGAAGCCGAGCGCACTGTCGCCTGTCTTGATATTTGCTTCCTGCATAAAAAGACACTCCTTGGCCTGTTCCATTAAAAACAGGCCTATAACAACGCCGCCGCCAGCACGTGTTCTGGCGACCTATTGATTCGATTTAATATTTTGCAACCTGGCGACATCTAAAACGTTTGCCAAGCACTGACAAGCGCACACCGACAACTTATCAGGCACGCAAACTAACGCTTGAAAACCAACAACTCAAACGGGAAGGTTTTCAATGCATTTCAAAGAAGAGTCAAGATTGCAACTTGCTATTTTATTTATACGGGCGACAACTAAAGCGAAAGAATCGAATGCACGGTCCTGAGGGCGATGTTTCTCTGTCGTTGTTGGCACAGCATGCTGTGACCACGTATAGGAGAGTGAACCCTTTCGCCACCGTGTAACCTGCGCCTTGGAATCTATTTAGAAGATCAGATATCTGAGTTTTTGGGTAGGAGCTTGCTCACGAAGTCAGTCTGACAGCTGGCCAGGCTTATGGCCGAGTACATATCCATCGCTGCGGTAACGGCC